>CAYXVU010000040.1:0-35064 GCA_964468725.1 uncultured Clostridia bacterium
GATGCGATGATGAAGTTGACAGGGCGCGCGGCGCGTCGGGGTTAACCCGCAAGGGTGAGTCGAATCACGACGAGCCGCGCGCCTTTTTCCGATCAAAGCCTGTCAGAGAACATTGATGGCTGAGCCGGTGCTTGCCAATCAACCCGCTGCTCCGGCGAGCGCGGCGGTGAGCAACAACAACCGCTTCAAGCCCAGTTCGCGCCCCGTCGGTTCGTACCATTCTGCTAGCGTATGGCAATTCTGGGCGATGCCGCCGACGCCAATCGTGATAGCGGGAATGCCGAGCGCAATGGGAATGTTGGAATCGGTCGAAGAGCAATCCAATCGCGGCGTTATGCCTAAGAGTTGCGAACACTCTATGGCGGTCTGCACGATGGCCGAATCGGCTGGCGTTTCGCCCGACGGACGATTGCCGATCTGCTCAAGTTGAAAGGTCAAGGTTGTGCTGCTGGCTGCGCGTTGCCCGTTCTCTTCGCGCACGGCCATTTCAACGACGCGCCCCAAGTGTGCTTCCAGTTTGTCAATCTCGCCGCTCACCGTCGAGCGCATATCCACCATCATGCTGGCGCGTTCGGGAATGGCGTTGACCGACGAACCGCCTTCGATGATGCCGACATTGAATGAGGTGCGCGGCGAAAAGGGCGCGGGGTAGGTAGCAAAACGCGCAATGGCGCGACCGAGCGCATGCACAGGGTTGACGATGCCGAAATCGCCCCACGAATGGCCGCCCGGCCCGGTGATCGTTACCCGCGCCCGCCGCGAACCGAGCGCTCGCGTGGTGATGCGCTCCAACCCCGGCCCATCAAGCGCGATGAAGGCATCAACGCCCGCCTGAAAATCGCCTTCCGTAAACAAGTAGCGGATGCCGCGCAGATTACCCTCGCCTTCTTCGCCGACCGTCGCAACGAAATGAATCGCCCCTTCGGTTTCAAGGCCACCCACATCCAACGCTTGCGCGAGCAACAGTAGACTCATCACTCCACAGGTGTTATCGCCGATGCCTGGGCAGTAGAACCTGTGACCTTCGCGGCGCACGCGAACGTCGGTGCCTTCAGGAAAGACGGTATCCAGATGCGCGGAGACGATAAGGCTCGGATGATCTGCGCGCCCCGCCCGTGTCGCAATGACATTGCCCTCGGCGTCAATGCGAGCCTGTGCCAAACCTAACTCTTCGAATCGTTGTTTGACATAACGTGCGCGCGCCGCTTCTTTGAAGGGCGGCGCAGGAATTTCGCAGATGCGAATGAGTTCGTCTTGGGCTTCTGCCGAGGCGCTTTCGATGTAGCGAAAGGCAAGCGCGATTTCCGGCGTATGGCACAGGTCTTTGGCGCGCAAATTGAACGGGATGGTTGTCGGACTCAATGGCTGTCGCATGGTAACTCTGCCACAAGGCGGCATGCAGAATGGCTGCCCGGTCTCCGCTAAACGGCTTTCGTCAGTCGCACAAGGCGCGCACTTCCGCATCACTCAAAACGGCGCTGCACTGTTTGGCTTGATGGAAGATGCGCTCAACGCGCTCCTCAGTCGCTTCGTATCCGTGCCGTTCCAGCCAGAAGACGACATTCGATTTGCCGCTCATCGGGCCGATCTCGATCAACTGCTCGCGTCCGAACATCTTTGCGGGCACGCCGGAATAGACCGCATCTGCCAGCCATTCGTCGCCTTTGCGAAAGGCTTTGATCACCGCCGATGCATGAACTCCTGTGGCGGTGCGAAAGGCATCGCGCCCGACCACCGGATAGCTTACCGAAATCGGCACGCCGGTCGCTTCGCTGGCGACTTCACAGTAGCGCGCCAGATTCGACAGGTCACGGTTCAAGTAGCCCATCAAGTACAGATTCACCAGCAACTGATCCATCGGCGCATTGCCGACGCGTTCGCCGACGCCAAGCGCCGTGCCATGCAGACGGTCGGCTCCCGCTTCAAAGGCGGCGAGGGCATTGATCACGCCTAGCCCGCGATCTTGATGGCCATGCCAATCAATCTTCACCTCTTCGCCGGTCTGGGCAACGATGGATTTGATATACCGGATGAGGGCGCGCACGCCTTCGGGGGTGGCGTGGCCGACGGTGTCGCAAACGCAGATGCGTTTTGCGCCCGCTTCGATGGCCGTCGTGTAGAGGGCGCGAATCGTATCGGGATGGGCGCGGGTTGTGTCTTCAGTGACATACATCACCGGCAGCCCGTGCGAAGCGGCAAACTTCACAGCCTCTTCGGTAGCCGTCAGCATCATCTCTAACGACCAACCTTCGGCATACTGCCGTATGGGGCTTGAGCCGATGAAGGTGCAGGCTTCGATGGCCACCCCGACCTGTTCGGAAATATCAATGATGGGTTGCAAATCGGCGATGACCGTGCGCGCCGCGCAGTTGGGTTGCACATCGAGTTTGCATTCGACGATCTCTTTGGCCAGCCGCGTCACATCTGCGACGGCGCGCGGCCCCGCACCCGGCAACCCGATGTCGGCGCTGTCAATACCAAGCGAGTCCATCAAGTGTAAAAGTTCGATCTTCTTGTCAATCGGCGGGTCAATGACCGATGGTGATTGCAACCCGTCACGCAAGGTTTCGTCATTGAGTTCGATGCGTCGGTGGGGCGGCTCGGCAACCTCCACACGATTCCAATCATAAATCAAGTCGCTCTGTTCCACGTTTCTACCTCACAGCGATTACAACAAACACGTCCGCAAGCGTCAAGCAGGTTGAGCCGTGCGGTTGAGCCACATCGGCGCCAGTTCGGCTTGCCCGCGGCGGCTCTCACTTGCGGGTAAAAATTTGTTTGATGACCAGCCAAATGAAGGCAGCGTTGCCGATCAGATAGCGTCGCCACAAGCGCGTTGGCTCTTGCAGCAAGCGATGCAGCCACTCCAAGCCGCTGCGCTGCATCCACAGCGGCGCGCGCGTTGCCAGCCCGCTGAGATGATCGAAACTGCCGCCCACGCCGAGGGCAAATTTTACCGCCGTCTGCGCCAGATGAGCGCTGATCCAGTACTCTTGCGCGGGCGAGCCGAGCGCCACAAAGAGCAAGTCAGCTCGGCTTTCTTTGATCGCTTCGGCAATCGCTTGAGCTTCGGTCGGCGAGAAATATCCGTTGCGATAACCCGCAACCTGCAAGTCGGGGTGTTGGCGCGTCAGTTGGTTGACCAGCCGTTGGACAACGTGCTGCTGGGCGCCGAAAAAGTAGGCCGACCAGCCACAAGCTGCGGCGCGCGCCACTAACTTGGCGAACAGATCAATTCCCGTTACCCGCTCTTTGAGCGGCTGTCCCAACCCTTTCGATGCCCACACTACCGACATGCCATCGGCGGTCACAAGGTCTGCATCGAGGAGAATCTTTCGCAATCGCGCATCGCGAGTTGCCGCTACCAGTTTGGCGGCGTTGACAACAGCCATATAATGCGTGCCGCCTTGTAGCAGCAGGCCTTCAATATGATGGAGAGCTTCCGTCTGGCTGAGGTTATCTATGCCGATGCCCGCAATCTGTAGGCGTGCGGGTGCGGAAGTCGGGGAGTGGCGAGGCGATGAAGACTGCTCCTGACGCGCAACCGGATTGCCGGACTGATCTGCCTGTGAAGCGTCATTCACTGACATCTTCCTCTTCGATGTTGATGCGTTCGCGGACGAGGTAGATCGGTTTGTCTTGCGATTCGTGATAGGTGCGAACGATCATCTCGGCGAGCAACCCCATAAAGATAAACTGCACCCCCATGCCGAACATAATCATCGCCAATGTCGCCAGCGGCATGCGATTGAGGTGCACATCATGAACGAAGCGATAAAACAACGCGCCCATCAGGGAAAGCAGCGAGACCGCCAAACAGATCAAGCCCGCCGAGCCGAAGAGGTAGAGCGGCTTGGTCAGGTAGCTCGCCATGAACTTCACGGTGATTAGATCGAAGACGACCTTGATGGTGCGCGACAATCCGTATTTGGATTTGCCTGCCCGTCGCGGGTGGTGGGTCACGGGCATTTCGGCTACCCGCGCGCCCGCCCATCCGGCATAGATGGGAATGAAGCGGTGCATCTCGCCGTAGAGTTTCACGTCGGCCAATACTTCACGGCGATACGCTTTCAGGCTGCAACCGTAATCGTGCAGCCGCACGCCGCTGATCGAAGAGATTAAGCGGTTGGCCATCGCCGAAGGCAATTTGCGCGTCAGCCACTTGTCCTGACGATCTTTGCGCCAACCCGATACGACATCGTAGCCCTCATCGAGTTTGTCGAGCAGGCGGGCAATATCTGCCGGGTCGTTTTGTAAATCGGCATCCATCGGGATGAGAATCTCGCCGCGCGCGTGATCGATTCCGGCGCTCATTGCCGCCGTCTGACCGAAATTGCGCCGCAACGCGATGACGCGCACGCGCCGATCTGCCAAGGCTAGCTCGCGTAAGGTTGCCAGACTCTTATCAGTCGAGCCGTCATCCACGTAGATGATTTCATAGGTGCGACCGAGTTGGCTTAGTGATTCCGTCAGGTCGTGATGCAGCGGGCGGATATTCTCTTCTTCGTTGAAGACGGGCAAAAAGACAGATAATTCTGGCGACGGCGCGGCGCTGGTAACCTCTCGAACGCTTTTCAAACGGTACTTACTCATAATGAAATGATGCAAACAGCCGGTCACGCGACAACAGAGATAGTAGACTGCGCGCTCGCGGGGAAGCAACTAAAAGAAGTGACGAGGGGCAAGAATTCAGAATTCAGGAGTCAGAAGGGGTACGGAAGTCGGCGCGCAATGCTTCCTCTGAATTCTGGATTCTGTTTTTTCCCTCATCACTTCTTTTGCCGGTTGAACCAGTGCACGAATTTTTCGATGCCATCTTCGATCTTCGTTTGTGGGCGATAGCCGAGCAGCCGTTGCGCTTTGCTGATGTCGGCGTAGGTGACCGGCACATCGCCTGGTTGCAGCGGTTGACGATCAATGCGCGCCGGTTTGCCGAGCGCGCGTTCTAAGACGGCGATCAGGTAATTCAACTCGACAGTTTCGGATTCGCCCAGGTTGATGATCTCAAAATCCGTCTCTTCATAAGCAAGCGCCGCAAGGATGCCCGCGAGGATGTCGTCAATGTAGGTGTAATCGCGTCGGGTAGAGCCATCGCCGAAGACCGGAATCGGTTTGTCTTCATCAATCAGTCGCGCGAATTTGTGAATCGCCAAATCAGGCCGCTGCCGCGCGCCATATACGGTGAAGAAACGCAGCGCGATGACACGTAACCCATATAGATGGCTGTAAACCGCACACGCCGCTTCGCCCGCGATCTTTGTCGCCGCATAGGGCGAGATGGGCTGCGCGATGGGATCGGATTCCGAAAACGGAACGCCCGCATTGAGTCCGTAGACTGAACTCGAAGAGCCAAAGATGAAGCGCGGCACATCGTGCAGCCGTGCGGCTTCGAGCAGGGCATACGTCCCGCGCACGTTGGTTTCCTGATAGGCGAGCGGCTGTTCAAGGGAAGGGCGCACTCCGGCGCGGGCTGCCAGATGCACAACCGCGTCGAATTGCGCCGCGGAAAAGATGGCATTTAAAGTGTTGGCGTCGCAGATGTCGGCTTCCCGCAATGCGAAATTCGGATTGTCAAAGTGCTGCGCCAGATTAGCGCGTTTGATCGCCGGAGCGTAAAAGTCATGAAAGTTATCAATGACGGTGACGCGATTCCTATTCTCTTTGAGCAAAAGGTCAACCAGATGGCTGCCGATAAACCCTGCTCCGCCAGTTACCAGAATCTTCTTCATCTCGAACGCCGGATTATAGCAGTGGGCGCGCAAGCAACGTAAGGCAGCATCGCTACGAACAACTGCCGACAGCGAAGGGATCGGGCGTTTGACCTGCGATCATCAAGCCGTGCGAGCGACGATCAGGCGGGCGCGCACGATGTAGTCTCTGGCGCGTTCGCGGTTGCCTAACGCCGCATACAAACCGGCAATGTTGATACACTCGTCGGCGGCTCTGTCGAATAGCGAAGCCCGTAGGTAGATATCTTTCAACCGCACCCGCACGTCAATGAAATCAGGGCGCTCCCATAAGATATCTTTGAGGCAGGCAATCGCTTCTTCGATCTTTCCGTAGCCTACCAGCATCTCTGCTTGCGCGATGTTTTGAATCACGGTCTTGTCATCCCTCACGGCAGGCGGCGCAGAGGAGGCGGCCTCTGGCAAAAAAGTGGCGTCCTGAAAACTCTCTTCCGTTGTTACCGGCGTCGCATCAGGGATGGAGATATAAATGGCTTCGAGTTGTTGCGGGGCAGCAACGGTTGTGAATGCGGGTTGCTGAATTTCTGCTTCCAAACCGGCGAGCGCCGCCTTCGCCTGCCGACTTGCGGGATTGGCGAGCAACGCTTTGCGGCTCGCGTCGAGCGCCGCATCGAGCTTGCCCTGTTGCGACAATCTGGCGCCCGCTTCGATGAAGCAATCGTGCGCCTTCTCGGCTTCGCCGTCCTGCAAGTACAGATCGCCCAGCTTCAAGTTGGCCGCGACATTGTGCGGGTCGAGTTGAAGAATTCTTTTGATGACATAGATGGCGTTGTTTTTCGAGCCGAGACGCAGGAAATCATCCACCATTTGGGTAAAGTATTCTATAGCTTTGTTGGGCGTGCCGTCCTTCAGGTGCAAATCCCCAATGGCGCTGACACAGAGGAGATCGAGAGGATTGGCATGTAGCAGCTTGCGATAAATGGTGATGGCCGAAGCCAGGTTGCCTCTCGCCGCTTGTTGTTCTGCTTGGCGTAGCGCCTCTGTTCTGCTGAATGCCATCTATCCAGTTCGCTCGAAAGCCAAAAGGGTCGCTTCTCACACGGGGGAAGTAACGGAACTACAACTCAGGAGCTTGTGACGATTCAACCACGTCGGCGGGAATAGTTCAACACTTCTTTGCCGAAAAAAGACGGGAGCCGCAACTGCGACTCCCGTTGAACTATCAGTTGTCTGTTACCCTGTGACTACTTGGCTTCGACCGCGCCGTGCGCCGCATTCCAAGCGTTCCATCCGCCTTTGAGAGCGCGGGCTTTTTTGAAGCCGTTGTTGAGCAGGGTCAACGCTGCTTTCACCGAGCCGCCATCGGTTGAACAGGCGCAGTAGGTGACGATCTCCTGGTCGCGCGGAATCTCAGCAAGCCGCGCTGCCAGTTCGGCAGGCGGGATGCGAATCGCGCCTTTGATCTTCGTCGCGCTGCTATCGTAATCGCTGCCGCGCACGTCTATGATGACGAGCTTTTCGTTCTTTGCCAGCTTGGCTTGTAACTCTTCGACGGTGATCTTTTCGACCTTGTCTTCCGGGTGCTCTTGCGCCCGAACGCGATTGCTGTTTGCTGCTCCCGTCACGCCCAATAGCAACGTCATGGCCATTAACAACACAGATTTCCAACTCCTACGCTTCATGCACTCACCTCCATTGAAACAGGTTTTGTCGAATTCGATTCGGCATTTGTGCAAAGCCGATGCTCGCTAGTGCAGTCTGGCCAGACGCGCTCCGCGCACGCGTGTAAGAACGGTCTCAACTTTGCTCCCCGATATACGCAGTCAAAATGTTTTCGGTTACAGAGGCCAAGAGGGATGGGGCGCAAAGCTCTGCTCACCGACCTCTTATTTCGTCAACGGAGGCAATCCGACAGCCGCGCGCCACTTGATGAGCAGCGCTTTGATCCGTTCGGGGCGGTCGCCTTCGGGATTGACGTTGCCCTCCGGCATCAGGTAATTCAGCTCTTCAGGGTGATGCTCGCCTGCCCACTGTTGGAACTCTCCGATGCGGCTTTTTGGAGTTTCGCCGGTTGCCGGTCTGACAAAGACACCGATGATCTTTCTCTCGTCACTGAGCCACCAGGTCAGCTTAACCGGCCACGCACTGCGTTCGGTCAAGCGATAGTAATCGTTGGTTTCGACAATCGTTACCGACACGGCATTGCCTTCCACCTGCCAACCTTTGAAGGTGCGCTGCGCTTTGAAAAATTCGTCCCAACGTGACCACCGACTCGCTAGTTGATAAGGGCTGCCTGCGCCTTCCTTTTTGTCGTACCAGATGCGCGCCTCAGCGGCTATGAATCGTTGGGCGGTTTTTGATCTCTTCGCTTTGGCGAGTTGAAACTGCTTAATCGTTTGAATCAGCGGATGGTCGAGTTTCTGAATCGCTAGCCCATCGCCAGCCGATTGAATCCCCGGCTCTGCTGCAATCGCAGCGGCAGCTAGCAACCAGGCGAGCGCGAAATTGATGAGCCGGATTACGGGTTTGAATTTCATCGCATCTCCCTCTACCTCTCCCGACTGCCCGCCCCGGCTGATTACCGGCGGCGATCCGGGCAGGTGGAACAATCTTCCTGCAACACTAGAGTGTCGAATTTCTGCTGTTGCTCCGGCGATAGCAGCGCGCGCATCTGACCGCGTGTGCGCTCGCGCAGAGTGTCATAACGCGGGCGCACTTCGGCGCAGATGGCTCGGTAATCGGTGCGCGTCGCCTCCAAAATTTTGTGCATCGCCGCCGCCTGCTCGCCGTTCAAGTCCAACTCTTTTTTCAGCGTGTTGAAATAGGCATCGTTGTGAATCGAAGTGGGCAGATTGCTCGCGCTCGGTTGTGAGCGAAGAACGCCGCTAATGCCGACGCCGGTCGCACACCCAAGCGCAAAGACGGTCAAGAGCACTCCCCATACTTTCATCCATGTTCTGTTTTGCGTATTCATTTTTTTTCCCCCGCAGCTTTGCTGCTGACAATCGTAGCCAGCACTTCTTCCGTCGAGACGGCGCATTGATCGCTGGTCGAAATGGCGCACGTTCCGCCGTTTTGCACGCGCTCGATCCCTGCGCCCGTTGCCCCGGTCAGCGCCGTGTCAATCGTATTGGGCGCGGCTTCTGTTTGCAGAAACCATGGAAGGGTAAGGGCAAGCAGGGCAATCAGCGCCATCGCGGGAATCGCAATGCGCACGGCCAGTAGGGTCGCTAGCCAACTCTCGGTCAGGCCGTTTGCTGGCGTGTGCGCTTGTTGTGCGCGGATGCGTGCGCGCAAGCTCGCAAAGCTGATCTGTGAGGCAACGGCTTCGGTCTCTTCTGCGCTCAGGCTCGCGCTTTGGGCGAGCGACCGCATCCATTCATTGATCCGATCATCCAGAAGCTGCTTCTTCGGTTTGCCAAACATGTCCATCCTCGATTCTCAATTACACAAACTCATTCAACACGCGCCGCAATGCTGCGCGGGCGCGATGGGCGCGCACCTTCACTTTCGAAATGCTCCATCCCAACGATGCCGCGATGTCTGCGACCGGCAGATTTTCGGCTTCCAGCAAGGTCAACACCAAGCGATCATCGGGCTGCAAGCGAGCCAACAATTTTCCTGCCAGATCGCGCGAAATGGCTGTCGCTTCCGCATTACTCGCCGTGCTGGTATCGCCCAGTCGGGCGTTCAAAAATAGCGTTTCATCTTCGGTGATGCTGCTGATCGCAGCTTCGGGACGACGACGCAAGCGGCGCAGTTCGTCATAACAAGCATTGATGGCGATGCGCGAAATCCAGGCCGCAAACGACGAACCGCGCTCTTTCGAATAATCGTCGAGCGCAAAGTAGGTTTTCGTGAAGACTTCCTGCACGAGCTCTTCCACCTTTTCGGGGCGATTGAAAAACCGTCCGCTGATGCGGGTGACGCGCAGTTTATGGCGCTCGAAAATTTGTTCGAACGCCGTTTGGTCACCGGCGCGCACCGCCGCCACCAATGATTCATCGCTGACCTCATCCAACGTGATGGACGAATCGGCCATCGGTGCGGTAGCAAATTGATCGGCGGCTCTATTCATGCTCGACCTTACGGTATCAGCACGCGGGCGCGCGCGACAAACTCAGCGCACACACGACGGTAAACGATAAACGCTGTGCTAAAGAGTTCGGTTACATCGGCGCGGCAAAAGATAGCCGCTGTCGCTTGACGCCTTGGTAGGTCGCTCGCTGGCGCGCTATGCTTGCCTCACGATGCGCAGACTCGGACTCTATCTCGGACGCTTGCCCGGATTCGATAAAGGAGGGTTGGATCGGCGGGCGCTCATCGAATGCGTGCGCGCTGCCGAAGCCTGCGGCTATGACTCTTTCTGGCTGCCCGAAGCCTGGGGAGAAGAGGCCTTCACTTTGCTCACCGAACTGGCCGTACATACCAAGCGCATCGGGCTAGCGACCGGCATCATCAACATCTTCAGTCGCAGTCCGGCGTTGATTGCGATGAGCGCGGCAACGCTGGATGACATCTCCGGCGGGCGCTTTCGGTTGGGGCTGGGAACGAGCGGCGCGCGAGTGATCGAAGACTTTCATTCCCTGCTCTATCATAAGCCGCTCAGGCGAATGCGCGAATGCGTGCAGATTATTCGTGCCTTGCTGAGCGGCGATACGCTTGAATTTGAAGGCGAATGTTTGCAAGTCAAACACTTCAAACTTGGCTGCCAACCGCGCCGCGCCGAGATACCGATTTACATCGCTGCGCTCTCGCCGAAGAGCCTGCGACAACTCGGCGAAATCGCTGACGGCTGGTTGCCGACGCACTGGCCGCGCGCTCACCTTGCCGACGGCATCCGCGAGATTCATGGCGGCGCGCAGCGTGTTGGTCGTGACCCCAACCATATCGAAATCGCGCCCTTTATCAACCTTGTCGTTGGCAACGACCGGGCGCGGGCGCGCCACGCTGCGCGCTTGCCGCTAGCCTACTACATCGGCGGCATGGGCGATTTTTATCACGCTTCATTGACGCGGTTGGGATTTGCCGAAGAGGCCGACCGTGTCAAAGCTTTGTGGCAAGCGGGCAAACCGAAAAGTGCGATGAGCGCAGTGACCGATGAGATGGTCGAAGCAATCGCTATCTGCGGCGATGTTGAATGGTGCCGCGCGCAGTTGGATGAGTTGCCGACCTTTGGCGCAACCCTGCCGATCATCCCGTTGCCTGACACTGGCACAACGGCAGAAAGATGCCGCCTATTGGAATCGCTGATCTTGTAAGCAGCCGATCCGTCAAACGTCATTTGGGTGACTACTGCGCGATGTTATAGATGATACGTCCGTCAAAGATCGTCATTTCGACGCGGCATTTGTGCAAATCGAGCGGTGCTACTTTGAAGGGGTCGGCGCTTAAGACGATCACATCGGCGAGCATACCGGGAGCGAGTTTGCCTTTCGTCTTCTCTTCAAACGAAGCATAGGCCCCGGCGGCGGTGTAGGCTCGGAGCGCCGTCTCGACCGATACGCGCTGCGCGGGTATCCAACCGTCAGCAGGTTGCCCATCGGTTGTACGCCGGTTTACGGCGTTGTGCAGCCCGCGCATCGGGTCAACGCTAATGGCCGCAGGCCAATCGCTGCTAAACAACAAGCGCACATCAGCTAGTTCCAACGCCCGCCATGCAAAGGCGCGCTGCGCTCTCTCTTCGCCCACCGCGGGCAGCCAGACGCCGTTGGTTCCGGGGTCTGCATGAATCGGCTCCATCGAAGCGATCACGCCGAGTTTGGCAAAGCGCGGAATGTCCGCCGCTGCAACCGTTTCGATATGCTCAATGCGAAAACGCGAATCGCGCGCGCCATTGATGTGGCGCGCGTGTGCAAAAGCATCGAGCGCCATCCGTACAGCGCCATCGCCGATGGCATGAATGTAGATTTGCAAACTGGCGCGGTCGGCCAGGGCGACGAGAGTATTGAGTTGCGCCTGGGTATAGACAGGGCTGCCCGAAACCGTCGGTTGATCGCTGTAGGGCGCAAGCATCGCAGCCGTGTGCGTTTCAATTACGCCATCAGCCATGATTTTGACCGCGCCTACTCTGAGCATCGCGCTCTGATGGCGGCGCGCAATCCCGGCAATGCGATTGATGTCCGCCGCAGTGGTTCGCGGATGGACGGAATAGGCTATGCTGGTTCGCACGGTGAGTTCGCCGTTTTGTAAAAGCTCGGCGTAAAGGCTGAGGTCATCATCGTTGCCATGCGCGTTTTGGATGCTGGTAATGCCGAGACGGGCGGCCAACGCCAGGCCGCGTCGCAAGGCTGCGAGTTTGTGTTCGCGGGTCGGTTTGGGAAGGACGCGATTAACCAGTGACATGGCGCCTTCTTTGAGAACGCCGGTCGGTTGTTTAGTCTGCGCGTCAATGACGATTTCGCCGTAGCCGGTGAAGGTCGAAGCAGCGGTCACGCCCGCCAATTCGAGAGCTTTGGTGTTTGCCCAAGCGGTGTGCCCATCGTAGGCGCGCAAAAAGACCGGACGATCTTTAATGATCGCGTCGAGGTCTTCGCGGGTCGGCAACCGATTATCAGGCAGGTTGGAATACTCCCACCCGGAGCCTGTGATCCAGGCTTGATCGGGGTTTTCGGCAGCGTACCGGGCAACGCGCTTTTGCATCTCTGCAAGCGACGCCGCGCCGAACAGGTCTACTTCGAAGAGGCCGAGCGAGCCGCCTAAGAAATGAATATGCGCGTCGTTAATGCCGGGCATAACGAAGCGTCCGGCGAGGTTGATCGTCTGCGTGTGATGGTCTGCCCGTCGCTTGGCTTCTGCATCGGAGCCAACGGCAATAATCCGATTGCCTTTTATGGCGAGTGCCGTCGCCCATGCTTTTGCCGCGTCGCCCGTCCAGATTCGGCCATTGATGAAGATCAGATCAGCCGACCCCGTTTGGGCGGTGGCGACAAAACGCAACGATACAACGAGAGTCAGCAAGGCAAGCAGTGCGACTCCTGCCATCAAATGCTTCCTCAAAGCGTCAGAGCGAGCGCGTCGGCAAAGTGATTGATCGGTTGGCATAGGCGTCGTCTTCTCAACTTGAAAGCAGCCCGTTGAGGTGCGGGCTGTTGATGCCTTGGGCTTACAATTTCAACCGCGCTCCGATGTCGCGCAGACGGGTGACAAGGGTAAGCAATTCGGTATCGCTCACCTTCGCGCCGCTGGCTACCGCTTCGCAACGGGATAGCAAGCCGCGCAATTCGTCTTCAGAGAAGCGCGAGCGCCGCGCAACCGCCGCCGCCAGTTTGGAGGTCTCCGCCCCCGGCGGCAAGCCCACATAGCGGCACAGTTGGTTGTGAAATTGGTGATAGACGTTTTGCATCGCCAGATCGGTGGCGCGCGCCAGTCGCGTAATGTTGGCCATCGAAGAGACAAATTCAAGATTGGTCGTGCGGCTTTCGCGTTTGAGCGGCAACGGACGCGCGAACCTCCGCCCATAGGTGTAGACCACCAATAAGGCAATCAGACCGAGTTGCGCCAGCATCCAAGGGATTGGCGTACCGCGAAAATAAGAGACCACGCCGACCGAATCTCCGCTGCGATAGCCGTGATGGTATTCATCGAAAGCGATCTTGCCGGGCGGGCGGCCATTGAACAAGTTGAGCGCGAGAACCACATTGTCGGCTTGCGCGATGCCGTTATTGGCAACCATGAAGGGATCGGTGAGCAGAACAATATGTCCTTCTCCGACCTGCGCATCGGCCAACACGCCGCCGTAATCGTCACCGATATGATAGACGGTCGAAGGGCTGTCGAGTTTGACGCGCTTGGCGAAGGCAGAGACCGCAACGGTATTGACCCCGCGCGTGTAAGCGGTCGGTTGCATCACGCGCACCTTGTTTTGGAGGAAGCTGAATTGGGTGTTGGCTTTGGCCTCGCCGAACTCGACATCAATATCGTGGTCTATGACGATGACGCAGCCGCCGTCTTCGATCCATTTGACGAGGGCTTTGAACTCCTCTTCCGTCGGGTTGTTGCGTTGCGGCGGAGCGATGATGACCAAGGTGCCGATATCTTGACGATCTTTGAGTTCATCGTAAGGTTCGTTCAAACGCTCGACCGGATAACCGCTCTCGTCCAGTAAGCTGTAAAATGCGCGCGTGCCGTAGGGAGTGGTGCGATAGGAAGAGCGGTCGCCGTTGGTTTCATCTTCCTGGCTGGCGTTGTCGGGAATAAAGACCAGATTGAGCGCAACAATGATGAGGAATAACCCCAATACGAGAAGGATTGCGCCCAGATTCTTTTTCATAGCTGCGGGTTTGAGCTGAAGATTTCTGGTTACCCCTTGCTCGTTTCGAATCGGCGAGCAAGAGAAAGCCAGAAACCGGAAGTTATCTTACATTGAAGCGTTGTACCTCTTCGAGCATCCAGCCGGTCGTTGAGCGGTAGAGGATGAACAGTGCTGTGCCGGTCGGCTCGGCATCTTGGGTTCGCACGCGCAACCCGACATCGAGCGCCACACGATTGGCATCAATCTGATCCACTCGCAAAATTTCGGTTGTCCACGCCGTCGGCGGCGTAATCGTCAACCCTTGCACAAATTTTTTCAAGTTGTTGCGAATAACCACCGAGAAGAGTTTGTCGGAACTCGGTTGTTTGATGAGCGAATCAAGTTGCGTGATAAAGCTGCGGATCGAATCTTCGACTTGCGGAGGGCCAGCAGCGCGTTCGACTTTGATCAAAGCTTCGCTGGCAGCAAATTGTGCAGGCGCTTCGTCCGCTTCGATGGCCGCGCGGCGCAAGTGACGCGCCGCTTCCGCCTGTTGGCCGCGCGCGCTATAAACTTGTCCGAGTGTGATGTGCGCCCAAGCGAGTGCGCCGCCGGTGGGCGGTTCGATTTTGAGCGCGGCATTGGCTTCCCGAATCGCCTCATCACCTTTATTTTGTGCTGCCAGCGCGCGCCCCAACCAGGCCCGCAGGAGCGCATTGTTTGGCGTTGTGCGCAGGGCTTCGCGCAGTTTCGCCTCCGCTAGCGTAAACTCGCCTTTATTGAAAGCCGCGATGCTTTCGGTAAAGAGCGTCTGCGACGATATGCGTACCGGTTTGGCATCGTTGTCGTAGTTGGTCTGGACGAGCAGCTTATCGGGATCGGCTTCGACTGACGTGATCGTTTCAGCCGTGGGAATCTCGGCGGAAACCAAACTTTCAGAGGGCACGGCGACAGTCACCGAGACTGGTTTGCCAGACTGTGTAAGCGCGAGAACCTTAATTGCCACATCGCCGGTTCCGAGATTGCGGAGATTGACCCGTTGCGCGCCGGGCTTGTCCGAAGGTTGCGGAATACCGATCACAACGTCCGGTTCGATGATCGCTTCGACCCACTGTTGATAGAGTTTTTCGACTTCTGGAGAACCGGCTTTGACCAACGCCTGACGGAACTCTTCAAGGGTGATGATCTGCGTTTGCGGAGCGCCAAACAGCGCGCGCACGACGGCAATGAACTTATCGCGTCCGGCTGTCTCCGCCAGCAATCGGAGAACCAACGGCCCTTTGCCAAAAGCCGCAGCCCCATAGGTTGATTGGGTCAGTGTTTGCAATCCTAATTCGCCGTCGCGCCCGGATTGCGCGACCGGCGTGTAGCTCCAACGCATGCGCGACAAAGCCTCGCTTGCCGCCTCTTTGCCATAGCGGTCTTCAAAGAAGAGTGTCGTCAGATAGCGCGGCAACGAATCGCGTAACAGAGCCGGACTGCGCGGGCGCAGTGCAGGACGGTCGCCCTGTGCGGCGCGCGTCTCTTGCCCGCGCAGGCGCACGCGCCCCTCCAACCACAACCGCGCTACCGCATCGGCCAGACGTTCGAGGGTCACCGCATCCAACAGGTCCTGACGAAACACTTGCTCATTGAGCACGATGGCGCCGGGAACAATAACGTTGCTGGCATGCACCGAAGAGATGATGCGCAACGAAGCGCCCACAGGCGGCGCGCCCAGCAAGCGCGTGAAGAAGTCAATCATCTTTTTGGCTTCTTCGCTCATTAGCGCAGCGACCGGCTTCTCTCCAGAACCGAGTCCGGGCTGCACGTATAGTTCGACTTTGATGCCGCCGTGATCGAAGGCGTTGGGGGATTCGTAATTGCCCGCGACGATGAGCGGCAAGGTATTGAGTGATTGCTCGAAGGTGAAGGTCTGCCCTTCGGCTTTGCCGCCCCCTGAAGAAGCGACGCGAAAACTGCTTGCGCCCGACGATGCCGTAACCGTCAGCGTACAGGGCGCGGTTGTCGCTCCGTAGAGGGTGAACATCGTTGACGGCATAGGAACCCAAACGGCATCGGGCAGCATCAAGACTTCGCCCTGATAAACCGAGAGGAGAGGGGTGGATTCTTGCGCGTCAATGCGATAGGTAACATCAATCGTCCCTTTCGCGCCCGCAGCAATCGCGTTCTGGGTGGTGATCGAGAGTTGACTGAGCGTGGCGGTGCGCCGGTCATCGGTGACTTCGAATTGCGCGGGCGCGCCGTTGACCGCTACGGCGCTGACTTTGGCTTGCTTAACGAGGCGCAGAAAGAGGCGCGACTTGGGCGCTTGACCGAGGTTGGTGACGGCCAGTGAGGCGCGCACCTCAAGGGCGCTAGCCGCCAGATCAATCCGCGCATTGACGGTGTAGCGATCAACTTCGACTTCCTGCGCCGCAGCTTGGATGACGCAGGCGAGGAGGATGAAAAGAGCGAAAAAAACCTTTTTTCCCATCAGGAGCAAAACCTTTCCTGAAGTTATATGGGCAACCTGTCTGTGCCCGCTAAGTGACCGGCAATGCGATTGGTGCGACGCGATCCGGGCAGATGCGACCCGCCGCTGGCCTTTAGGCGCGCACTGAACCGATCAATTTGTGTTGTCCGACTTGCCAAAAATTATCACTGATCTCGCACCAATTCATGGATAGCTGTAAGCTTTTCAAGCAAGGGCGCGAGTCGCTCAAGCGGCAAACTATTCGGGCCATCCGATTTCGCTTGTGCCGGATTATCGTGAACTTCCATAAACACGCCGTCCACCCCGCAAGCCACACCGGCGCGCGCCAAATACTCGATAAACTGCGAATCGCCGCCGCTCGCTGCACCCAACCCGCCGGGGCGCTGCAAACTGTGCGTGATGTCGTAAACGACTGGATAGCCAAAGGTGCGCATAATCGGCAAACCGCGAAAGTCAACAACCAGATTGTTATAGCCGAAACTCGTGCCGCGTTCGGTGATGATGACTTGATGATTGCCTTGCGCGGTCACCTTTTCAATGGCGTGCTCCATATCGTGAGGAGCGACAAACTGCCCTTTTTTGATATTGACGGCGCGACCGGAACGCGCCGCCTCAACGATTAAATCGGTTTGCCGACAGAGAAAAGCGGGAATTTGCAACACGTCTGCGACTTCAGCAGCAGCACGCACCTGCGCGGTTTCATGCACGTCGGTTAGGATCGGCAAGCCGACTTCGCTACCGACGCGGCTCAAAATCCGTAAGCCCTCTTCCATACCGAGCCCGCGATGCGCGTTGATCGAAGTGCGATTAGCCTTGTCGTATGACGATTTGTAAAGGTAAGGAATGCCGAGCCGATCTGTGATGGCGCGAATCGCTTCCGCCATCTTGAGGGCATGGGTTTCGCTTTCAACCACACAGGGACCGGCGATTAAAAACAGCCGCCCCCCGCCAATTTCAGCCTCTCGCACTTTGAAGGATTGGACTTGGCTTGCCATAAAGAAGCCTTATTCTACACGCCCGCCTTGCCGATGTGAAAGCGCACACGTACACAATCGCTCTCCTGCGACGTTGCCTAACGCAGGAGAGAGCCGAGCGATGGCTTCATCAGCGTGCGGATTTGAGGGCAAAGGCTTTGGTCAGACGTTGACGATTCTCGATGACTTGATAGAGGTTCTTGGTAGCGGCTTCGATCAACTCGTCGTGCCCGGTTTCGATGGCTTTGTTTAACAGGTCTTGCGCGTCGTAAATGATGCGGTCGGCTTCAGCAAGAATCTTGGCAAGAGCTTCGCTAGAGAGCATGCGGGGCTTCCTCAAAACACTGGTAACGATTTATTTTGTTGACTCTATCTACCCGTTCAGAGTATAAAAGTGGCGCGCGGTTATGATCGAAGCGACAAACCCCCTTGGAATATTTTAGCCCCACAACTTCAATATTCCGTATCCCGCGCACCACCGATACACTTCCGCGTCGCGGCTCCACCCGTGACGCGGAGGTTCAAGCCCACGAGACGGACAATACCATAACAATCAGTAACTTGCAATAGGAAAGTTAAGGTAAAATCTTAGTCTTTCCGAAGCCGGTTTCACTCGCCTCCATACCCCAGAGAGGCAGGGATGGGTATGAGTCAGGAGGGCGAGTGGCTTTGCCCTACCTGAAGGAGAGAATGTGGCACAAAGCTTGAAGCAACGGACAGCCATTTTGGAACGCAAGGTGAAAGAGCGCGCCGAGACGGTAAAGAAGGCGCTGAAGGAGTATCGCGAAATCGTCCGTACCAATACGGCAACCCGGTTGGGAAACCTGCGCCCGCGTGACCGCGCCCGCCTGCATCGGAAACGTCTGGATGTCGAACGAGCCAACGCCGAGTATATGCAGTTGCAAAAAGAGTTAGAAACCCTGCGGTCGCGTCTGCAACCGCAGAAATGATCGCCGAACCGGCTGCCGAAGCAGCTAATTCCCTGCCTTTCCCCTACTTTAGCGAGCCTGTGCGTCCGTCACTTTGTCAGATTCGACGCTGCCTCTTTCAGCAGATTCACATTCCTTGACAGCGCCTCTTCGAGCAACCGTGCCTGCTTGCGTGCCTCTTTCCAATTGCCTGCCTCAACCGCTTCTGTAAGCCCTGGCAGTTCAAGATGCGCGTAGGTGAAGCGCGCGGCATAGAGCAGATGTTTGAACCACGGGCGACCGGGAATGCCATCGCTGTGCAGCCAGTTCGCCTCAACCAGCAGGATTTGGCGGTTGATACGTTTGGCTTGTTGGGCGTTGAACTCGCCTTCGTTGAGGCGCTCGCGCCTCGCTTGATTGACTTGCTGGCCTGCGGCTTTCAACTCTGCGATGCGTTGCAAGGCACGTCGCAAATCCAAGTTGCCCTGCACATCTTTCTTGTCTTGAATCTCTTCAATAAAGGCGCGCAGATGGTCAGCATAAACAGCGAAATCGAAGGGCAGCACATCGGCATTGGCCAGCCGCAACGCGAGTACCCCCCAATAAGCGGAGGTCAGCGCGTGATAGCGATAGCCGGGATCGCCGAATTTGTTCATCCAGTAAAAATCGTCGTACACAGAGTGATAGACGCCATATGGCCCTTCGAAGGTCAGCCCGACAGTCGGAATGCCGAGATGATTCAAAAACACCGTGTGATCGGAACCGCTGCCGATGCGCGTATCCACCAGTTCGGCATCGGTTACGCTTTGCTGGTTGCCTTTCTCGCGGCGCTCGCGGTTGACCGATTCGCGCCACTCTTCGTAGAGGCTTCTACCCGAAGGCGTGCGAAACTCATGGCTCAACTCAACAAGCAGCGGGGCGAGCGAGGCGACGGCGCTCGGCCTGAAATTCGGCCCCGACACAGAGGAATCAACATTGAGATAAGCGACCGTCTTCTTCTTCAACTCATCGGCAAATTGCTCGCCCCATTCGGTTGAGCCGGTCAGGGCGACTTCTTCGCCATCCCAACTGCAAACGACCAGAGTGCGGCGCGGGCGAAAGCCCTGGTTTTTTAATTCGCCCATCGCGCGGGTCAACTCTAGCAGCGAAGCTGTGCCGCTCGACGGGTCTACGCCGCCGAATTCCCAAGCATCGCGGTGATTGCCGAGCACGATGAGTTCGTCGGGAAACTCCGAGCCGCGCAGCCGCGCTTCGACAACGAAGTTCGGCTTGATGCTGTTGTCCATATCAATCTTCACATGCACGCGCACCGCCTCGCCGCCGAGCCGGTATTTGATGGGCAACCCGCCTTGCCACTCTTTCGGCGCTTCCGGTCCGCCCAGATTTTCCAGCAGCGGTTTGGCATCGCGCCAAGACATCGGCAACGCCATGATTTTTGGAACCGATTGAGCTTTTTCAACCGCGATGCGCTTCGCGCCTTGCACCGAAGCCCAACCCGGCGTCAGCGGGTCGCCCGGAACAATGAAGTCGTAGGTGATCGCGCCTCGTTGGATGTGGCTCTCCGGCCCCCATGGACCATCGGGAAAAACTCTGCCGCGCTTGTAGCCATCTTCTGCTGGATCAGAGTAGATGATAAGCGCGGCTGCGCCTTCGCGTTCGGCGGTCAGCGCTTTGAAGCCGCGATAGCTATACGGATTGGAGTAGCGCGCGATGACGATTTTGCCGCGCACTTCGATGCCGTTTTTACGCAGGACTTCATAATCCTCCGGGTTGCCGCTGTTGGCATAGACGACCGGCGCAGTGACTTCACCCGAAGCCGACATCCCGGTAAAGCCTGAGCGCACCGCCTTATTTTTTGTGTCGGGGTCTACGTTGTAGGGGTCTTCGCGCAGCGTCGGGCGGTATTTGATGGGGCTGACCATTTCGACCATCACTTCGCGCGGATGGGTGTCCATCACATCGTACTGATGGATGCGAACGTCTTCCCACCCCTGTTCTTTCCAGAGGTCGGCGATGTGGCGAGCCAGTTCATTGTTGCGCTTGGAGCCTGCCGGATGCGGTTCGGCGGTGAAGAGACGATGATGCTTGCGCGCTTCTTCGGGTGAAGGAAGCCGTTTGAAGTTGTCTTCGAGCTTGCGTTGCGTCTCGGCAGCGGGCGCTGCATAGCCGCGCATCTCGGTCTGTGATGTAACGCCGAACGGCATCACACAAAACGCTGCGAGAGCTAGTAGAGCGCATACGATTTGGCAACGACTTCGAGCTATGGTCATCATTTCCCCTTCTGCTTTTAGGATTAGAAGATGGTCACCGAGACCTTGCGAGCGGACGACGGCTTCGCTTCGGCTACGGAACGGACGTGCGGCGCAGGTCTTCGATCTCTTTGAGAATGCCTTCGATCAGTGCATGGGTGATGATGCGGCCTTTTTCCGCGGTCGCCAGCGTCGGGTCACCCCAAATGCCTGTAGGCGAATAGGTGCCTTCGCCATTCGGATTTCGCGTCAATCCGCCGCGCCCCTGCGGGTGATAATCCTTGACCGCCTTTTTCATATTCACCGCGCTCGGTTCCATAAAGAGAATCATCGAAGTCTCGAACTCATCCGCATGCGTGCCGCCCTCTTGCTGGCCAATGGCTTTTTCCACCGGAGTGAGAATCTTGGCCAGATCGGTGTAGCGCATGGTGATACCTTCTGAGGCGAGCATTTCGGCAGCCGGTTTGAGCGCGCGCAGCGTTGAGATGCCAGTGTTGAGAATGTAAAAGCGACGCGGACCATAACGCGCCAAGCTCTTACAAATATCAATCGTCAAATCGCGCGCCGTCTCCAAACGCAGCGAGGTCGAGCCAGGGTACTCAACAAACGCCGGATAATAATGATAATTGATGGTCGGCGCAACGACGACCCGCGCGTTTATCAAGACAGCGCGTTTAAGGAATTCGGCGAGAATCAAATCGTTTTTGAGTTTCAGATGCGGGCCGTGCTCTTTTGCCGCTGCGCCGAGCGGAATGACCACCACCGTATCGTGATTGAGCGTCTTCTCCGCCTCTACCCAAGTAAGCTCTTCGAGCAGCACGCCGTGCGGTTTGACCTTCGATTTTCGTTGCCCCTGAGCCGTCACACAAAACGCCAACGCCATCATCAAGACAAAAAGTAATGCTCGTTTCATAACCTCGCTCCTTAGTCTGCGAATTCAACTCCCTAGCTGCTTCTGCGGTCTTCTCGGTTGCCTGCGTTTTAATGCGTGCGCCATCGGTTTGTCAATCAAGCAACCCTCGCCGAGCGCGCACTCCCGTTTGAGGCGATAGCGGTAGTGTTGCTACAATGCCGGGTTTCAAGCAGTCGAATATTCAACCCCGTAGGAAGCGATGATATGCATACCCATCATGAAAGCCTCTTCGAAGCGTTCCTCAATCAACACGATGACCGGGCATGGGCGACTATCGTTGACAAACTGCTGCCGCGAATTCATCGCGTAGATCAAAATGGCGTGCGAATCTGGTTTGCCTTTTATCCGCTCGCGCTCGCCCGCGCTTTGCAACAGAGCAATGACCTCGCCGAACTGGAAAGACGACTGGGTTTGCAAGGCACCTACTTTCTCAAAAATGTGCTGGACACTTCGCATGAATTTCTTTACGGCCATCGCTTCTGGCCGGAGGTCAAAGCCGCCGTCATTGCCCATGCGGCTTCGTCGCAACCCGCGTCGAGCCTCGATCTGGCCGAACAGATCCGCGAGGTTGCCGCCCGCGTCGCCAAACATATCGGCGCGGACGAATCGCTGCTGATCGCCATCACTGCGGTCGCTTTTATGACGCTGCAACAAGTTGGCATTGAAACCTTCAAGGCGACGCCCGGCCTGATGAAGTTGCCGCGCAAGGTCGTCGCACGAACGCCGGAACAGATTCTCAGCGCCCGCGCCAAAGATGACGATCAAGGCATCTTCGGCTTTCTCAGAGGCGAAAAGAAGGAATTCACCATCGTCTTCAATGAGAATGTTGACGACGCGAAGTTCACACTCATCAACTCGCAACACATCACTACGGCAGCCGCCGAAGACAAACGCCCGCACCATCTGCGCGACTCGCGTTGCACGGTCAACGAAGGCGCGATTCCCGTGCATTGCCGCGCCGCATCGTGCGGCACCTGCTGGATCGGCGTGCTCGGCGGCGCGGAAAAGCTCTCTGAAGTCGGCGCTTTGGAGAGTCGGCGCATCAAGGAGTTCGGCTATATCGAAACCGACGAACCGCAACCGCTGATTCGCTTGGCTTGCCAATCGCAAGCCTTCGGCGCGGTTTCGATTGTCATCCCGCCTTGGAATGGCGTGTTCGGCAAATTTCTTCGGCAGCGAAAAGCCGAAGAGGCTGAAGCGCAGGTCGGCGAATGAGGTGATGCCGAAACCGCTCGGAAGCATAGTCAGTAGCCCGATGGCACCGTTTTGCCAGCGCATCTGCCCAATGCTCTATTGCCTGGCTGATTGATTGCAGACAACTTGCGTGCCCGGCAAAGAGGACACCATTTTTTTTCTCGACGGATTGACGGGCGCGCGGCTTTCGGCTTCAATAAAAAGCAATGCACAAATACGAACCGCAAAATCGGCGCTACTTTCACGCGAGTTCGTTGAACTCTGGCAGATGTTGTTGTTTCTGTCAGTGAACTCTCAAACACTTCTCACACGCTATCGTTAGACATTTCGATGGGTCTACCCCTGAAGACAGAAAGGAGCTTATTTATGGCAATACGATTAGGAGACGACGCGCCGGATTTCACGGCGCAAACGACCGATGGCACGATCAATTTTCACGAGTGGATTGGCAATAGTTGGGCGGTGCTCTTTTCACACCCCAAAGACTTCACGCCCGTCTGCACAACCGAACTCGGCGAAGTGGCGCGCCTTAAACCCGAATTCGATAAACGCAATGTCAAAGTCATCGGCCTCAGCGTTGACCCGCTCGAATCGCACACTGGATGGGTCGGCGACATTGCCGAAACGCAAGGCCACGCCTTGAACTTTCCGCTCATTGCCGATGCGGATCGCAAAGTGTCCGACCTCTACGGCATGATTCATCCGAACGCCAGCGACACCTTCACGGTGCGCTCGGTCTTCGTCATCGGCCCCGATAAAAAGGTCAAACTCACGATCACCTATCCGGCCAGCACGGGGCGCAACTTCGAAGAGATTTTGCGGGTGATTGACTCGTTGCAACTGACCGCCAAACACAGTGTCGCCACGCCTGTGAATTGGAGAGACGGTGACGACGTCATCATCGTTCCCGCGCTATCGGATGAAGCGGCCAAAGAGAAATTCCCCGGCGGGTGGAAGACGCTCAAACCCTACTTGCGCGTCGTTTCTCAACCCGGTAAATAAGAGAGGCTACCGGTTGAAGGTTGAAAGCTGTCAGCCAACCGCTTCGGCTTTCAACCTTCACTCGATTTTTGTCACAGCAAATCAACCCGACGGCGAATCATCCCCGTTGCGGTTGCTTGAGGTCGAAGGTAATGAAAACGTCTTGGCTTGCCCTTCTCATCTTGTTGCTCTTGGTCAGCCCATCATTGCCCCAAAGCAAACGGACGAAAGCGAAATCGAAAACACCGAGTGCAAAGCCGAAAGCCATAGACCCAGCAGTGCCAATCTTGACGCCTACGCCCCCCGAGGAAAAAGCGGCGGAGAAGAAAGAAGAGGACTGCGGCTGTGAAATCAAAGCGCCGCCCGATGTCTTTGCCGAGGTGGGCGGTATCCGGATCTCCGGCAAAGAGATTGATGGGCAAATTGCCGAAGACCTCAAAAAACTCACCGAACAAGTCTCGGAAATTCGCAAACGCGCTCCCGAATGGCATATCAACAACCTGCTCGTTGATCTCGAAGCGCAAAAACGCGGCATCAGCATCGCCAAACTCTATCAATCGGAAGTCAACGCCAAAGTTCGCACCCCGACCGCCGCCGATGCCAAAGCCTTTTACGAGCAGAATCAGCAGCGCATTCGCGGGCAGTTCGAAGAGGTCAGCGATCAGATCATTGATTATCTGCGCGAACAGCAGAAGCAAGAGCTTGCCCAATCCTTCACCGAAAAGCTCAGAACCTCGGCCACCGTGACCTTCTTTGAGAAAGAGAGCACACCGCCGAAGAATGAGAGCGACCGCGCACGCCTCTTCGCCATCGTCAACGGCAGGCCGGTCACTGTCGGTGACATCGAAGACGCTTTGCGACCTGCGACCTTCCAAATCGAAGAGAAGATGTACGATCTCCGCAAAGTTCACCTCGATGATCGCATCGGCCAACTGCTCTTCGATGCCGAAGCCCGTAAACGCAATGTCACAACGGCGGCTTTGTTCGATAGCGAAATCAAACCCAAAATGAAAGCCGTCGGCGACACGGAAGCGCGCGATTTTTACAACCTCAATAAAGCGCAACTCGATGGCGATTTCGAATCGCTCAAGCCGCAGATCATCGCCTACTTGACGCAGAGCGAACAACGCAACGCGCAAAATCTCTTTGTCGCCGGGTTGCGTAAAAGCTACGCGGTTACCCTGTATTTACAAGAGCCGCAACCTCCTGTCCTGCATATCGCCACAGACGATCAGCCGACCAAAGGCAACCCGCAAGCGCAAGTTACGATCATCGAATTCACCGATTTTCAATGCCCAAGCTGCGCCCGCGTTCATCCAGTGTTGGAAAAGATTCTCCATGAGTTCGGCGACAAGATTCGCTTGGTCGTGCGCGATTTTCCGCTCGACCAACACGCTCAAGCTGCCAAAGCCGCCGAAGCTGCCGAAGCCGCTCGCGAGCAAGGCCGCTATTGGGAATACTCGGCGCTGCTGTTTGCCAATCAAACCGCGCTCGCCGTCGAAGATTTGAAAAAATACGCCAGCCAATTGGGATTGGATCGTCAAAAGTTTGATGCGGCGCTCGATAGCGGACAGTTCGCCGAAAAGGTTCAACGTGATTTGCTCGAAGGCGACAAACTCGGCATCAACGGTACGCCGACAGTCTTTATCAACGGTCGCCAGATTCGTGATAAGACCTATGAGAACCTGAAAGCAGCCATCGAAGCCGCTCTCAAGAAGTCCGAGAAGAAGGCGATGGCCGCCAATTAGTCTTCTGGCGCGTCTTCGTAACCAACCTCGGCGCGCTGCGCGTCAGCCTTCAATAAAGGGCGGCTTTGCAGGCTGCCCTTTTCGCTAAACGAGCGGGATATGTTCAACGGCTTCGGGTTCGATACAACACGCACCCTTCTTAAGCGGCTGTGCCTCGTCCTGTTGACGGCCTCGGCAACGATACCCTTGCCGATCTTTGCTGCGGGCAGTTGTACGACTCTGCGCTTTCGGCTGGCGCAGACGCTCAAAACCGGAACCGCGCCGCTTGGTTTAGCGACCAGCGACTTCAACCATGATGGCAAATTCGATTTCGCTATCACCAATGCCAAGTCGAATGATGTGATGGTCTTTCTCGGCAATGGCAAAGGCGAGTTTGCCGAATCCGCTACGCTCGCCGTCGGTCAAAGCCCGCGCGCGCTCGTTGCCGATGATTTCGATCAGGACGGCAAAACAGATATTGCTGTCGCCGATCAGGATGCGAATGACGTGATGATCCTGCGCGGCGACGGGCAAGGAAACTTTGCCATAAGCGCAACCCTCAAAGTCGGCACTGCGCCGCTTGCCATCGCCGCAGCCGATTTCAATCGCGATGGCAGAACCGATTTGGCAACTGCGAATTCGCAGTCCAACGATGTTTCGATCTTGCTGGCTAACCCACGCGGCGGCTTCCTGCCAGGGCTGCGATTTGCTGCGGGACAAAACCCCTTTGCCATTCACGCCCGCGATTGCGATGGTGACGCCAAGATAGATTTGCTCATCGCTAACTCGCTGGCCAATACCGTAACCGTACTCTTCGGCAACGGCGCAGGCCGCTTTACCAACGCCAGCGAGTACGCCGTCGGCGCGACTCCCTCGCAAGTCGTAACCGCAGACCTCAATCATGACCGCGTGATGGATGTCATTGTTGCCAATTATGCCTCACACGATGCGACGATTCTCTTCGGCAGCGGGCGCAGAGCCTTTGCCGGAGCGAAAAGTTATGCGGTCGGCGACAACCCGTGTCAGGTGATAACCAGCGATTTCAACGGCGACGGGCGGCCTGACCTCGTTGCCGTCAATCAGAGCGCGAATACGATCTCTATCCTCTTCGCCTCACCGATGGGCGGGTTTCATGTGAAGAAAGATTATCCGGTCGGCGTCTCTCCGATGGCTGTCGCTGCGCGCGATTTCAACGGCGACGGGCTTCCTGATCTCATCGTTGCCAATGGCCAGTCGGCCAACCTGACTCTCTTGCTCAACGAAGGGCGCAGCAAATTTTCTCGCGGTGCTTCTTATCCTGTCGGACAAAGCCCGCGCTTTGTCGCCGTCGCGGATTTCAATCGCGATGGAAAGCCAGATGTTGCGGTTCCGAATTTCGAATCGCAAACCGTTTCGCTGTTACTCAGTGACGGTCACGGGGCATTGGCGCGAGCGGCCAACTTTGCAGCCGGTGGCCAGCCACTTGCCCTTGATGTAGCCGATGTCAATGGCGATGGCAACACCGATGTCGTTTGCATCCATCCGCGCGCGAACCGACTGGCGGTTTTGCTCGGCGATGGCAAGGGAAGACTCGGCGCGCCGAAGCTTTATGCCATCGAAGTGGGCGCGCGCATGATCATCGCACGGGATTTCAACGGCGATGGCAAAACCGATATCGCTATCGCCAACGATCACCCCAACACCGTAACGGTTTGGCCGGGCGATGGCAGCGGCGCGTTTCGTAATCGTAAAGCCTTTGCGGTCGGCACAAGGCCGCTGTGGTTGACCGCCCATGATTTCAATGGTGATGGCAAGCTTGATTTGGCAACGGCAAACGCCGGGTCGGGTGACATATCGTTGTTATTTGGTGACGGGAAAGGGAGCTTTCAGGGGCTCGCCAATTTCGCCGCTGGCGTCAGCGCCTCGTCATTGGTTGCCGGTGATTTCGATAGCGACGGACGCTCTGATATAGCGGTGACTAGTTACGCTACCGGCGCAGTTGTGGTGCTGCGCGGCGACGAGCGCGGGAGCTTACTTACAGCTACGCAGATGGCATTCGGACGCAACCCGTACGGACTGGCAATGGGGGACTTCAACAGCGACGGTCATAGCGATGCCATCGCCATCAATCCTGCTAGCGGAGAAGCGACGATCTTTTCCGGCGACGGGAAAGGCCGATTGATGAAAGCCGCCAGTCTAACTGTCGGCGCGTATGCACGTACCGTTGTGACCGGTGATTTTAATGGCGATCAGCGCGACGATTTTCTGGTTGTGAATTCCGGCGCAAACACGGTCAGCGTCCTGCTCAACGATTGCGAGTAAGGCAAAGTTGTAGAGCGGCAAAGACGCGAAGAGGGAGAGGCCGTTTCCCGTTTCGAATCTTCAGCCGCTAATCTTCAACCTCCCAGCTTCGACCGGTTCCTGTTAAGCAGAAGCGGCTATTACTCTTGCACGCGATTTGCGCGTGTCTTATGATCTGGCCGAGCAGGAAAAAATAACCAGTGCATAGTTGACATCCTCCCACACCACTTGCCCCAAACGTTTTTCCTGTCCCCGTCGGCAATTCGCTCCAATGTTGTCAAGGAATGTGCAGATTTGGCCAATCTGGCCATCCGTGCGGGGTCTGCAAAATCTTTTTGTCGGCAAATAAAACAACCGGGCAGAGGTGTAACACGATGCAGGGAGTACATTTTCAATATCGCAACTGGCGATCCCTATCGCTCGCCGCTCGTCGCGTAACCAACCCTAACAACCCGTTTTTGGCCTGGCTTTTGACGGCCACGTTGCTGGCGCCAACGGTCATATTCGGTTTGCCCACGCGCGCGCGCGCGCAGACGAAGAGCTCCGTTTTCGAGACGGATATGAGGGCTATGGCATCTGTACAACAAGAGGCGGTGTCGCCGATGGCGAGTGCCGTCATCAACTTTGCCCAACTCTCCGAGCAAGAGGCTTTTCGTCCCTTATCGCAAACCACAAAGCCGAAGGCCATTCATCCGCCGATGACCATTCAAGAGCCGGAAGTCAAAGGGCTAGCCGCTCAAGCAGAAGTCGTGCGGCGTCCGAGCGCGCCAGGCACGTTTATGGCTTCGCATTCGCCGCAGGCGAACTTTCTTGCCGAAATTGATCAAGCGCAAGGCGGCGGCTCGGCGGGCACGTTCAACATTCCGCCCGACACGACCGGCGCCATCGGACTCAATCACGTGATGGTGAATGCGAATAACAACTATAAGGTGCAGAGTAAAACAGATGGCTCGCAACTGAGTCTGGGTTCGATCACTGCGTTTTGGGCGGCAACCGGTGCGGGCGGCGTCTTTGACCCGCGCATCGTGTATGACCCCTACAACGACCGTTGGATCGTTGCGGCGGTTGCGGGCGCCCAATCGGCGAATTCGGCGATTTTGGTCGGCGTGTCGCAGACCAGCGACCCGCAAGGTAGTTACTTTCTCTTCGCTTTCGATGCGGACAGCACCAACCTGACGTGGGCAGACTTTCCGATGCTTGGGTTTAATAAAAATTGGGTTACTGTGACTGTGAATATGTTCACGATTGCCGGTGGCACGTTTTCGCAAGGTCGCGCCTTGGTATTGGACTACCCGTCGTTGCGCGGCGGCGCGGTGGCCGGGGCATTGGTAACGGGAATCGGAGATTTCTGTTTGCATCCGGCGACCACCTATTCGGCAACCGAAAACACCTTGTATTTGGTAACCCATCTGAGCAGCGCCGCCGCGACCTACCGCCTGTCTACAATTACGGGCACACCTGCCGCGCCAACCCTCACATTGGGGTTGGCGAAAATCCGCACCGGAGGCGGTTGGGCAACCCATGGCGGCAACAGTTTGCCGCAGCAATGTTTGAGCGGTTGTCCGGGAACGTTGGCGCGGCTCGATAGCGGTGATGTCTTTATTCGCGGCAACGTCGTCTTTCGGCATGGCTTCGGCGGCAATCCCGATGGCATTTGGTACGCGCAAACCGTCGCTTTGCCTGCGATCACGCCGACGCACACGGCTATTCAGTGGACAAAGATCAACACAAGCGGCAACTTCGTTGACGGCGGTCGAATTGAAGACCCGACCGCGACCGTCAACAACGGCGGCAAGTGGTACGCGTACCCGACCATCGCTGTGAACAAATTTGAACACCTGGTCATCGGATTTTCCGAGTTCGAATCGGACGATTTTGCCGACGCCGGGTACGCGGTGCGCTTTCGGGATGATGCGCCGGGCAGCATGCGCGATCCGGTCATCTACAAAGAGGGCGAAGATTATTATGATAAGGATTTCGGAACCGGCAGACAGCGTTGGGGCGACTATTCGCACACCCAAGTAGACCCGTCGAACGATTCCGATATCTGGACGATTCAAGAGTATGCGCGATTGCGACAAGCGCCGACCGTCGGCGGCAGCAACAGCAAATGGGGGACGTGGTGGGCGAATGTGCCGTTTGCGCCCACCCGCGCGGATGTGCAGGAATTTTCTGCGACCTCCTATGACAGCGGTCAACTGATCGAGTGGCAGACCAGTTATGAATCGGATAATCTCGGTTTCAATGTTTACAAAGAAATCGCAGGCAAGCGCGTCAAGCTCAACCCTCATCTACTAGCCGGATCGGCTCTGGCAGCCGGTCCCGGCACGGTCATGGCCAGCGGCAGAATCTATTCGTGGTGGGACGGGGCAACCAAAGGCGAACCGACAAGCTACTGGCTTGAAGAGTTTGATCTCAGAGGCAACAGCATATGGCATGGCCCTGTCCTGACGAGTCGGACAACCGGCGCGCCGCACCTTCGTGACCGCGCAGTGTTTTTGAGCGCGGTAGGGAATACGTCGCAAATCTCCGGTCAGACTCGCCCCGTCGAACCGCAGGCGAAGCTTAGAAGTGACGCGCTCGGCAGTCCAAACTTCGGCGCGCAAGACGCGGTGAAGATTTCGATCAGCGCGGAAGGTTGGTATCGCGTCTCGCAACCGGAGCTGCTGGCCGCAGGGCTGAGCGGAAATGTCAGCCCACACTCGCTGCAATTGTTTGTTGATGGACAGGAGCAACCGATCTGCGTGACCGGCGCAAGCGATGGCCGCTTTGATGCGGCGGACGCGGTCGAATTTTACGGCTTGGGGTTGGATACGCCGTCAACGAAGACGCGCGTTTACTGGCTTGTCGTTGGGAAACAGAAAGGCAAACGCATCGGCAAAGCAAGCAGCTCGCTCAGCGTCGGGGCAACGCGCAGCTTTCTCTACGCCGTTGAAAGAAAAGATCGCGGCGTCTACTTCACCGCGCTTGCTAATGGCGACAAAGAGAATTTTTTCGGTTCGGTTATCACCGCTGAGCCGATCATTCAGACGGTGACTTTGGGAAACCTCGATGCGGCGGCACTGACGCCCGCACAGCTTGACATCACTTTACAGGGCGTCACCTTCATAGCCCATCAGGTCAATGTCAGATTGAACGGCTACGATATTGGTGACCTGCGCTTCGACCGGCAAGCTTCGGGCACGGCGAAACTAGCAGTGCCGCACGCCCTGTTGCGCGAAGGCGAAAATCAGATCACTTTGATGACCAAGGGCGGGCAGAGCGACATCAGCTTAGTGAATACGATTCGCCTGACCTATGCGCATACGAGCCGTGCGGACAATGATGCGTTGTCGTTGATGGCGTCCGGCAAGTCACAGATCAGAATCGAAGGCTTCACTAGTCGCAACGTCCGAGTCTTTGATGTGACCGACTCGCAACAAGTGAGCGAAATCGTACCGGCGATGAAAGCCACCGGCGCGAGCTTTGCCGCAGACCTCACGGTTCCGGGCATTGGGCAACGCCGCTTGCTGGCAATCACCGACGCGCGCATCAAATCGCCCGATGGCGTGCGCGCCCATCAACCTTCGAACTGGCAAGCGACTACTAATGGCGCAGACCTGTTGGTGATTACGCGCAGCGAAATGATGGCGAGCTTCGACGCCTTCAAAGCGTTGCGTGAAGCGCAAGGCATATCGGTTGCCATCATTGATGTCGAAGATGTCTATGACGAATTCAATTTCGGACACAAGTCGCCTGCCGCGCTCAGAGACTTCATCGCCTATGCGAAAAACAACTGGCGCAAAACGGCTCCACGCTATGTGCTGCTGGCAGGCGATGCCAGCCTCGACCCGAAGAATTATCTCGGTTATGGCGATACCGATTTCGTGCCGACGAAGTTGATTGACACGTCGTACATCGAAACGGCGAGTGACGATTGGTTTATCGGTGGGCGAGAAGATTTGGCTATCGGGCGGCTGCCGGTTCGTTCAGCGGAAGAGGCTGCTGCGGCAGTCGCTAAACTCATCGCCTATGAAAGAACGGAGATCGGTGACTCGGTCTTGCTGGTTGCCGACCGCAACGATGGCTACGATTTTGAACGCGCCAACGACCGCTTGCGAAACTTGTTGCCTGCCCATCTGCAAGTCGAAGAGATTCGGCGCGGGCAAGTCGGCACAGCGACCGCCAAGCAGATGTTGCTCGATGCCATTGATCGCGGACAGCGCATCATCAATTACAACGGGCACGGTTCAAGCGCCGTGTGGCAATCGAATCTGCTGACGGTTGCTGATGCGCGGGCGTTGACCAATGGCAATCGGTTGCCACTGATTGCCCCAATGACGTGCCTGAACGGTTTCTTTCATGACCCGGTGAATGAGAGTTTGGCAGAAGCCCTGTTGCTCGCTGAAGGCGGCGGCGCGATTGCCGTATGGGCTTCAACGACGCTTGCCGAGCCCGCAGACCAATCGCTCATCAATGAAGCGTTCTATCGGATTCTCTTTGATGAGAAGATGGCATCGCTCACGCTCGGCGAAGTCGTCGCCCGCGCCAAACGCGACATCGCCAATGGCGATGTCAAACAGAGTTGGATTCTTTTTGGCGACCCGTCGCTGCGACTGAAGAGATGACGAGAGACAGAAGAGAGAATTCGGAAGACAGAAGGCGGATGGGGAGCAGAGGCGCACCACTGCTTCCCATCTGCCTTCTATCTCCGGTCTGCTGGCGGCGGTTAAACTTTGACGATCAGTTTGCCTTGATTCGAACCGTCGAAGAGTTTGTTGACCGCTTTGACGGTTTGATCCAGCCCTTCCACCAGGTCTACGCGATATTTGAGTTTGCCTTCCATGTACCACTTGCCGAGTTCTTGAAAGGCCTCCTGCGCGCGATGCATGAAGTCCATGACGATGAAGCCTTCGAGCCGCGCGCTCTTGATGAGCAACTGCACGAAGTTGTAAGGGCCGGGTACAGGCTCGGTAGCATTGTATTGCGAAATCAACCCGCACAGCGCGATGCGCGCGTGTTTGTTGATCTGTAGTAACACGGCGTCGAGAATTTTGCCGCCGACATTTTCAAAATAGACATCAATGCCGTTGGGGCAATGCTGTTTCAGACTGGCCGCGAGGTTTTCGGTCTTGTAGTTGATGGCCGCGTCGTAGCCTAACTCTTCGGTAATCCATTTGCACTTCTCATCGCTGCCCGTAAGCCCGACGACGTGACAACCTTTGATCTTGCCGATCTGGCCGACCAGCGAACCGACTGCGCCCGCGGCTGTCGAGACGACGAGCGTCTCTCCGGCTTGCGGGTTGCCGATTTCAAGCAGCCCGAAATAGGCGGTCGCGCCGATATGGCTGAAGAGGCCGAGATAAGCGGTCATCGGCAAGCCGGGAATGATCGGCAGTTTGTTCAAAGTCTCGCCGTTCGAGGTGAAATACTCTTGCCAGCCAAAGAGGCCTTGCACGATGTCGCCCTCTTGAAAGTTCGGGTTGCGCGACTCTTCAACGACGCCGATGCCGCCGCCGCGCATCACCTCACCGATGCGAACCGCTGGCAAGTAGGTATCCTCTTCGCCCGCCCAACCGCGATTGGTCGGGTCGAGCGAGAGATATTGATGATGCACCAACACCTCGCCGTCCTGAAGCGGCGCGACGGGGGTTTCGACCCATTGAAAATCCGAGTCTTTAATCAAGCCGACGGGATGCGCGGCCAGTCGCCACTGATGATTGATCTTTTCAGCCATTCGATTCTCCTTTTCTATCTGGCAAGAGGGATGGCCAAGCGACAGCCTTCGGAGTTGCTGTTAGGCAATCTCTTATACCATCCGTGCCGGTTGACGCAGAACGACGATGTACTCTTTGAGCATGGTCGAATCGTGCGTCCCGGCGATATTGGTCGGACTGTTTTTCAACGGCATCCGCTTGTTCGGAATCGCCCGCTGAAAAGTTTCGACGTGATCGAAACCTGCGTCGGTAAAAAAGTCTTTAATGGCTTGATGGGTTGGCAGCGCCACGCCTTTCACCTTGCGGTTGCCAACTACATAACATACGTGCCCGCCGCTTTTGACAGTGGGCGAAAGATTGGCAATCGAATGTTGCAAGTCATGATAAAAGGCTGCGACTTCGCGGGCGCGTTTATGATCTGCTTGAGCAATTTTTTCTACCGCCTGCTGAAGCGCCGGACTCGGCAACTGAGCAAGCCGTTTGGCAGACTTTCCACCCATCAATCTGTTATCTATCTTATCCGGCTCAGAAAGACCAAGCCAGGCAGCCGACAGCCGCGAGTATTGTCCGTAAGCGACCGTTGTCGGCGAATCGCCATACGGCGGCGAGGTTAAAATGATGTCTATGCTCTGCAATGCAATTTGGCTTGCAGGCACTGCCAGGACGCTATCGAAATCGCAAACGGTTGCTTGCGGGCGGCGCGTGTGTTGACGAACCCGTTCGACAAAGGATTGCAGCCCTGCGCGATTACGACTCAGCTTCGAGGCGATGATTTTGCCGACATTTGGACGGAAGTTCGCCAGTCGCTCGGCATCGTAGCGATAGAGCTTGAACTCATCGTTTCGCGTGTTGGAGGACTCGCGCACGGTTTCGCTGAAGGCGATTTGAAAGAAGCGGCGCGTCGCTTCTTCGTCAATCGCATCAATGAATGACTTGATGTGGGCGAGCGTTTCGATGACTTCCGGTTTGAACCAAAAGTCCAACCGTTTGATGCCACTGATAGCAAAAGCCTGCGGCACAGGCGGAGGCGGCGCAGAGAGAAAGCGCAGGAAATCGGCTATCGTGGCATCAAGGAGTCGGCTTTCAATGAAACTCGTTTTGGCGCGGGCGATGAGTCGCGCCAGCGGATTCAAATCGGTTCCGATGCCATCCATGCCGCGCACCAGGCCTTCGACCAAAGAGGTGCCGGTTCCGCAATAGGGGTCGAAGAGGCGCATTGCCTTCGGCGCGAATTTGTCCAACAGTTTGCCCGCCACTTGTGGAATCATGCGCGCCGGATAGTCGTGATAGCAATGAGTGAGTTCGCGGGTTGACGCGCCGTAAAACGTCCAATCCTCCTGCGTCGCGCGCTGCGCTTGGTTGGCTTCTTCTTCGTTGAACAAATTATGTTGCTTCGTGGATGGCATAATCATAGTTCCCGAACGGTTTTGAAAAGTAGGGGGAGTTTATCTTCACGCGCTCGAAACCCTGTGCCGTGATTGCGCGCGCTTGTGACTTTGTCGTGCAGGCGTAGATCAATCAGTATATTCCCAGCCCAAATTTGATTGCGAATGATTTGCGGAGATGTGCCTTCGAGTAGTTGCGCACGGTCGAACTTGAACCATTCAATCTTTCCCCTTATTTCATGAAATGCGCTAACCAAGATGAGCGCGGGGATTTTTTGTGCAAATCGTGCTGCTAAAGTTTTTACATCCCACTCGGCTACAACTTCGCCAGATATATGGCGAACGGAGATGAGATCATCTT
>CAYXVU010000041.1:0-34812 GCA_964468725.1 uncultured Clostridia bacterium
ATTCGAACCTGCAACCAAAGGATTATGAGTCCTCTGCTCTACCGTTGAGCTAAAGGGCCAATGCGTAAGACGCTTTGTTAGAACAATTAGAGCTCCCGCAAAGCCTAAACCACTTCTGGAATCCAAGAGGATTTACGGAGGCTGCTAATGTTTGACCAATTCTTCAAAGAGCTTCCATACCTGAAAAAACTGTCACCCCTTACCCTGAAAAGCTATCAACAAGCCTATCAGCGATATCGTCAATTCACCAGTGAAGGTGACAGTCTACCAACGAAACTTTCTCTAAATCAATTGATGGTGCAACCTTGATTCTGTAAATTTGCACCTCACGAGGAATGCCAGTAGTGATGCTATGAGGCAGTTTCTTCAGGCGTGATAAACTCACGTCGAGCATTGGACATGGAGGGATGTGCTTATGGCAATCTTCTATGGCGTTGATTTTCAGGCGCGCTCGCAAACCATCTCTTACTGTGATGCACAAAGCGGGGAGATCCATTCGGCGGTATTGCACCACAACAAAGATGATGGGCGGGCATTCTATTCACCGCTAACCGGCGAGATCATGGTTGCTCTTGAGGCCAGCGGGTACACCTCATGGTTCGAAGGCCTGCTTGGCCAAACTCGGTCATCAAGTCTGGATCGGCGACCTGGCTGAGATTCGTCGCCTGGCTCGTCGCCGTCAGAAGACTGATCGCAAAGATGCCGAGTTGATCCTCGACATTCTGTTGCGGGGCGATTTCCCCAAGCTCCATCGGCTAGACGCTGATAGTCAGTTGATCCTTCGCCTCTCCGCTATCGCAGCCGCCTGCTGAAGATTCGCACCATCGCCAAGAACAGCCTTCAGGCCTCAGCTATGCGAGCTGGGTTGTCGGCAAAGGCGAAGCTGTTCACCTCGGCTGGTAAGCAGAAGTTGGAGAGCTTGCCCTTGAGCACGCCAACGACTCTCCAACGAAGACACTGGCTTGACCTCATCGAGCGGCTCAATGAGCAGGTCAAAGAGATCGATAGATGGCTCAAGCAACAAGCTGCCTCTGATCAAAACGTCACTTTGCTGCCAACTCATCCAGGAATCGGCATTCTGACTTCGCTTGCGTTGGCTCACACGCTTAGCCCAGTGAGCCGTTTCCCTAATGGCCGCAAGGTAGCTGCGTACTTGGGATTGGAACCAATGGAGCAGTCTTCGGGTGAAAAGAAGCGATACATGGGCAGCCGTAAGGCAGGTTCATTGCTGATGCGGCACCTGATCGTTGAGGCGGCGCATATTGCCAGCCGCAGTGACCCGCAGTTGAAAGGCTTCTATCTGCGGCTGGCGAAGAAGAAAGGTCAGAGCAAAGCAATAGTCGCTGTGGCGCGCAAGTTGGCCATCAGAAGTTACAGACTTGCAGCGGGCCATCTAACGAACCCCGGGGCTGAGCCTCGTCAAGAAGCTATCATTGGCAAGATCAGCGCCCGAAACGAAAACTGCATCTCTATCAGTTGCCTTTGGCAGCAGCGGCCTTTGCATCGGCGCTCTTACGGCGGTGCAGATCGAAGAAATCATAGACATCCTTGAAGGTGCGTGGCGCGACGGTGATGTGATCGCCGCCGGGAATTTCTAAATATTTCAACTCGACACTGAGCCTCTTTGCCGCTTCAACCATGACGCGCGAGCGTTCGACAGGAACCGTCTTGTCGTTATCGCCATGGACGACGAATTGCGGAATGTGCGCAATCTTCGACATGCCCGCGGGGTTGCCGCCGCCCGCTACCGGCGCGAGCGCAGCAAACAGGTCAGGGTGATTGATGGCGATTGACCAAGTGCCGAATCCGCCCATCGAATGGCCGGTCATATAGATTCGATCATCGGCGATACGATAGGCACGACGCACTTCCTCGATGACGTCTAACACATCACGTTCTGCCGCACCAACATACATCGAAGCCGGTTGCCTGCCTTTCGGACAGGCGACGAGATAGCCGCGCTTTTCGGCTTCAACTTTGAACGCCCCTTGCAGGTATTGATCGAAATAGCTGTTTTCATCGCCGCCCATACCATGCAACGCGACGATGAGAGGGTATGGCTTCGAGCCATCGTAGCTTGTCGGAACGAACAGGCGATAAGGCTGTAAGCTATTGTCTACAGGTGAGAGGTAAGCTTTGCGAAGATCTCCGCGTCGCACGCTGAATGGGTCGCGCCCAGCCTCCAACTGCTCCAATAAGACGAGGGCTTCGGCCACTTCATCGTTGAAATTGATGCGGTCGAAATTGATTTCGGAAGCCGCCGCCATCTCGAATAAGCGCAAGCGATATTGCGCCGATGGCAAAGCGGCAAGCAACGCCTCTCTCTTTTCGGCGCGCAACCGTGCCGCGAGTTTGTCGGCGCGCGCTTTCGCCGCCGCAAATTTCGCCGCCAGCCCGCGTTCGATATGCAGAGCCACCGTTTTACTGATCGGCTCCGCCGCGCCGTCGTAAGTAAGCGTCAAGGCCAAACGATAATTGCCTGCTTCAACATCAGGGATGCTAACTTCGATGCGGGTCGGGCTAGCGATGAAATCCGGCGAGATTGCCGCAACCGATTTAAGCGTCTTGACCGGCTCGTTACCTTTGCGAAGCTCTATTGTTGCGCTCAGCTTGGAGGGAATTTTTTCATCGAGCGCGAACATCTGCCCGATTTGCAGGCTCACGGTTTCGGCAGGTTCGACCATGGCGCGACTAAGTTTGACAGTGAGCGCAGCCGTGAGCGCACGCCCCGGCGTCCATTGCTGACCGCGAATGACCGCCATGGCTTGCGTGAGGTATTTGATCGCATCACCATAGCGTCGCGCCGTGTTGGCTTCGAAGGCCAGTTTTTCGAGGCGTTCGATCTCTGCGCGTTTTTCGTCGCTCAGAGCGGTCGAATTCTTCAAGGTGTTATAGCCGACGGATAGCCTGAGCACCTGCCCGCTGTCTTGTGCTGCGACCGTAAGTGCCAACAGTGCCAGAGTGAGCAAAGCAAAGAGCGAACGTCGAATGGTGTGCATCGGTTCTGATTCCTCCTGATGGTAATGCAAAGGATGATACTCAATAGCAGGCCATTCGGAAAGCGAACTGCAGGCTCACAACCCGCTTGTCATTGACTCACTTTGACAAAATCCATAAGCTTCATCCGCCTCGTAAGGTCTAAACCGCAATCGCAAGAAAGGACAACATGGCTGACGATAAACAGAAAGAGCAGGCAAGTGCGTCCGAACAGGATTTTTATGAACGTGAACTGACGACCGACTTGAAAGACACGACTCCCGACAAACCGAAAGGCTGGCCATTGCATACGCGCATTCTGATCGGCCTCGTTGTCGGCGTCGTAGCGGGCGTCGGCATGAACTTAGCCCTCGGCGGCGAGCATCCGAAGATCGCTTGGGTCGTGACGAACCTGACCGAGCCAGTTGGCCAACTCTTTTTGCGGTTGTTGCTGATGATCGTTGTGCCCTTGGTCTTTTCATCGCTCGTTGTCGGCGTCTCCGGTATCGGCGACATTCGCAAACTCGGCAGAGTCGGATTGAAAGCTTTCGCTTATACTTTCGTCATTTCGGCCATCTCCGTTGTCATCGGGCTGACGCTGGCCAACACGCTGAGGCCGGGTGACCGCATTGACCCGGCAACGAAAGAAGCCTTGCAACAACGCTACGGCTCGGCGGCGGCGCGCGAGGTCGAAAGCTCGAAGAAGACGACTTCTTCGAGCGATTCGCCGCTGATGCAAGTGGTAAAGACGTTGATCCCTTCCAACCCGATTGCCGCGATTGCGGGCGTGCCCAACAATCCTTCAACCGCAACCTCGGGCGGCACGCCTGACATGCTGCACCTGATGTTCTTTGCGCTCTTTCTCGGCGTTGCCATCACCTTACTGCCGTCGTCTGTATCCGCGCCCTTTGTGCGCGGCCTCGAGGCGCTCTATCAAATCTCCGCCAAAGTTATAGACATCATCATGAAGTTCGCGCCCTTCGCCGTCGCTTGTCTGTTATTTAACAACACGGCTCGCTTCGGGCTTGATCTTCTACAAGCGCTCGCCTGGTTCGTCATCACGGTGCTGGCCGGATTGGCGCTTCACATGTTTGGCGTCTATTCGCTCTCGGTATCCTTGCTGTCACGTATCTCGCCGACAGAGTTCTTCCGCCGCATCAAGACCGTGATGCTGACGGCATTCTCGACCTCATCTTCCAATGCGACGCTGCCGACGGCGTTGCGCGTATCGGAAGAGAATTTGAGCGTGCCGCGCGAAATCAATAGCTTTGTGCTGACGGTCGGAGCAACCGCCAATCAAAACGGCACCGCGTTGTATGAAGGCGTCACCGTACTCTTTTTGGCGCAACTGGCGGGCGTCGATTTAACGCTTGGGCAGCAGATTACCGTAGCCTATCTGGCGATTCTCGGCGGCATCGGCACGGCGGGAGTGCCGTCGGGTTCGATCCCCTTCATCGTCTTGGTACTGGCGACGATTGGCGTCGAACCTTCGTTGATCGCCATCATCTTAGGCGTGGATCGGATTTTGGATATGTGCCGCACGACGCTCAATGTCACCGGCGACATTACGGCGGCGACCTACGTCGCGCGGTCGGAAGGCTACAAACTCTTAGAACCGCACACTGCCCGAGCAGCGGCGGATTGAGCAAGAAAGGAGAGGGGACCTGATGTCTTCGCTTCTTGCGAACGATTGCGAAGACATCAGGAAGACTGCACACGGGGAGTCAACTTCACTTATTCGTCTTTGCGAGTGCGGCGTTTGGTTTCGACCATTCCGGTTCCGTAGTTTCTGCCATTGTAGGTCACGCCAGCGGTGACTCTGCCGCTGACGCCAATCACGGCATCACGGCTCGGCACTCCATACTTGTCGGTCGCCACCCACATGCGGCCTGTGCCATCATCCACTTCGAATATGCCATAGCCCATCGCGCCATAAGAGCGTGTGACGCGGCCTACGATGGTGACTTCTTTGTCCTGATAGCGACCCGGATCGCGGGTGATGTCGGAAATTTTCTTGCGCTCCGGGCAGCCGGTCAATGCGACAGACATGAGAGCAACGCACACGCCAAGAAGAAGACGATTTCGATTCATCTCTGCTCCTCTCCCATCGGATTTTGATATGAAGACGCTGACGAACAGCGCGAACTTCGCTAGCCCCACTGCTTCTCTCTGCACTGGCTTTGAGATTTGAGAGGCTCGAAAAGATGCCCGCTCGATAAGAATTCACCCGTCAGGAGGCAGAGCCGAATCGGCAAGCCATCAGACTGGCGGTTGAGCAGATCGGCTTATCTATTAATCGGTTTTCCGCACTCTTCTGATGGTGAACCCGAAACCCTCGTAGTTCCGCAGTGGCGTTGCTTGCCCCTCCCTTTTCTACCCTGTACCCTATAAGGCATTGTGATCACCGTCGAGATCATCGCCATCGGCAATGAGGTGTTGCTCGGATTGGTACAAGATACGAATTCGAATTATCTCTGCCGCGTGGTGCGCGGCATGGGCGGGCGGGTGCGACATATTGCCGTCGTGCGCGACGAAATCGAAGCGATTGCCGATGAGATTCGCGCTTCGATAGCCCGTCGCGCCGATCTGATCTTGACCTGCGGCGGATTGGGGCCAACCGATGACGATTTGACGCTTGCCGCCATTGCGGAAGCGGGCGGCTTGTCGTTGATCCTCCAGGCAGAGGCGAAAGCTTTTGTTGAGCGCAAGTATCGGGAACTTGCGGCACAGGGCTATGTGGCGAGTGCGCTGATGAATGAAGCGCGTTTGAAGATGGCGCGCTTTCCGCTCGGCGCGCAGGCGCTGGAAAATCCGGTCGGCGCGGCTCCTGCAATGGCGCTGGTGATCGCCAGCAGCCGGGTGATTGCCCTACCCGGCGTGCCTGCGGAGTTGAAGGGCATTGTCGAAGGTTCGCTGCAACCTTTGCTGGGCGAGATTTTCGGTTATGGCTGTTACCGCGAACGCGAGTTGATTGTCGAATGCAATGACGAATCGCTGTTGGCTCCGGCGCTTCGTCAAGTAGCAGCCGCCCACACCGATGTCTATTTAAAATCGTTAGCCAGCCGTTTCGGCAAAGATGTGAAGTTTCGCATTCTACTCTCCGCCTCTGCAGCGACTCCCGCCGAAGCGGACGAGAAGATTCACCGCGCGGCGCTCGATTTGACCGGCGCGCTGGCCAATAGCGGCATTGGCGCCGGTCTCGATTCTCCGCCTCTGCCGCGGCGAATTTAACCGCCGACATAGCGGGTTTCGAATCCCCACTTGAGTCGGGAGTGCTACGGATGAGCAAGCGACAGACCCGACCGCTGCTTACCGCCCATCCGTGCTCCCTCTTCTCGATTCAACCTTTTTTGGTAAAGATTCGTTTCGCTTCGAACATCCCTCGCGGCGTATCGAGGTAGAGATCAAGAGTCAACGTCGCGCCATCGGCTGACAAGGTGTATTTTCTCGTCGTGCGTTGCGTCACAGTGCCGTTGGGCGTATTCGAGGTCGTCTCATCCTCCACAACGATGCTGCGGTGGCCGGGCGTCCAATAGATTTTGCGCTTTCCGGTTGCACCCGGCGGAGCGGGCGGCGTGAAGTCGCGTTCCTTACCATCCAGCAACCAGGTCTCATTGACCGGCGTTTCGCGCTGCGGGGTGACGATTTTGCCTTCCATCTTCACCTCATCTTCCTTCTGTGCGATGGTCATCGTCTGATCGAAACCCGGCGGGTTATTGAAGCTGCGCGCTTTATCGAGCGCCCACGTCCCGCTGAAGTTCGGTTTGTCCGCCGCCAGCGTTACACCGGCCAACAATATCAGCAACATCGTCAGGCGCGTTAGACCTATCCCCTTCATAATTCCTTCCTCCTACTTTGTGCTGCCGATGCAGTAGAGATGTTTTTCGCCGCGAATGAAGATCATCCCATCCGACACCGCAGGCGATGCATAAACCGGCTCGCCGACCGAGTTGGTCGCCAACACTTCATGCTTGGCTCCCGCCTTAATCACAAAGGTGTCGCCATCTTCGCTGGTCAACAGAATCTTGCCATCGAAGGCAATCGGTGAAGCCGTGAAGGTTGCCGGAATCGGAATGCGCCCGCCTTCATACATCACCTTGCCGGTCTTCGCTTCCAGACAGGTGAGAATCCCGCGATCCGTCGTCAGATAGAGATAGTCGCCATAGAGAATCGGCGAGGGAACATATGCCGTGCCCTTCTCATACATCCAGGCGAGGTTCTGACTGCCGGTCAAATCGCCCGACCCGCCCACGCGAATTGCCAGCACCCGCTTTTCCGGGAAGCCTGCGGCAACAAACACCAGGCCGCCGCCCGCCACCGGCGTTGGGATGGCATTGCTGTTGAGTCCTTTCGTCTGCCACAACTCTTTGCCGGTCTTCGGGTCATAGGCGATGACTTGCTCGAAGCCGCTCGTGACCAATTCCGTGCGCGTTGCCGCTTTCACTAACAGCGGGGTTGCCCAACTGGCTTGCACTTTGCGCGGCGTGCGCCAAACCTCTTTGCCGCTCTTTTTATCCACTGCAACGATGAAAGACTTCACGCCTTCGTCTTCGTCGCACTGCAAAATCACCAGATTCTCAAACAAGACGGGAGAAGCGCCTGGCCCCATGCCGACGTTGGCAACCTTTCCAACCGCCGTCTTCCAGACAAGCTTGCCGTTGACATCATAGCAATAGAGTCCGTCGCCTTCCCCGCCAAACCAGACATAGACATGCGTCCCGTCGGTCGCGGGAGTCGGCGCGGCATAATCGCCTTTGCGATGGCGCCCGTCATAGACCGTACCTTCGTAGGCGGTGCGCTCCCAAAGCAGCTTGCCGGTGTTGCGATCAACGCAGAAGACTTTGAAAGTGTGCTTGCGGTCTGCTCCGACGCTATCGGGATGCACGAAGATTTGGCCTTCGATCTTGTGTTCGACGGCTTTCGCTCCAGCAACCACTTCGCCTTCGAGGTCGGAAGTCAGAAAGATGCGATTGCCCCAGACGATGGGCGAGGAGTGGCCGCGCCCGCTGATGGGCGTTTTCCAACGCAGGTTTTTATTCTCGCTCCATTCGCCGGGCAGACTGCCTTCGTCGGAAACGCCGGAGCTATTCGACCCGCGCCACTGCGACCAGTTACTACCCTTCACAGATGCATCGCCGGTGAATGCGCCCAACGAAGTCAAGATCAACAGAACGAGAAGCGAAATCGAGAACCATCCTTTTAAGATGCGTGTCATGATTCCTCCTGAGATTGATGCAAAAGAGTCACTGGACGGGTTGTCTGTGCGACTGATATTTGCTGGATAAACCGGGCTGCCATCACCCTACCATAGCCGCAAAAAGTTGGGAAGCCTGTCCGCGCACCGGCGGCAGAGAGACCGGCGCAGCGAATACGCCAGAAGTGAATGGCGATGAGCAAGGTGATGGCGAGCGGCAGCACGGCAACGTGCAGAACATAGAAGCGCAGCAAGGCTTCTTGTCCGACCGTCGTATCGCTGAGCAAGAGAAACTGCACCTCTTTGCCGATGAGCGGCGCGTACCCGGCAATGGCAGAGCCGACGGTGATCGCCCAGAAGGCCAGTTGATCCCACGGCAAAAGGTAGCCAGTGAAGCTGGAAAACAGCGTCAATAAAAATAAGGCCACACCGATGACCCAGTTGAACTCGCGCGGCTTTTTGTATGAGCCGGTAAAAAAGACGCGGCACATATGCAAAAAGACCGCCGCCACCATGCCGTGCGCCGACCAACGATGCATATTGCGAAGGAACGTGCCGAAGGCTACCGTGTCTCTGAGGTCGAGCCTGCGGTCATAGGCTTGCGTCGTTGACGGCACGTAGTAAAACATCAGCAGCACGCCGGTCACGATCAAAATCAGGAAGAGAAAAAACGAGATCAGGCCAAGCCCCACCGTATAGGTCGCTTTGAGGGTGTGGCAATTGACCTTGACCGGGTGCAGGTGCAGGAAGAAGTTGGTAAAGCTCGTAGCCGCGCGCCCCGCGTCAGAAGTCGGCAACGGATTGCGAAAGACCGAATCCCAGATGTTGGCGGGCATAGCGGTTCACGATGCTGAGATTCTGAGCGATTTTCTTCTTCGTCTATTCTATCCGCTGATCGTGCGCGGCAAGCTGGTGATTGACTGAGGATTTCAGGGCTTGAATCTTGATGAGATTCATCCGGCCTTTGATGATGCTGATGCTGATGGTGACGATGGCGTGCAGCAATAACCCGACCTGCATGGCGCTTTTACTGCCGCTGTGGATGGAGTAACCTACGCCTGCCGCGAAGAACGCAGAGCCGATCAAAGCGCCCAGGGCGAAAGCATTCAGAATGCCGCCAATCCGCGTGTCATCGAACCGTCTCGCAATCTCTTCTCTCTTATTTATCATCACGGCGAGGTTTACCATGCTCGTCTTATACTCACAATAGTTTTTTTCATGGTCCGCGCTGCCGTCGCGCTTGACCGTGGTGAAGAGTTTGCAGCGCTGTTGGAGTTGGATACTCAAAAAACCTTGTAGGGCAAATAAACGCGATTCTTAACGGAGGCATCGCTCAAATTCGGGAAACGGCAGATCGGAAACGTCATGACAGTGTAAGAGCGCACACTTCCCCCGGCACGACTCCGAAGGCGAAATCACGGCGAGCAATCTGATTGAAGAATACGCAATCAAGTCTGCGCCTCTTAAATTTTGTGATCAAATCTATCGTGACACTACGCCCTCGCCTTGAATTACCGATTTGATAATCAAATCGCTCACGCCGACAAAAGCGCGGGTTTTGAAAAGTGTCATGGCATTTCTGAACCTGCGAAAGCGGATTTTGAGCGATGCCCCAGGCCAAAGCGGAGCAAGCCCCGCAAGCGACAGCCTCGCCGGATTACGCAAGTGGCGCAGATCGAGTGCGCCGGTTACCCGCGACTAGGGATAATCCAGATATTGCGATAGCGCACAGGGTTGTGATGATCCTGCAAAAAGATAGGCCCGGGTTTGCCGATCTCTTCGTCGAGTCCTCCCGGCGTGGCGTGCGGCAGTTCGAGGTTGTTATGAATCATCAGCCCGTTATGCAGAACCGTGACCCGCGCTTTCTCTGTGGCCGCGCCTTGCGCGTTCACCCGCGCAGCGCGAAAGGCAAAATCATAGGTCTGCCATCGCCCCGGTTTTTTGCAAGCATTCACTAACGGCGGCGCAATGCTGTAGACGCCGCCGCAGTCGCTGTCTTTCGATTGCAACCCGTAGGAATCGAGCACCTGCACTTCGTAGCGCCCTTGCAAATATACGCCGCTGTTGGCGCGCGCTTGCCCTGTGGCATTGGCCATCACCGGCAGCCAAAACTCGACGTGCAGTTGAAAATCGCCGAAGGTCTTGTTGGTGTAGATGTTGCCGCTATCGGCTGCGACTTCCATGTAGCCGTTTCGAACTCTCCACTTTGCCGCGCCGCCGTTGGTCGAGAGCCACCCTGACAAATCACGGCCATCGAACAACATCTGCGCACCCTTCGGAGCTGGTACGCGCGGCGCGTCTACGGCGTCCGACATTGCGCCAACCGCACTCGGCAAGCTGAACCAACTCACACCCGCGCCAGCTAAAAAACTTCGTCGCGTCGTTTTGTCGTTCATCTCGGTCTCCGTCGGGTTTGCGTTCTGGCGATTCGAGCTTCGGCAATTTGTGCCAACGCTCGGAAGCGACCGCGCGAAAGCTACCCGCTTCGCGGCGAATTATCAATGCCGCAAAATCTTTTTTCCGCTCAATGACGCGCAAGCCTGCGTCAACACCCAACACGCTGACAGCCGTCGCATACGCGTCGGCCAAGACGCTATACGGAGCAACGACTGTGACGCTGATGGGTTCGATCAGTCCGACTCCGGTCTTCGGATTGACGATGTGCGAATAGCGCACGCCCTCGATTTCGACAAACTGCTCGGCCTCCCCCGAAGTCGAAACCGCTGCATGCGCTAACACCAATCGCGTTGTTCCTTGCAGACTCAAGGGTGGCGCAGCGACTTCGATTGTCCAGCCGCGTTGTGCGGGCGGTGCGGCGCTGACACGAATGTCGCCGCCCGCAGCGATCAGGGCGCGGCCAATCCCATAGCGGCGAAGCACCTTCATCGCTTCATCCGCTGCGTACCCTTTCGCAATCCCGCCGAGATCAAGTTGCACGCCCTCAGTTGAGAGTCTGACCGCGCATGTCGAGGGATCAAGCCGCACATGGTCATAGCCGGTGAGCGCGAGCGCCTGTGCCAGTCTATCCGAATCGGGCAGCGTGCCTGTGCGTCGCGCACGTCGCCACAACCGAGAAAGCTGCCCCACTGTCACATCGAACGCGCCGTGTGTTTGGCGAGCGATCTGCTGCCCTAAAGCCAGCGCGCGAAATAGATCAGGGCTGACCTTCACCCAACGGCCTGCGCCGGTGCGACACAAGCGATTCAACTCGCTGGTTTCGTTGTAATCGCTCATGGTAGCATCGAGCCGCGCGACGCGAGCCAATGCCGCTTGGGCAGCGCGATCAGCCGTCTGCGAATCCATCGAATACAGCACGATGCGAAACTCTGTGCCCATATGCGGCTGATGATATTCGAATCGCCGCAGCGCCGAGGGCTTCGCAAAGCCTTCGGCCAGCAGACACAGCAGTAGACAGGCGATGCAGGTTGACGGATGAGCGGAGAACATATCAGACCTCTGCGAATCAATCGGGCGGACTATAGCATCATTCAATCGGCGATAAAACTTGTCGCCCAGATGCGAAGACCGATAGCAATCATCCGACTCTTCATCGCACGCCCTTCGCGTTGTCGTATTTGAAGGGCTGGAAAAAAGGGCAACTCACGAATCAACGGCTCACGCCTTCGACCGATGGGAAGAGAGCGTATGCAATTCTCAGTAAGCGGCTTGGAACCGGTCTTCACCACTGAGGCGCGGAAGACGAAAGGGCTGCACAGGGGCAGGCGAAACGGGTTGGTTGGCTCCGCCCGCACGATGATTGCCTTCCTGCTCGCTTGCGTCTCACTGCTCGCACAGGGGTTCGCGCAACCAATGAGCGGTGCACAATCCTCCCCCCCCGCAGCCGAGATGAAAGCCTATGTCGAAACCGTTGCGGGCGTCTCGCTTCAGATGACGCCGATTCCGGCAGGCACATTCACAATGGGCAGCCCGACAACCGAACCCGGTCGCGCAGAGGACGAAGCGCCTCAACACCAAGTCGCCCTGCGACCGTTCTGGATGAGTACAACGGAGATCACTTGGGATTTGTATGATCGGTTTGCCTTCAGCCTCGATTTGAAAAGGGAAAGAACGCCATCACCTCTTCCCGCAGGGGTTGATGCGGTGACCCGCCCGACGCCGCCGTATGCCGACGAATCATTTGGCTACGGCAAAGGTCAGCAGCCGGTCATCAGCATCTCGCATCACGCGGCGATGGAGTTTTGTCGCTGGCTTTCGGCCAAAACCGGCAAGCTGTACCGCCTGCCCACCGAAGCCGAATGGGAGTATGCTTGTCGCGCCGATGCACAATCGGCTTACTCATTCGGCGACGATGCGACCAAACTCAAAGAGCAGGCCTGGTATCTCGACAACTCCGATGGTGCGCCGCACGCGGTCGGCAAAAAGCGCGCCAACGCCTGGGGCTTGTACGATATGCATGGCAATGTGGCGGAGTGGTGCCTCGATCATTACGACAAAGATTTTTACGCGACGCTCACCTCCGGCGTCGCCCATTCGCCGGTGCGGTTGCCGAGCGAGAGACGTTTCCCGCACGTCGCGCGCGGCGGCTCGTGGGACGACGAAGCGAGGCGATTGCGCTGCGCCGCGCGACGCGGCTCAAAGAAAGAATGGAATCGCCGCGATCCGCAAAGCCCGCAAAGCATCTGGTGGCTGACGGACGCAACCTTCGTCGGCTTTCGCGTCGTTCGTGCCCTCAACGAGCAAGAGAATTTGCGCGGCTTGAAATCGAAAGTCACCAAACAGAGCCCGTAGCCGGTTGTCGGTTTGCTGCCGCCAGCTTGCACGGCAGCGAGTTACTTCTCCTTCTCTCTTGTGATAGGGTTTGGTCAGAATGCGTAATAAGCTAAACAAAATTAAAAACCAACATCTGGGCGAGGTTCTGATTAGTACTGCCGAAGACATAGTGCAAGCGGCAGATGCTGAAGCGCTTGGGCAAAGCGGCTTGTTTGAAGCCGTCATTCAGTATGGGCAAGTGGCTTCATTCGACCTTTTGTATGAATCAGTAATCAATCAATTCTTCGATCCGGCTAGAGAAAGGTACGCCGAGTTGATTGATAAAAAATTTGGCCACAACTTATCGCCAAATGAGCAGCAGGAGCTTCTGCTCCTAGAAAAAATCTTGGATGAAATCGAATCTCCTGTGTATAAGGAAATCATTGAACAACTCAAGCAAGTCCGCGATGAGTTGGCTGCTGACCGAGCAAAATAACTGACGGAAGCTGATTGAATGCCGATCTTCGTTCGCCGAAAACCCGCTCCTCCTGAAGAGACGGACTATACGAAATACAGAGAACTCGTGCGCGAAGATTTCCGCGAGTGCTGTGCCTATTGTCTGCTACACGAAACTCTCGCGGCAGGTAAAAACAACTTTGAGCTTGATCACTTTCGCCCGAAATCTCTGCCGGAGTTTGCCAGTAAACACAACGATTTCTACAACCTCTATTACTCCTGTCACGTCTGCAATCACACCAAAGGACAGCGATGGCCGAACAACCGACTTCGCAAACGCGGCTATCGGTTTGTTGACCCTTGCAAAGAAAACTTCTCTAAACATTTCCGCGAAGAGGCTGACGGCACATGGACGCCGATCACCAAAGCGGGCGAGTACACAGAAGGAAGATTGCGTCTCAATCGAAGACATTTGATCGAGATTCGCAGGCTGCTCAGACAAATCGCCGCGCGTCTCGGACTCGACCCGATCCATTGGGACACGACAGACCAACACGCCTTTCTTTGTCTGCTTGACCCTCACTCATTCACATAAGAAGTCGCCAGCCCGACAACCATCTTTTATCTCTTGTCTATGCCTGATCGAGATTCGTATCTGCTCCTTTTTGATATAAGATGCAACGCAGATTACGAAGAGAAAGCCGCCGCCGGAAGGAGATCAGCCATGAGCGCAGAACGCAAATCATCACGCAGAGAGTTTGTGAAGACCACGACGGCTGCCGCCATCGGGTCAACGCTGGCAACAAACTTCAACGTCATACCCGGCGCCTATGCCGCAGGCAATGACACAATCAAAGTCGGGCTGATCGGTTGCGGCGGGCGCGGCACGGGAGCTGTCGCAAATGTCTTCGAAGCCGCCGAAGGCGTCAAACTCGTAGCCATGGGCGATGCCTTCAAAGATCGCCTCGAAGAGAGCCGCAAAGGTTTGCTCGAAAAGTTCGCAGACAAGATGGACGTGCCCGAAAGTCGCTGCTTCACCGGCCTCAATGCGTTTGAAAACGTCATTGCTAGTGATGCCAATTACATCATCCTTGCCACCCCGCCCGGCTTTCGCCCGCAACATTTGAAAGCGGCCATCGCCGCAGGCAAAAATATCTTCACCGAAAAGCCCGTCGCCGTTGATGGCACAGGCATTCGCACTGTGCTCGAAGCCTACGAGCAGGCCAAAGCCAATGGGCTGGCCATCGCCGCAGGCACACAACGCCGCCATCAACAAGGCTACCTCGAAACCCTGAAGCGCATTCACGAGGGCGCGATTGGCGAAGTGGTTGCCGCGCGCTGTTATTGGAATCAAGGCGGCTTGTGGAAACGCGACCCGCAAGCCGATTGGTCGGGACTCGAATGGCAGATGCGCAACTGGCTCTACTTCACCTGGCTATCAGGCGATCATATCGTCGAGCAGCATGTTCACAACCTTGATGTCGTCAACTGGGCGATGAACGCGCATCCCGTAAACGCTGTCGCTCTGGGCGGCAGACAAGCGCGCACCGATGCTGTTTATGGCCACATCTTCGACCACTTTGCCGTAGATTACGAATATGAAAGCGGCATGCACTTGATGAGCATGTGTCGCCAACAGGTAGGCACGACGCAAAACGTTTCCGAAGCGTTGGTAGGTACGAAAGGCAGTTGTCAGGTCAATCGCTATCAGATCACCGGCGCGAACGCTTGGCGTTTCCGCGAAGAAGAAAAAAATCCCTATGTACAAGAACACACCGATTTGATTGCCAGCATCCGTGCAGGCAAGCCGATAAACGAACTCAAGACGGTTGCCCAAAGCACGCTGACAGCGATTATGGGCAGGATGTCGGCTTACACAGGCAAGCTGGTGACTTGGGAGCAGGCGTTGAATACGCAAGAGAATCTCGTACCTGCAAAGCTGGCGTGGGGAGAGATGCCGACGCCTGCGGTGGCGATTCCCGGCCAGACCGAGTTGATATAGAGCAACTCTACCGGCTTTGCCTGCGCTCACGCAGAGCCAGAATCAAGTGAAAGATTGCCATGACGAGGGCGGCAGCGAGGACGATGAACAAGCCTTGGCGAATATCTCCCGCTTCGCCGCCGACGGCGTTGGAGATATAGCCGACAGCGGGCGGTATCAATAAGAGCCCCGCAAAGCCCACACCCATCACCAAACTCATCGCCGTTCCCGCAATGCGCGGCGCAATCACCGACGCCAATCCTACCGAAGTCGGGAAGATGGGTCCCATACTGAAGCCCGTCAGAGCGATTGCCCACTGCACGGCTGCGGGGCTATTGGCGGTCACGGCGATGGCGAGTCCGACTGCTGAAATCGCTGAGCCGATGGTGAGCAAAATGAAGGTATTCATTTTCGCCACGCCGAGTAAAAAGCTCGATACCAAGCGGCCAATCAACAAGGCGAAACCAAACAAGGCCAACGTCTGTAATCCGAAGTCTGCGATGGCCACGCCTTGCGGGTCTTGTTCAAAAAAGGTGCTGACAGCTTGCGGGTTCGTGCGCGCCATCTCTTGCAGATGGCTGGCGTCAACGCCGGAGGCAGCCAGCAACTGCACGTCGCGTTGCAAGTAGGTGACGATCCATTTGCCGACGGCGACCTCCGCGCCGACATACATAAACAGGGCGATGGCTAACAGCCAGAAGGACGCGCTTTTGAATAGCTCTTTGGTATCGCTGATGGGAAACGACTCCGGGTGAGTGGGCAAAGGGAACCGTTGTGCAATCGCCAGCAATGCCAGCGCCGCCGTTGCCCCCGCCAGCGTCCAGAAGATCAAACCCAATCCGCCTCGCTGTTGTAACCGCACGGCTATTAACGGCAAGGTTAAGAGTCCAAGTCCGAAACAGACATCTAACAAGTTGAGCGCAGAGTTGCGCCACGACGCCGCGACATCGGCCACCAATGCATGGCCGGAACTGACGATGGCATTCGCGCCAAGCCCTAAAACCAGTGAGCAGACAAAGAGCCACAACGCCGCCGCCGCCGGTTCAATGCGCGTGACCACCAATCCCATTCCGACCATTGCAGCGATGACGGTTGCGCCGCCCGCGACAAGGGCGAATTTCTTGCCGATGCGATCAATGACGGGGCCGCTAACCAGATAGGAGAGTACCGCGCCGATGGCGTTAATCAACAGAAAGTTGCCGACTACGGCATCATTGGGCAAAAACTGATCGCGTTCGAGTTTCGGCAAGACCGTACCCGGCAAAGCAGTCAACATGCCGTAGACGAAGATTCCGAAAAAAGCGATGGCCATCAACAGCACAGCCGACCCTTTAGCCTCACGGCGCGTTTCGCTCATCCTGCCTCCTCCGATTTTGATTTCGACAAACGGGCGTGACCAAAAGCGGCGGCATACTACTTGACGTTGCCAGCCATTTCAAGGTGAACCTCTCAATCCGCCGCCCTTTTCCGATGGCACGCTGCACAAAAAAAATGATAGTCATGTAGGCGTTGTCAAATTCTCTTCTCTGCGGAGGACACATGCGGTACTCAATGACGCGCAGACGCTTCTTGCGGAATGCGGCGCTCGCCAGCGGCGGCTTGATGTTTCAAGGGCTGCTCGCTTTTCAAGAGCGCGCGCTGAGCGGCGCGGGGCTTGCCTATGCCCAATCCGGCAACGGCGCTTATGGGACGCTCGTGCCAACCAAAGCGATGAACACCGGCGATACCTTTTTGGCTCTGCCCGAAGGCTTTCACTATACGGTCATCGGCAAAGCCGGTTCTCCGATGAGCGATAGCTTTCGCACCCCCATCGCTCATGATGGGATGGCGACCTTCGTTTCCAAAGGAGAGTTGCGTATCGTCCGCAATCACGAAATCAATAACCGGCTCGGCAAACCGGACATCGCCTTCGGCAATCGGGAGTTCGCCTATGACAAGATGGCCGCCGGAGGAACGACGACGTTAATCATCAATCCACAGACTCGTGAAGTGATTAAAGACTTTGTCAGCCTGAGCGGCACGCTGCAAAATTGCGCGGGCGGCCCAACCCCGTGGGGGTCGTGGGTGAGTTGCGAAGAGACTACGCTCGGCACGACGAAAGCCAAGACCGCGACCGGGCAAGAGTATGGCGGCTTTTCGCAGCCGCACGGCTATTGCTTTGAAGTGCCCGCATTCTCAAATGCGCCCGCGCCGCCGGTTCCGCTCAAAGCGATGGGGCGATTCGTTCACGAAGCCATCGCCGTTGACCCGAAAACCGGCATCGTCTATGAAACCGAAGATAATAATCCGGCGGGCTTCTATCGCTTTCTCCCGCAGCGTAAGAACCGCCTCGCCGAAGGTGGACGCTTGCAGATGCTCGCCATCAAAGACAAGCCACAGTACGATACGCGCACCGGACAGAGCATCAAACAACGCTTGCCCGTCGTTTGGGTAGAAATACCGAACCCCGACCCCGCCGAAACCGAAACCAGCCCGCTAGCGGTCTTCAAACAAGGGCAAGCGGCGGGCGGCGCAGCCTTCGCGCGGTTGGAAGGGTGCTGTTATGGCAACCAACGCATCTATTTCACGGCGACGAGCGGCGGCGATAATCGGCTCGGTCAGGTATGGGAGTATCAACCGCGCGGCAAGAACGAAGGCGAATTGACTTTGCTCTATCAATCTACTGACCGAGCGGTTTTGGATATGCCCGACAACCTCACCGTCAGCCCGCGCGGCGGTTTGGTATTGTGCGAAGACGGCAGGGAAGATAATTATCTGCGCGGTCTGACCAAAGACGGGCGTATCTTCGATTTCGCTAAAAACATCGTGCCCGGTTTCGAAGCCATCGAGTTTGCCGGTGCAACCTTCACCCCTGACGGCGAAACTCTATTTGTCAACATCCAAGCCGCCGGGTTGACGTTGGCCATCTGGGGGCGTTGGAAAGACGGCGCTCTGTAATCGGTCACGCAGACGAACAGCGATAAAGAGCAAAACAGAGCCGGTCATTGACGCCGACAACTCAGCAGCAAGCGCGCATAGAGAGAGCCCGGATAGACTCGGATTGGGCGGAGGCTTACGGATTGGTTAGTCATAGTCATATCCGCATCAATCCGTTTCATCGGTGTTCATCCGCGTCCGACTTTGCACTTCATCATACCAACAGAGAAGGAATCGAATATGGCAAAAAAACGGCTCGGCGTCGGTTTCATTGGCAGCGGGTTCATTACGCGGTTTCACATCCACTCATGGCAAGCGGTACGCGATGCCGATGTGCTCGGCGTGTGGAGCCCCAATCGCGCACACGCCGAAGAAGCAGCGGCGCTGGCTCGTCGTTTGCGCGTCGGGGAAGCGCAGCCCTTCAATTCCATCGCCGAGATGGTCGCTTCTCCCGACATTGATGCGCTGTGGATGTGCGGGCCGAATCACGTTCGCATCGCCAATCTGGAAGAGATCGCGCATACCATTGAATCCGGCAAAGGCGAGCTCGTCGGCCTCGCCTGCGAAAAACCGCTGGCGCGCAATGTGGCGGAAGCCAAACGGATGGTCGAAATTGTCGAACGCCTTGGCGTGCTGCACGGCTACCTCGAAGATCAACTCTTCTCTCCCGGCGTCGAGCGCGGTCGCCACATCGTCTGGTCGCGCGCCGCGGCGCTCACCGGTCGCCCCTATTTGGCGCGCGCTGCCGAAGAACACAGCGGCCCGCACATGCCTTGGTTTTGGCAAGGCGAGTTGCAAGGCGGCGGCGTACTCAACGATATGATGTGCCATTCCATCGAAGTCGCGCGCTTCTTGCTGACCCGCCCCGGCGCGCCGCGCGCCAGCATTCGCCCGACGAAGGTTTCGGCGCAGATCGCTTCGCTCAAATGGAGCCGACCGGAGTATGTGCGCCTGCTCAAAGAGATGATGGGCGCAGAGGTGGATTATGGGCGTCGTCCTGCCGAAGACTTCGCGCGCGCCCTGATTGATTACGTTGATGAGAAGGGCAATCCGCTGGTCGCCGAAGTCACCACTTCGTGGAGTTACGTGGGGCCGGGGCTTCGACTGAGCATGGAGCTATTAGGGCCGGAGTATTCGCTGGCGATGAACTCGCTCGACAGCGGGCTGCGCGTCTTCTTCAGTCGCAAGGTACAGGGCGAAGCGGGCGAAGATTTGGTCGAGAAACAGAACGCCGAACAGGGCATGATGCCGGTCGTCGGCAATGAAACGGCGGAGTACGGCTATGAAGGCGAGAACCGCTACTTCGTCCGCTGCTTCCTCGATGGCCAGCAGCCGGAAGAGAGTTTTCATGATGGGCTGGAAGTGACCAAGCTGTTGATGACGGCTTATCTGAGCGCTGAACAAGGGCGAGTGATCGAATTCGAACCCGAGGGATTGGATTCCTACATTCCGCCGGTGGCGCGCGGCGATTGGAATCCGCGTGGCAAATAATTGGTGATTCGCTACAATCGCAGTAACCCCTTCTTGTCGGGCAGGGCGGGATGCGGGAATCAAACTTTTGTGTTCGATATTTTCAGCGCGTAGGGGATCGAATGAATATCCGGACGGGAGGATGAGACATGCGTCGTGTGCTCATGCTGCTTGCTTTCGTGATGGTGTATTCTTTGATCGCCAAGGGATACCCGCAACAACCCTGTCAACCGCCTTCTCCGATCTTCGCAAGCGGACAAAATATCTTTACCGAAGAGCAGGAGATGCACCTCGGCGATGCTGTCGCCGAACATATTCAAAAAGATTTTCGCGTCATCACCGATGACGAAGTGACCGGCTATATCAAACGCATCGGCGAACGTTTGGTCAAACACCTGCCGACGACAAAAACGCGATTCCAATTCTTTCTGGTAGACATTCCGTCCGCCAATGCCTTTGCTTTGCCCGGCGGGCGCGTCTACATCTCGCGCAAGCTGGTTGCCTTTGCGCAAAACGAAGATGAGTTGGCAGGCGTCATCGGTCACGAGCTTGGGCATTTGGTTGCCCGCCATAACTCGTCAGACATGACACGCCTCTTTCGCGAGGTGCTTAGCGTCACTCAAGTCACCGACCGGCGCGACATCTTTGAAAAGTATAATCAACTGGTCGAAAACGCTGCTCGTAAACCGAAAGCCTTCGAAAAACTGAATCGCCATGAAGACAGGGATCAAGGCGTCGCCGATCAAATCGGCATCTATGCGGTGGCGGCAGCCGGATACGACCCCAATGCCTTTGTGCGTTTCTTTGACCGGCTAGCGGACACCAAAGGCAAGACCGGCAACTTTTTCTCTGACCTCTTCGGCGCGACCAGCCCCGACTCGAAACGCTTGCGCGATTTGATTCGTAACCTTGCCAGCTTGCCCGCCTCCTGTATCGAAGCGCGCAAAACCGGGCAGGCTGACGATTATCAAAAATGGCAATCGGCGGTGATTGCCTATTCGGGAGTCGCGCGCAAAGAAGAGTTGCGCGGCGTCAAGTCGAAGATCGAGTTGCAACCCCCTTTACGCGGCGAGTTGACTCATCTGCGTTTCAGCCTCGATGGCAAATACGTTCTGGCGCAAGATGACACGGGCATCAACATCCTGACGCGCCAACCCTTTGCTTTTCTCTTTCGCATTGATGCGCCGGAGGCCGGTCGCGCGCACTTCTCTCCCGATTCGAAAGAGTTGTTGTTCTCCACCGCCGGTCTGCGCGTCGAAATCTGGTCGCTGGCCGATCAGAAACTCAAGACCGCTCACGAGCCGTTCATTCGCACGCCTTGCATTCAGACGCAACTCTCGCCCGATGGCAAAATCATGGCCTGTTTGGATGCCAGTCTCGACCTGAATCTTTACGATGTTGCGACGGGCGCGGCGATTTTGCAGAAGAAGAGTTTCTATCTGCCCAGTCTCACAGACTTGCTGTTGACCAGTCTCTTCAGTCTGACCAACGAAGAGGAAGGCATTCGCGATGAAGTGAATTGGATCAACATGGAATTTTCACCCGAAGGGCGCTATTTCGCTGCGGGTGCGCGCACCACCTATTTCAGCGCCCTCGGAGGGTTGGCACGCGAAGATAACGCTATCGCTTTCGATCTGACGACCCGACAGAACGTCTCCTTGCGCGGGCCGCTGAAGAGGTTGATGAGTGGCGGCTTTACCTTCACCGCCTCGAATCGCATTGTCGGCATTGATCGCAGCGATTATAAAAAATCGGCGCTCGCCTCGTTTCCCGATGGTCAGGTGATTGAAAACCTGACGCTCGGTAGAACCGATGTCACGGCGGCCACAAACAGCAACTTTCTGTTGTTGCGTCCGATTGTCAATTACCCCGTTGGTTTGTTTGACATTTCGACGAAGAAGATTCTCAAAGCTAACAAGCTGGCCGCCTTCGATGTTTACGGCACAACCTTCGTCTCCGAACGGCGCAATGGCGAGTTGGGGATTTACAACTTGGACAGCAACGAGCCGAGCGCCGTCGTCGAGTTGCCGCACAATCCGCTGGCGCGGTTGCGCGCTGTCGCTTTGTCACCGGATTTCAAGTGGCTGGCCGTGTCAGAACGCACGCGCGGCGCGGTGTGGGATGTCGTCAAAGGCGAGCGCATCTTTCATGTGCGCGGTTTTCGCGGCGGCCACTTTGCCAGCGATGGCGCGTTTTACGGCGTCTTTCCGCCCTTCGAACAATCCCCGCGCATGATCGGCAGGCTGGACACCTGGTCGAAACAGGCGTCGGAAGGCAATACGCTCACCGAAACCAGCACGCGGCAATTCGATCAGTTTTTACTCGTCACCAAACCGGCGAACGAGGGAGGCAATTATCGCCAAAACGTGATCCTCGAAATGCAAGACGTGCGCACCGGCAAGGTGCTGTGGTCGAAGCCATTTGTCAAAGAAGCGCCGCGCATATGGGTGCAGGCGCAGCACGCTACGATGGTGCTGTCATGGGCCGTGTCAGCCAACGCGGCGAAGGCCGAAATCAAAGCCGATGCGGCGCTGTCGCAACGGCTGGCAGCGATGAAAGAGAAAGAGGGCGATTACTTTTTGCAAGTCCTCGATGCGCGCACAGGGGATCGGTTAGGCCAACTGCTGATTGAAACGGGCAAAGGGTCGTTTCGCATCGCACAGGTCTTTGCATCGAAAGATTGGGTCGTCTTCTTCGATTCGGAAAATCGCGTGCTCATCTATTCACTGTCGAGCGGCGAGCAGAAAGGCAAGGTCTTCGGCGACCGTGCGGCGTTGAGCGCCGCTACCAATCTCTTATGCGTCGAAAATGAGCGCGGTCAGGTGACTGTCTATGACCTCAAAACCATGGAGAAGCGCGACACCTTTACCTTCGCCAGCCCGGTGTCGCTGGCGCAATTCAGCGATGATGGCAAATCGCTCTTTGTGCTAACCGCCAATCAGACGGCCTACGTGTTGGATATGACGCCCCTGATGCGATAGACGCGAAGTGCGGGAGGGCAGCCCTTCATCTTCGCTCACCAGCAAGAATCATTTGTGCTGGTGGGCGAGGGTGCGGGCGATTCACGGCTCTCCCGTTTGCGCTCTCCTCAGCGCAGGTGTTTGTCGAAGAAGTCCGCCGAAGCGTGGTAGATTTTCAGCCAATGCGCGTGGCGTAAAAAATCATGCACGTCGTCGGGAAAGACCATCTGCTCAAACGCAACGCCGCGATCCCGCAATCGCCGAATTAAATCAACCGTCTGCGAAAAGGCTACGTTGCGATCATCGTCGCCGTGAATCAATAAGACCGGCGACTTCCATTTATCCACCGAAGCGATGGGCGAAGACTCGCGGCTCAACTTTACCAACTCGCTTGATGCGCCGGGCGTCCGGCTGACGCGCGCCGACCAATCGTGTACGCCGTGAATGTCTACGCCAACCGCGAACAGATCGGAGTCGCGCGCCAATCCCATGGCGGTCAAATAGCCGCCGTAAGAACCGCCCCATAAGCCGATGCGCTTGGCGTCAATGTCATCGCGCAAACGTAAGTATTTGCCCGCCGCAACAATATCTTGATATTCCGACGCGCCGCGCGCGCCGCGATGTTTGGCTTCCCGAAAGGCACGACCATAGCCGATGCCGCTGCGAAAATTGACCGACAAAACCGTGTAGCCGCGACTTGCCAGATATTGATTGAAGCCATAGGCATTGTGATAGTAGTAGAGATAATGCCAGCCAAGCAGCATCTGTCGTTGCGGCCCGCCGTGCATAAAGATGACTGCCGGTCGTTTGCCGCTCACGCCTTGCGCTTTGAACAACTGTCCGTGAATCTCCAATCCATCAGCCGCTTTGAAGGTGACGGGTTCCGGTTTAATCATGTGCGCCTGCGGAAAGTCACGGGGATAGACTTGCGGTGCAAGCTGGCGTTGGCCCGAACCGTCGGCATTGGCGATATAGGGCAACATCGGGTCTTCATGCGTCGAAGCGAGAAAGGCAATCTGTTTGCCTTTGCCGAGCATGACCGGATACATCTCGACGCCATCGCCTTTGGTGATGGGTTGCGGCTCGCCGCCCGTGACGTTGACCTTCCACAGATGCCTGCGATTAATATCTCCAGCATTGGCGGCGACGATGAGAAATGAGCGATCCGGCGACCAGCTAACCTCTTCCACTTCGAAATCGCCACGCGTCAGCGGCGTCACCTCGCCGCCTGTTGCCGAAACAGCGTAGAGGTGCGACCAGCCGTCTTTCTCCGAATTAAAGACCAACCGATCACCCGCCGCCCATTGCAACGAATCGTCATTCAACCGCCGCGACAGCGCCTCTCTTTCGCTGTTGCCGGAACGCCAGATTTCTTTGCTCGCGCCGCTTTGAACATCGGCGACGCGAATCGCCCACGGAGCAAGCCGCTCTTTGTCTGCGGCAAACGTGTCCGTGACATTGAACGCGCGGATGAAGGCGATGCGTTTGCCATCGGGCGACCAGCGCGGGTCAAGATCGCGGTCAAAACTCGGATCAAGAAACCGTATGCGCGATTGCGCCGGTTCATAGATGCCGACGAAACTGTGATCGCCGCGCGCCGACACAAAGGCGAGTTGCGAACCGTCCGGCGAGAAGGCGGGCGAACGCACTTCGCCACGCACTTCGAACAGCTTCTTCGCTTCGCCGCCCATAACCGGCGCAGACCATAGATGATCGTCGCGCAAAAAGATGACGCGCTCGCCGCGTGGTGAAAAGAATGGGCTTATGCCTTCAGCAATCCTGGTCACCACGCCGGTGCGCGTGTTGGCGATGTGAATCTCTTGCTTAGCACCCGCCGGATGGCTGGTCGGATTGGGGATGTCGCCTTCATTGTTGGGTGGGCCGCCGCGCACATAGGCAAGCAGATTGCCATCGGGAGAGAAGCGGATTTCGGTAATCTCTTGACCGTCGTCATCGTTGTAGCGCGTCAGGCTACGACCTTTGAACGCGGGCGCTTCGGCAATCCATACATTGCGTTTGCCTTGATCGTCAAAGACCCAAGCGACTTTATCACCTTGCGATGAGGCGATCAGTTCCGAAGGAAACGGGATGCTCAAGACCTGTTCCAGCGTGTAACCATTCGTACTCGCCTTCGGAATGAGCCCGACGACGCTGACAAAAAGCATGAACGAAGCGAGAACCATTCTCCGCACAGTCATAACCCCTCCTTGCGCGACCGGTATGAGATAGCTTGCGATTCCACTGCGGCGTTAATTCGATTCGAGAGGTGTATCACCGCTGTGCGCGTCTGGCAAGAAGGAAACCGTGATGAAGGCAATCACTGCCATGCCCATCGTCCCGTAAATCAATCCGTCAACGGCAAACCAACCGCCCAACACTCCTGCCAGCAGCGAGCCGATGATCGCGCCGACGCCGAGCAAGACAGAGTAAATTCCCATGGCCGCGCCGCGCCCGCCTTGCGCACCGACAACATCAGCCAGCATCGCCAGCGCAGCAGGCGTAAACCCGCTTTCGACCATGATGGCGATGGCGGTCACAGCCAGTAAGGCATAACGCGCAGTCGGCGGCCAACTCTGCGAATGGTTGTAAACGTACAATCCCGCGCAGACGAAAAACATGGCGATGAGCGCGATATTGAAGACGCGCTTGCGGGTGAAGCGGGCGATGAAGAAGCTCCAAATCGTCACGCCGGTCGCAAAGATCAGCGCATAAACCAGCAACAGATAACCGATGTTGCCAGCTTGTCCGGCGAACGAGCCGGTGATGACTTGTCCGCGTCGATCTTCAAGCGTCAACAGAAGCGGCAGCGTCGAACCGGCAACCCATAGCCCGACGATAGAATTGATGGCCAGCCAGGCGGGTGCGAAGCGAATCAGGTAGGGGTCGCGTAAGGCTTTGACCAAACCGGAGAGCGCCTCCGATGACTTATGCTTTTTCGAGCCGACCGCGCCGATGCCGAGCAGCAGGCCGCTGACAACGTAAGCCGCAGCCAATGCCGAAAAGGCCGCCGTTCCCAACTTTTCCCAAAGCGTGCTGCCGAGCAGGCCGCCCAGCGCCAGCCCGCCAAGCAGGGACATTTCGTAATAGCTCATCACCTTGCCGCGCAGTCCGGCATCGCCTTCGGTGATGTCGGTCAGGTGCGCCAGTACCGGCGGGCCGCTTGCGGCAATGGCGATGCCTTCGAGAGCGCGCGATAAAAAGAAGATCGTCACCGCGCCGCTCATCCCGAAAATCTGCGTCGCAATCGCGCCAAGCAATGAGCCGATGACCATCAGCACGCGCGGCGCGATGGCATCAGAGAGCACGCCAAGCGGCAACGCCCCGACCAGTTCTGCAATGAAGGTGATCGCGCCGAGCGTGCCAACCAGAGCGATGCTGACTTGCTGCTCTTGGGTGCTGTTGAGATGGCCGAGATAGAGGCCGATGAGGATGCCGCCTGCTGAACCGGCGATTCTCAACAGCGCATTGCCGAGAATGACCAGCGGCAAGAGTTTGCGTCCGAGATGGTTCTCTTGATTCATGGGTTATCCGAATTGATGGCCAGCCATCGGTCATCATCAGCGAAAGCCGAAGCGGCGCGAAAAGAGAGAGAGACAGCAGAGAAAAACTGCTTCAGCTTTGTAAAGCGGCGAGCACTTCGGCAACCGACGGGCGTTCGGATTGATCGGTGCCGACGTGTGAAAGCGTCAATCGCCCGTCGTGCCCGACAACGAAATCGCCGCCGCGTTGCAAGGTGTCTTGTGCAGGCAAACGCAAGGGCTTGCCTTGAAACAGAAACTTCAAATACTGCCGCACGATGCTCGGCCCGTAGGCTTTCCATCGTGAGTAACGCCCCATACCATAGGCGTGATAGACAGCGAGCGCCGGATCAGCCACAAATTGAGTACGCGATAAGACATCTGGGCGGATGTCGAGTTGACGATCTTTGTATGAAGGGTGAAGAAAGTATTTTTGAAAATAGCCAACCCAGTCCGCGAACTCTGCAAGCGCCGCAAAGGACACGACCAGCAGGCGCGCATCGAGCGACGCAATCTCTGCAAGCGTGGCGGGCTGGTGCAACTGCACCAGATGCTCGGCTCAGAAGACTCAAGCCAGATGGCGCAAAAAGATGAGCGCCACCGGTTTGGGATATTCCTGTAATGTCACGTGGCCGCCCTCAGTCGTCGGCAGCGTAAAATCCGGCGCGACCTCTCCGACCAGCGGCTGGCGTAGTCTCTTCATCATACGATCACATCAATAGAGTCGGCGATCTGTCGAACTATTGTCTATTGCGACATCAAGCGACCTCTTTTGAAATCCTCTGCGCGGCTCTTGCTCTCTCAAGTCTCCGCGGTGAGAGATTTTTAAGATCGCTCCCTGCGAGCCGCACAAGGCGCTCAGCTCTCCTCCGCGTGCGGTCTCTTTCTCAAACCCGCGCGCAGTATAAACACTTGTTGACAAGACCCGCAATCCATCGCCTTGCCGGAACGCCCTGTATAGCCTTTGCGCCGGATGATTTTTCGATGGCAATGCCAGGCGGCAACCGGTAAAGCAAGTGATCGGGCAACCTATCCCTTACCGCCAGATTTTCCCGTCAGGTGTCGCTTTCTGATTGCATAGCTTGGCCGATTTCTCCTGCATTTCCTCTCTGCTTGCCCTCCGCATCGCCGTTTCGCACAGGCACGCGCTTTGCTCCTTATACTGAGTTGCGAATCAATCTGAGAAGGTTGAAAGGCGGTCTCTGACCGCCTCCCTGGCCTTCGGTAACGGCGGTCAAAGACCGCCTCTCAACGGCGGTTTCTCATTTTGTTGAGCAATTCGGTATTAGCCATTCGCAGGCGAGCCCAAAGGAGAAAACTCAATGAAAAAAACGATTCTCATCACGTTTATCTTGTTGCTCCCCGCAACCGTCTGTGCACAGGATCATGTCAAGGAGTGGGAACTCTTCGGCAGCCTCGGCGGCAGCGCGGTCTTCGATGATGAAGGTAAAATTGGCAGCGGTCTGGATGTTGGCGGCGGCATCAGCTATCGCATTACGCCGAAGCTAGCCATTGAAGGTCAGTTCAATCGCATCGCCTTCGAGCGCGATTTTGGCGGCTTCAGCCCCGTCCGGTTCAAAGGTCGCAATCTCTTCGGCACAGCCAGTCTGGTCTATCACTTCCGCACAGCGCAAGTGCAGCCGTATGTGCTGGCAGGCGGCGGTTTCGTCAATCATGAATTCAGCGTCGAGCTGCCGCCATTTCCTTCGTTTGTAGAGCGTGGCTCTAATGGCGGAGCCGTCAATGTCGGTACGGGCGTCAAGGTTTTCGTAAATCAAAGCGTTTCCATTCGCCCGGAATTTCGGTTATTGGTCGGCTTCCCAAATGACTTTGGCCTCGCCCCTCCAATCAGTGAGTGGCGCGGTTCGGTCGCCGTCGGCTTTCACTGGTAGCGGCAGAGGTGAGTCGTGACGAGTGTTAGGTAACAAGCAATCGAATACCGATGACTGGCCGATTCAATTCCTCGGTTCATCACTCCGCATTGACTGTGTTCATCTTGTCGTTGCTCGTCACTCATTACCGGTCGCTTCCGCAAACTCTGCGATGACCGGCGTGTGATCGGAGGGGCGTTCCCATTTGCGCGGCTCTTTATCAATCGCGGAAGCGGTGCAGCGCGCGGCCAGCGACCGGCTCACCCAGATATGATCAATGCGGAGCCCCATATTGCGCCGAAACGCAGCAGCGCGATAATCCCACCATGAAAAGACCTTTTCATCGGCGTGATGGAGGCGAAAGGCATCAACGAAACCCCAGTGCCGGATCTCTTCAAGCGCAGCGCGTTCCGGGTCGCTAAAGAGAATCTGCCCGCGCCACTGCTCCGGGTCGTGAACATCCAGGTCTTCGGGCGCGACATTGAAATCGCCGCATAAGAGCACAGGCGATGCCTGCGAGTAACGGGCATCGAAGAACGCCCGCAGCCGATTCATCCAACCGAGCTTGAAACTGTACTTGTCAGAATCCACCGAGCCGCCGTTCGGGATGTAGACGTTGACGATGCCAATGCCTCGGATGGTTGCAGCCAGCAGTCGCGCTTGCGCCCCGGGCGTATCGTCGGGGAAACCACGCTGTACATCTTCGCAAGGGGTGCGGGAGAGAATCGCCACACCGTTATAGGTCGGCTGCCCGAAAAGCTCCGCTTCATAGCCGAGTTCGGTAAAGGCTTCGCGGGGAAATTTCTCGTCTATACACTTCGTCTCTTGCAGGCATAAAACGTCGGGTTGCGCGCTAGCCAGCCAGCGGGTCACAATCGGCAAACGCGCTGCTATTGAGTTCACATTCCAAGTGGCGATTTTCATCGTCGCTTATGTTAGCGCGAAGGTCGGGCAAAAGCGAAGCGCGGCTTCGGAAACCCGAACCGGTCGGCTCTCCGCAGGCTATCGGTCAGGCTCGGACTCGCTTGCTGTCTACAACAGCGGCGCGCGATAAAATGGCGCTGCGGCAGAATAAGTATTGACCGGCGCGGTATAATCGAATCATCGAACGACAGTTCTCTGCCCCTACTACCCGGCATAACTTGGTCGCCTTTGCGCCACGACTTTCCAATCGAGCCAAGATTATGGGAGAAAACATTTGCCCGGATTGCCGATTTTCCAATCGCCCGAGCGCGAAGTTCTGCGCTCGTTGCGGGGAGTTCATTCACGCTTCCGTAGCAGCTAAACTCATACGCCATCCGCAGGTGACGGCAGTCGAAAAGCTCAAAGAGATCTCTTTCGATCAATTGCATGCCACCGACAACATCTTGATTCAGACCGAAAACAACTACTATGAATTCGTCATCACTGACCCTATCAGTCGGCGCGGCAGATTGTCCGGCGGTTCCTTTGAAAATCATCTGTGCGAAGCGACGCTTATCGGCATTCGCTTCGAAAATCAGCAGGGCTTTCATAGCGATAACTCGCGGCTCAAAACCGAGTCGCAGGCGCTCTTTTACGTGAAATCGGAGAAGGGCTTCGAGCGTCTGACGACCTCCACCATCACCAGCTTGGTTCACATTCACACCGCTGCCTAACACCCTGCGGCAACCGGACGAAGTGCGCCCCTTTCGGGAGCTTCGTCTTGCTCATCTTTCCGCTCTTCATTTTTTGCGACGGCAACGATATGCTCAGAGGCCATGACTCACCTTGAGCAGATCAAGGCGCTCGATACGCCGCGCGGCCATTACGACTTCTTGTGCGCGCAGTGGCGCACCTTCGCCGCTTATGCCTGGTCGCGGTATCTCGAAGAAGGGCGCGGGGCTATCGTCTTGGATTTGCGCAATGCTGCCAAAGCCGGAAGCGGCATTCATCTGCCGACCTTCTACGTGGCTGAGGGCAGCGACAAACTTGCCCGACGCGGCGGCTGGCCGAGCGCCGATGTCGAACAAGCCATCCACGACTACTTCCCGGAAGAAGAGATCGTCTTTATCGTCCTGCGCCTCGATGGCGATGTCTTTCATTACGTCGGTGCGGCTGACCCTGCGCCGCCAGATGCCTATGGAGTGAAATGAATGAAGCAACCTCTGCGCTCATCTCTGCTCTCTCTTGGCCGTCGCCGCGCTCGGGTTGAGCGTCGGCGGCGCACAAGATGAGAGCCGTCCGCGTCGTCTCACTTCGACCAACGGCATGGTGATTATCGCCCATCGGGGCGGGGCGGAAGAGTCAACCGAAAATACCATCGAAGCCTTTCAACGCGCTCTGCGCATTGGTGCGCAGGGCATCGAAACCGATCTTCGACTGGCGCGTGACGGCACGGTTATTCTATACCACAATGAATACTCTGCGAGCGCTGCAACCCGCCCCCTACCGCAGGCGGTACTGCCCTCGCGCCGTACCTGCGGACGACGCCCATATAGATGATTACTGTTCATCCGAGTTTTTTATGCAATGGCAACCCTCGGTACAGTGACAACAAGCATAAAACCCGCTCTCGCAACCCGTACTACACCCCGTGCCTGATCCACAGCTAATACTGCAACTTGACGAACCTACCCCACCCGAAGAGCAATTGGGCGCGCCTTCCGAGTTTGGAGCTACGCCAGCCAAATTTTCCCGAAAGCTACATTTACCACCCTCTGCGCCGCATAGCCAGAAGCCTTCTGCACCTTGCCTCGGGGTCAGGTAACGAGTCAGAGCCTTCCCTCGGTGAATGCGGATGGTTTCCTCAATATCCCGACTACGGTCGGTGTAGTAGAGAAATTCGTTATTACTTTTCTTCGCCCTATCAAGCATCAAGTTCAGCACAATCTGACGATCAATTGAGAGTATTGTCAGTCGTTTGTCTGTATACGCCACCGTTGCATGTTCGAGATCAAGGGCAATCGTTCGGTAAACACGCTTGGTTTTCTTAGGTACAAAATGAAATAGGATATCTGCCATCCCGTCCGGCTGAAGTCCCTCCATCGGAAATGACTTATCAACGGTTATGGTCAGATGACCGCTGGGGGTTCCCCGTACCTTCACCTGTCCGTTGATAGAGATTTCATCAATATCACTTTCCGTACGGTTCGCTTTCTCTGCCTTACTGGTAATACTGCCTGAATAGAACAGCAGGGATAACATGATAAATAGAAGTAACAGTCGTAGCTTATTCATAACCACCTCGCGTTTAAGAAATCAACCATCTAGCGAAGAGTCGTCCCGTTATGGCGACAATCTAGCTCTGACTTGTTAACGCGTCAAGCTGATTATTCTGTTTACCATGCCAGCTATCAAACAAGCATCTGGCGGTCAGACGAATCACTGCCAGCCGAGGGTGGCGAGTCCTGCGGCTCCGGCCAGTTGATCGAACGAGATGGCTTCGCCTGCCAGTTCGAAACCGAATTGCGAAGGGTGGAGTAAGCGGGGGCGCATCTCTATGGCGTCACTGATGACGGCTTGCGCTTCGCCGGGAGGGATGCCGCCAAGCGCGAGCAGAGCTTCTAGTTGGGCGTTTGCGCCCGCGAGTTTGTCACGATAATAGACGGCGAGGCGATGCAGTTCATCAAGCCGCGCTTCCGGCTCACACACATAAGAGCGCGCCAGAATCGGCTCGCGGTTGCGCGTGATGACCGCTGAAAAACCTGAGCGATTGCCTGACACCAACAACTTATCTCCGGCGGCTGCGTCCCACATCAACCATTGCATCTCGCCGAGGTGACGCGGCAAAAAGAGGCCGACCTGCCAACCGAGGTTTTCAAACAAGGATTCATATTCGCCGATGACCTCTTCCCGCGCGGCAGAAATCAGGTAGCGTTCTTGTCCAGCAACCGGGCTGAGACGTTGCCGACTCAATCGCAGGTGCGAAGCCGGATGGCCGATGACACGCTCAATCTTCCACGCCAGCACCGCTTCCAACTCTTTGCGATTGGCAGGTTTGCTTTCCAGATGAACCACCAAGGTGCGCGCCACACCGTCGGGCAAAGCGACCGACCATCTCTTTTTGTTCGCTAGTCCGGCGGCTTCGATGGTTTGGCGAATGGCTGCGACCAACTCGCCCGGCAGGCGCAGGTTGAGATCATCAAAGGAGGGTTGCATCAACGTAGCAGGCAACTTCGTTGCTGCGCTTGCGGCAATGGCGAAGCTGCCGCGTTTGCGTCGCAGGTCAACGACGGCGAAGTTATCATCAATGAAACCGGCGCCCAAATTGGGCACGCGGGGCGCAAAGAAGTACCGTTGTAGTGCGGATGCCATCGCAATTCGCAATGAGGACTGAGGCTGAGGCTTGAGGGCTAAGTAAGCGCGGGGCTTACCCACTCCTCAGTCCTCCGCTTGACACTCTCACTCCTCAGTCCTTTCTTTCAGTAGTCGCTATACGGTTTGCCGTCCGTGCCTTCGCCCGCCGCATTGCTATGGACATCCACCATGCCTTGACCGCCCTCGCGCGAAACCGTGTCTTCCCCCGTCTCGATCTCCCAATCGGCTTCGCCGGTGAGGGGATCGGTCGGCACTTCGTGCAAGTATCCGGCGTTGACGAGGTCTTCGACAGATTGCGGCAGCTTCTCTTTATCGGCGGCGTACATATCAATGGCGCGGCGCATGGCGCGCAGGTCGTCTTTGAGGACGGTCTCTCTGGCTTTCAGTTGAATCTTTTGATAGGCCGGAACGCCAGCGGCGATGAGAATGACCATGATCGACATGGCAATGACCAGTTCCATCAAGGTGAAGCCGCGCGTCCGCCGGTCGGGCGCGTTCGATTGTCGATTTCTGACTTGCGATTTGGAATTTGCCAACATCAGCTCACCAATTTTTGTACTGCGTACCGTTGAGCGCCGTACTGTCACTGCGGGTAAACACATCGAACACATCTTCGCCGCCCCATGACGTCGAATCCGGGTCGTCTTTATAAGAGCGCATGCCCCAATCCGTACTGCCAGTCATCGGATCAATGGGAAGGCGTCGCAGAAACCGTTTGCGACTGCCGCTTGTGCCGACGGTGTTGGCGGGGATGAACCCTTCGACCAAGACTTCCAGGTCTTTCGGGTAGCCGCTTTGTGTCTTCAGTTCGATGGGAATGGCTGTGCCGTTCGAACGTTGATGAAAGAGGTAGTAATCATCAATCGCTTTACGAATTTCGCGGAGCGCGATCCGGAGCTCGGTTTCGCGTTCGCGTTTAACCGTGTTGCGAACCAGTGGCACTGCCGCTGCCGTCAAGATCGAGAGGATGGTGATGACGATGATGATCTCAAGCAGCGTAAACCCGCCCACTCGTCGGTTGCCAGTTCTGCGGGGCAACCGACAGGTCGCAACGGCTGGCTGACCAGGTAATTGATACCGACTTGCTTGTCTCATAATCGCCCTCTCCGCTCTTAGCGGGCTTCGACCTGCGTAGATTGAATCTTCAAGGGCAGCAGTTGACCATTGGGCGTCCGCAAGAAGGTCTGTTGATCGTTCAAGGTGAGCGGCGATTGGCCTGCGCTCTTCACATTGAAGGCGACGAGCAACAGTTGCCCGCGCGTTGCCGTTCCCGGCGTGCCTTGCGGTCGTTCCAACTGCACGGTGAGCAGACCGCCTTCGGCATGAAACTGCAACTGCTGACTGCGAAGCATGCCTCCGTCGCGCACGCTCTGCACTTCCAAGACATTGGGATCGAAGGAGAGCGCGACGTTGGCCATCGAAACATCGTGGTTGCCGTTGACGATGACGGCAACATAAAAGACCTGCCCTTTGGTAGCAATCGAAGAGGCGCTACGAACGCTGATCTGTACAGGGGTCAGCGTCCCGGCGGTGTTCTCCTCTTCCTCGTCATCATCATCATCGTCGTCGTCATCGTCATTATCCGTAGCCGCCTGCGGTTTGGGTCTCTCTTCTTGTCCGGGTCTGTCTACGACTTTTTGCTCGACTTTCGGCGAGTTGGCAGGGCGTTGCGCCGAAGCCGGAACAGTGGTCGGCACTGGCAGAACGACGACGCCTTCGCGCGTCTGATTCTGCGTTTGAGTTTGTGCGGCAGGCACAGAGGTAGTTGGCGTAGACGCGGCGGCTTTATTGGCGGCCATCTTACTGGCATCCTCACCCGCGCCGTTGCCCGCCACTTGATTTTGCTCGGCCTCTTCCACCTCTGCGTAGTAGAGAATCTCTTCGATGCTCAGCTTGGCATTGGAGTCCTGTCCGGTTCCCGCACCTTTGGCCAAGTGGTCTTCATCGCGAATATCGGCGCGGCGTAGGATATGCGGAGTGACGGTGATGACGACATCACTTTGCCGATTCGAGGTGCTCGGCGTGGCAAAGAATCTGCCGAGTATCGGAACCAACCCGAGTACCGGCACACCCTTGTATCCCTTCGCTTCGGTCGTTTGGCTCACCCCGGCAATCAAAGTGGCTTGTCCGTCTTTGATGCGCGCCATAGATTGCATGGCGCGTTGGCTGAAGACCGGTCTACCGGAATTGGGGTTATCCACCGATGAGGTTTCAATCTTCATCTTTAGTTGAATTTCATCTTCGAAGACATTGGGGGTAACGTCAATGTTGAGACCGACGTTTTCGTACTGCACCTGTTCGGCGCCCAGCCCCAACCCAAAATTGCCGCCGAACCCGTTCGGATTCTGATTCGGGTTTTGATTCGGAGTCTGCGGAGTTTGGGCAAAGCCTGTCGGGTAAGAGGCGGTGACGATGGGCACTCGCTGTCCGATGCGAATCGAGTTGGCTTCATTGTCAAATGCGTGTACCTGAGTGGAGGCGA
>CAYXVU010000042.1:0-15515 GCA_964468725.1 uncultured Clostridia bacterium
CTTTATTGCGCGGCCAATGCCGATTGCTCGCGGCATTAGACCTTTGGGGTTTGATAGAAGAGGCCGGAACATCGTATCCATCTCATATCGGGTCTGCCCTGTGTGAGAGTTCCAACATCAGAGTAACGTTTCGGTAAGCGGTCAGATCATCAATCAAAGTTTGGTGTCATGCGCTCGTTGCTGTCTTTCCACATATCTCGCGTCCCGCTCCATCCAACTCTGTACAACTCCACGAAGCGGGATGCTGACGGCCACACGCGCGGAAGTCGACAAGGCTGTCCCTCATCTTGAGGAGTGACCGAATGGATATAAAAGTTCGAAGAGCGATTGCAACTTTGGAAGCGAATTCGCATCATCGGTTTTCTTTATCCGAATTAGCCCGTTCGGTTAATCTCTCTCCCTTTTACTTTTGTCACCTCTTTAAGACCCAAACTGGGATATCGCCTGGACGCTACTTGATCAACCTGCGAATGCAGCAGGCCTGCCATCTTCTGGAGACGACACAGTTAAGCGTGAAAGAGGTCATGGCACAGGTAGGATTTAACGATAAGAGCCATTTTACGCGCGAATTTAAGAGATGCTACGGGCAAAGCCCTTCTCAATATCGGAAGCATCGGCTGGAATAAGGACAGCGAGTCGATCAGATGTGACCTGCTGCGCGCAAGATTTTCTAACAAATCGCAAAATTGGCCATCACTTTGGGGTTGAACGAGAGAGCCTGATAGCCATAATGGACGAGATAATCAGTTTTAAACCTGCTCTTTTCCGGTACGCGACCTCCTTCGCGTCATTTGCAGTAGATTATTAGGAGATTACCGATCATGAAAAGACATGCGCGTCTGCTTTTGGCTACGATTTTATTTGCCGCTGCCTTGACGTTTTCGACGACGGCACGTGCGATTGAATGCGCGCCGCAAAAATGCACGATCAGAAGCGATGGCTGCACGTGGTGTTGCCCGCTCAGTTATGCGACCGAATCGCCCCCCCGTTGCGTTTATGCCAATACCTCTCCGCCTTGTCAACGAATGTCTTCTGCCGGTTGTCGCCCTACCTTTGAAGAGTAGGGTTCTGTGACCTGCTTAGCCAGGGAGGCGAACTCTTGAGAGGGCGAGTCACGACGACAGCGCGCTCTTCGCTCACCTGTGTATGGTTCCGGATGGCTGGCCTGATTGCCGCAGGGGAATCGTAGCCAGCCATTCGGAACCGTAGGCTCTGCCCTCTTCCTCTAATCATCCACCGCTTGGTTGCTAGAAAGCGGTATGGCACTCATTCGGCAAAGACTCTGAGCATCTACGGAGGGGAACTTATGTCAATAACTAATCGGCTCTTTTCTCTATGGATTCTTCTGTGTGTTGTTGCTTTGCCCCCTTTCGGGCTAGCCGATCAGCAGTCAAGGGCGGAGCAGTCGAAGGCAGCAGCGGTTGATGGCCAGTTGAATGAGTCAGAGCAGCCTCTGCGGCTGCAAGCCTACTATCTAGCCAAAGCGATTATGGAATCAAACGACATCGAAGACCCGCTGGCTGCCGCGCATATGCGAGCCGATTTCGCCGGACTGCTATGCGCCTATGGTGACCGCGACCGAGCCAGAGAAGTCTTCAAAAAGAGTTTTGCCGAAGTTGCGCTTTCTCTGTTGCGTCAAGAAACAGAGGGGAGAGACAACGACGAGGGCGTTTTTGAACTGGCCATCAATCTGTCGAGATTGATGCGCCGGTGTGATACCAGTATGCAAACCTCGATTGCCGATGAACTCGACCGCCTACAGATCAAAAAAGAAGGCGAGGCGATTGTGACGGAGAAAGAACCGCCTGTTGTTGCCGACCCGATGTGGGGCACGCGCCCCTCCACCCGACGTCAACTCGCCGCCGAGATTTTTATGCGCCAGGCTTATGTCGGCATCACACAGAAACAACTGGCCGAAGCCGAAAAGCTCACTGCGCGTGCCCTCGATTATTGCGTGACCAACTCCTTAGGCAGCGTGTTGAGCGAACTGCAAAATTCCGGCAGAAGCGATGCGGCGGCGCGCCTGTTTCTGAAAGCTGTGCAACAAGCGAAAGCATTGCCGTCCGGAGCAGAAGCCTTTCATTTGAGTTTGTCGTTCCCTCTCTTTGAGAAGCTGCAAACTGCCAGCCCAATCGCTGTGGGCCAGTCCCGGCTTCTGGAAGTCTATTTGGATATGCTCACGGCGCTGGTGCAATCGCCTAACTCCACGCTGACGGCGAAATCGTCTTATGTGGTCAATCTGGTCGAGCGCGCTTTGCCGCACTATGTCACTTTGCGCCCTGCGGTCAAACCTCTCGTCGCCGAATGGGTTTTTGCCGCGACGAAGAGATTCCCTGTGCCGACTGCCGCAACCGTTGAGCCGATGCCGTTGCCAGCCGAATCGTCCGATCAACAAGTGTCGGCGATGACGGAAATCGCTTTGCGAACGAACGATGCGAAAGAGCGCGATCAAGCCTACGCCTCCATCGCTTCGACCCATCTGCAATGGGCGAAATTTGACGCCGCATTTGAGGCCGCAGCCGAAATTAGCAACGCAGCGCTCAAACAAGAGTTGCTGGATGAAACCCTCTACCGGCAACTCTCTTTTCGGCTGCTGAAGAGCGCACAACTGCGCACCGCCTTAACAGAGGTGCAAAAGATTTCTTCTCGCCCTCTCCGCATCAAGCTCTACACGCGCCTTGCCGCCTTCATCTCACAAAATGACAAGTTGCTCGCCTACGAAGCTCTCGAAGAAGCGGCGAAATTGGCGTCTAAACTCGACCCCTCAGCGATGCGGTCACATTTGTTGTTGGGCATCGCCGATGCCTATGCCGACATAGATAGGGTCAAAGCCCTGGTGGCGCTCGCCGATGCCATCAAATCCATCAATGGTCACGGCGACCAGCCTGCCAGCCGTTGGGGGCGAGTCTTACGTCAGGTTTCGACAATTGAATTTGAGGGAACCGGCAGATTCCCGCGCACCATTTTGGAAGACCCGCAGCAGTATCAAAAGCCGTACGACTTTTCCTTCTTACAAAGGCTCGCGTGGGTAGACTTTGACGGCCTGTTGTATATAGCCGATTCAATAACGGATAAAACTTTACGAACTAGCGCCAAGTACGAAATCTGTGCGGGCATCTTGCAAAAGAGCCAGTCCTATAAAAAAGGTGGTGCCGTTACGATGTCACCGCAGTGAGGAAATGAAAACCATGGCAGCACAACATAAGTTGAAAGAAGTTTTGTTTTGGACGCTTACTGGTGGTGCCTTCTTACTAATGATCTACAACACGGTTCTCTATTACCGATTGCAAAACAGCAACCGCCCGACAATTTTACCCGCCGAAGAAACGGTCGAGATTGAGCCCGGAACGGCTTTGGAGCAGGTCAATTTGCGCATGCTGAATGGAGAATCCTTCAGCCTTCCTACAAAAGGGAGATACCTGATCGCTTTTTTGACCACCGGTTGCGGCCCCTGCCAAACACAAGTGCAATATCTCAACAAGGCAGCGAAGCTGCCAAACTATGATAAAGTTTTGGCAATCTTTTTCGAGCCCCAAACTGCTGTTGCAGAATTTCAATCGCAATTCCAACCCGAATTTCTCTGTCTTCGGGATGATACCGGAAGGCTCAACGACCGATTGAGACTGCGTTCCTTTCCGCAATCGGTTGATCTACGTGATGGCGTCGTCGCGCAGAGCTGGATTGGCACGCAGGAGAGATTTGAATAGCTGCCACCTGCCGCAGTGGTCATGCTCACAAGCGACCCATCTGCGAAAGGCACAAGCCACCCGACCCGTTTCGTCTTCTCTTGTTTTCTCCGTCTACGGCGAAGTCGGGCGATTTCTTCGAGCAACCTTGTCCCGCAGAGCTTGATTTCTGGCTTTTCGATGTAGATACTTTTGCCTGCCTATTTGTGTTTCATTGATGAAAACCTCTTCACTACCGCAGCTTTACTACGCGGTTAACAGGAGACCAATGACGAAAGCAGAACTCGTAGAAGAAGTGGCACGCGCTGCAGAATTGAATAAGCGCGAGGCCGAAGTGATCGTCGAAACCGTTTTCGGCTCGATTATCTCCGCACTGCACCGTGGCGAGAAAGTAGAACTGCGCGGTTTTGGTAGCTTCCGCACGCGCAATCGAGGCCCGCGCCGGGGCCGCAACCCGAAGACTGGCGAAGCGGTTGATGTGCCAGCTAAACGTGTTCCTTATTTCAAACCCGGAAAAGAACTCAAAGAGTTCTTCACCGAATCGCCTGCGGCAGAGGGAGCCGAAGCCATCCCGGCGGAGGCGCCTGCGGCACAAGTGCCGGAGACCAGCCCCGCAGAGACGGTTACCGAATCTGCGGCAACTGCACCGGCGAGCGATTCGTCCGGCGGTAATGAGGTCATCTGAAATCGGCAGAAACTTGATGCGCCAGACAGCCCCGCCGACCGTTTCTGACGGTTCGACAGGACGCTGAAATCGCAATTTGCAGCGTGATGCAGCCATAAACCGATCCCTGCATCACGCTGTCCCTCCTTACCCTTCGCCGCCAACCATTCCGACTTCTACCCCCCTCTCACCATGGCTGGTAATTCGGCAGACTTCTCCGACATCGAACGCAAGTTGGCCGTGCCGGTAATCGGCCTTGGCTGCCACAAGAAAAAGAGCGCAAACCATCTGTTCGCAGATAGTTTGCGCTCTGTAGTCGTAAACTGACGGATAGCGTTAGGTGCCCATCTCCCAACTGTTCATGTACTCAAGCATCTCTGGCGTCAGTTCATCAATCTTTACGCCCATGGCGGCCAGTTTGAGCGAGGCAATCTCGCGGTCTACTTCTCCCGGCAACAGGTGTAAGCCGGGGGTGAGCGTACCTTGATTCTTCACCAGATATTCGCACGACAACGCCTGATTGGCGAAGCTCATGTCCATCACCGAAGCTGGATGGCCTTCGGCAGCCGCGAGGTTGATAAGGCGACCTTCGCCGAGCACGATAATGCGTTTGCCCGAATCTTTCAGTTTGTACTCATCAACAAACGGGCGTTGCTCCTCTTTGGTTTCGCTCATTTCGGCCAGCGCCACAAGGTTCAGCTCGACATCGAAGTGGCCGGAGTTGGCAACAATCGCGCCATCGCGCATCTTCACGAAATGATGGGCATCAATGACGTGATGATTGCCGGTCACGGTGATGAAGATATCGCCCGCCGCCGCCGCTTCCTCCATCGGCATAACGCGGAAGCCGTCCATAACGGCTTCGATAGCGCGGATGGGGTCGACTTCGGTGACGATGATGTTCGCGCCCAAACCGCGCCCGCGCATGGCCACACCTTTGCCGCACCAACCGTAGCCAACGACGACCAGCGTCCTACCCGCAAGCAGAATGTTGGTGGCGCGAATCACGCCATCGAGGGTAGATTGCCCCGTGCCATAGCGGTTATCAAAGAAGTGTTTGGTCTGCGCATCATTGACAGCAATGGCAGGCCACGTCATGCGCCCGCTCTTTTCAAGCGCCCGCAGTCGCACCAACCCGGTCGTTGTCTCTTCCGTCGTGCCAATGATCTTGTCGAGCAGTTCCGGGCGCTCTTTGACCAGAGTTGCGACGACATCGGAGCCGTCGTCAATAATCAAATCCGGTTCGTGATCCAGCGCCATGCGAACATGGCGGTTGTAGGTTTCGGTAGATTCACCTTTGATAGCAAAGACTGGAATGCCATATTCGGCGACGAGTGCCGCTGCCACATCGTCCTGCGTCGAGAGCGGATTGGAAGCGATCAACACGGCATCTACGCCTGCCGCTTTCAAGGCGCGCGCGAGGTTAGCGGTTTCGGTTGTGATGTGACAGCAAGCGACCATCTTTTTGCCTGCCAGCGGTCTTTCTTGTTCAAAGCGTTCGCGGATCAGTCGGAGAACGGGCATTTCGCGCTCTGCCCATTCAATGCGCTTACGTCCGGCAGGCGCCAGACTCAAATCTTTAACGTCGTAATTTTGTACGGGTGAACTCGTGCTCATGAAATCTCTCCTAAAACGGTTGTCAGTTGTCGGTTATCAGTTGTTGGCTGTCAGCCGTTTGGTAGCCAATAGGCGGCGATGGGGTCACGCCAACCCGTCTGGTAATGCTCAGGCGCACACGGCGCAATTGCGGATCGAAACCGGCGACCGAAATCTGACAGCGGACATCTGTTTACACGCCAGCCGCTTGTTTAAGGGCGGCGGCTTTGTCGGTCTGTTCCCAACTGAATTCGGCCTCCGTTCTGCCGAAATGGCCATAGGCCGCAGTCTTCTTATAAATCGGTCGACGCAGATTCAGGCTTTCAATGATTCCGGCGGGCGTGAGCCTGAAGATGTCGCGCACGATGTCGGAAAGTTTGTCTTCGTCAACCAGTCCGGTGCCGCGCGTATCAACGAGCACCGAAACCGGCTCGGCGATGCCGATGGCGTAGGCCAGTTGCACTTCGCATCTGTCGGCCAGACCGGCAGCAACGATATTTTTGGCGATGTAACGCGCCATATAAGAAGCCGAGCGATCAACCTTCGTTGGGTCTTTACCGGAGAACGCGCCGCCGCCGTGCGCGCCTGCGCCGCCGTAGGTGTCAACGATGATCTTGCGACCCGTCAACCCGGTGTCGCCCTGCGGGCCGCCGACGACAAATCGTCCCGTCGGGTTGATATGAAAACTGGTCTTGCCATCTATCATCTCGCCGGACACGACCTCGCGCACCACATGGCGCACCACATCGTCACGAATCTGCTCGTTGGTCGCAGACTCGGCGTGTTGCGTCGAGATGATGACCGTGTCAACGCGCACCGGTTTACCGTTTTCATATTCGACAGTCACTTGGGATTTGCCATCGGGTCGGAGGTAATCGAGCAGCCCTTCTTTGCGAACTTCTGCAAGCCTGCGCGTGAGCTTATGCGCCAGCATGATGGGCAGCGGCATCAGTTCCGGCGTTTCATTACAAGCATAGCCGAACATCATTCCCTGATCGCCCGCGCCGCCGGTGTCTACGCCCATCGCAATGTCGGGAGATTGCGAATCAATCGCCGTGATGACGCCACAGGTATCGGCATCAAAGCCGTACTTGGCGCGCGTATAGCCAATTTCACGAACCGTGTCGCGCACTAATTTGGGAATGTCTACCCAAGCGGATGTGGTAATTTCGCCTGCGACGATGACCAACCCCGTCGTCAATAGCGTTTCACAGGCTACACGGCCATAGGCATCCGATTGCAGCACCGCATCGAGCACGCCATCGGAGATCTGATCGGCGATTTTGTCCGGGTGGCCTTCGGTGACCGATTCCGATGTGAATAAGTGCTTTCTTGATTTACTCACGAAATGTTGCCTCCTAATGTTGTAATCTCCCTGCGACGCGTGTCGCTATATAGAGAGCGCAAGTCTTGCGATAAAAGCCTGACAATCTATCAGACCGTTTTAGAGAGCGTCAAGATACGTGCCTGCGGCCTTTGGACTTCGGCTGAAACTGGCGGGTTATTCCGCTCTCAACTGGAAGGGGACACGGATGAACGCAGAGGAGAGGGGTTTTCACGGATATGGCCAACTGCTTCGTGATGATCCGTCCAATCCGTGTCCATCGGTGTCCCATCTCTTCTCCATCCTCCTAACGAATCGAGAACGGCATGATCTTACAGAAGCTGGCCTGCCCTTCCTGTAACTCTTGTGAATCGAGAATGGCCTGACTCGATAATGGGGCGGACGGCTAGCTTGCGATATGTGATTCGAGCTTGAGAAAATCGGGCGCAAAATCCAAAATCATAGCTCCAACATCGAAAGGGGCTGCTCATGAGCGTACGAGATGAACGCGGCAAACGCGTGATTACTGAACTCGAAGTGCGACTTGCCCAAGTCGGCGATACCCTTCGCATAGACGAAACCGCTTTGCTCACGCCCCTCGCCCGCGATGCGGTCAACGAACGCGGCATCACCCTCGAGCGCGTCAGCCGCGCCGCCACCCGCGGCGGCAAGATCGCGCTCAGCGCCGATCATGGCGGTTATGAAATGAAAGAGTCGCTGAAACGGCTGCTTACCGAACTGGGTTACGAATTTCAAGACTTCGGCACCCATTCGACTGAGGCAGTGGATTATCCCGACTATGCCCACCTGGCAGCGCGTGCCGTTTCGCGCGGCGCGTGCGCGCTTGGAATCATCATTGATGGCGCAGGCATCGGTTCCTGTATGACGGCCAATAAAGTGCCCGGCGTGCGCGCCGCCATGTGTTACGACGCGACGACGGCGCGCAACTCGCGCGAGCATAACGGCGCAAACGTCTTGACGTTGGGCGGCAAGTTGATTTCGACCGAGCAAATGCGCGAAATCGTCAGCGTATGGCTGACGACCGAACTGACCGAAGACCGCCATCGCCGCCGCGTCGCCAAGATTGATCAGGTGGCGCGCGAGTATCTGAAAGAGTGAATCGTTGACCGCACGTTTTTACCTGCCCGCCGGTTTTCGCCTGCTGATTGCTGACTACTGACATAACCGAACCGACACAATGCCGCTGACGTTTGAAGAGGTGTTTTACGCGAGGGGCTCCCTGTTGCGTAAAGACAGACAAGAATTTTCTCAACGTTTTTTCATTCAGTCGGGTAGATATGAACAGAGGAGCGAAAACATTGACGATGATAAGCGAGGTTGCGGTAACGCTCGGCATGACTAACCCAAGTAGCGAGAACCCGGCGGCGCCGTACAGCTCCTCCTTGCGAATTTGGATTGAGCAGGCGCGCGCTGGTAGCCATGCAGCCTTCGAGCAGATCATGCTCGCTTATCAACGTAAGGTCGTCACCATCGCTTGGCGACTGCTCGGCAATCAAGAGGATGCGCGGGATGCAGCGCAAGAAGTCTTTCTGCGGGTCTACAAACATCTCGGTGGGTTCAAACCCGATCAGGACTTTTCTGGCTGGCTCTACCGCATCACCGTCAACGTCTGCCATGACTTGGCGCGCAAGCGCGGCAAACGTGAGCAACTTCTATCGCTTGAAGCGGAACAAGAACGCCCTTCGTTCGATGTGCGAAGCCCGGATGATACGGAAGAAGCGGCCATTCGCGCCGAACAACGCCGATTGGTGGCGCAGGCGATGGAGACCTTATCAAAAAAGGAACGCGCGGCGCTGATGCTCAGAGACTTTGAAGGGCTGCCGACGCCGGAAGTCGCGCGCCTCTTGGGTTCGACCGAAACCACGGTGCGGTCGCAAATCAGTACGGCGCGCGCCAAACTCAAACAGTTTCATGATCGCGTGTTGCAGCGGAGGAAGACGCTATGAAGTGCAAGCGTGTTAATGAGTGGATGGCACTCTATGTTGCGGGCGACCTTGATCCGCATACCAGCCAACAGGTCGAGGCGCATCTGGCAAGTTGCGAAGCCTGCCGCGCGTTGTCATCCGAATATCAGGCCAGCCAAGAGTGGGCGCAAACCTACGAAGCTCCTCAGTTCGGCGAAGCGTTTTTGGCCGAACTGAGGGACAACGTGCTCGACGAAATTGCGAGGCGACCGCCGCGCCCTTCTTTTACGGCAATGGTCTTCGGTAGCTGGCTATGGAAGCCTGCGCTCGCGGCAGCCTTGCTGCTCTTGCTCGGCGGGCTGTCGCTCTACTTCTTAGGCAGCAACGACGATTTGCCGAATCATCAAGAGAGGGCGCGGGATGAGCAAACCACGCCGAACCCGCAACCTCCGATGCCTGTGCCGCAAGATGATGGCTCCAAAGTGGCAGATGCTACGCCGCCGCTCTCGCCTTCGGAGAGGCCGAAGCCCTCCACATCACGTCGGTCAGCCGGTGAAGGTAGGATGGCAAAGAGACAGAAACCCGACGCGCCGACTTTGCAACCATCCGTTTCGCCGACTCCGTCACCCGTTGTCTCTCAGGCAATAGAACCGAGGAGCGCAACGCCGGAAGTCGAGGGCGCTACCCGCTCGGATGAACGCACGCAGATCGTCATTCAGACCGCTGACCCGAACATTCGCATCATCTGGTTCGCGCCGAAAATCAAGGAGGCGAGTGCCAACAACCCAATTACCTAATCCGTCGCAATCAACCGAACGGATAACCGGCCACCGGCCATTACTGTTATTAGGAGGCGATATGCGATTCCATCGAATGAAAATTTTGACAGCCCTGTTCCTGACTCTCTCCTTGAGCCTGATGACGTTAGGCCATCCCACTCAGTCAGCGACAACGCCGGAACCGCGCCAGCAACAAAATCCGGAGCGATCCTTACAGGCAAAGATTTTTACCGTCAAACATCATGAGCCGGAAGATTTGCTGCGCGTCATTACGCCGCTCGGCAGCGGACGCGGCAATGCGACAATGCAGTTTAGCCGCGAGTTGCGGACGATCACGGTGCGGGATTACCCCGAAAATATCGCCGCGATAGAAGAGGCGCTCAAAGTGCTGGATGTGCCACAAGCGATGGCGACACCGCGCCAAAGCATCGAGTTTCATGTCCATATTCTGGTCGCCTCCAACGAGGCTGCGCCCTCGTCAACTCCCCCTGACGAGTTGAAGGATGTGATTAAGCAATTGCAGGCGACTTTGAATTATAAGAACTACAGCGTGATGACCTCTTCTTTTCATCGCACCAAAGAAGGCAATCAAGGCGTATCCAACAACGGGGTTGCGGAATCGAAACTCTTCAATGTCAATACGCCGAACGGCAACCCCATCTTCTTCAACTATGCGCTATCGCCGATCACGGTGACGACCAATGCCGCTAGCGGCGCGACCGTGCAAGTCGGCATGCTGTCGTTTGGCATGAAGGTGCCGTTAAATGTCGGAACCGCTACCCATGTTTCGATCAACTACGAAAACATCGGCTTTCGCACTCCTCTCAGCTTGGGCGTAGGCGAAAAAGTGATCGCCGGAACGACCGCCATGGGCGATAAAGGGGTGGTCTTGGTGTTGACGGCCAAAATTCTGAAATAACCGATTTCTTCCATGGTGACCATTTGCCGGATGCCTCGGCGACGAGGAGCATCCGGCTTTTTTGTGCTGGCAAGCCCTCGATTTTTCGAACGGATGGGCGCGATTTCGATTCTTGCATCACGCCCCCATTTGGAATAGTATCTTGGCCGGTAGGGATAATACTGGTCTTGAAAAACTCACCAAACAGGAGGAACTCCGATGACGTTTTCTGAAACCGAAGCGCTCAAGCAACAATTGATTGCCGATAATGCGCAGTTTGCCGCTCTCGCTCAAGAGCATAAGCAGTACGAAGAACGATTGAGCGAATTGGCCGCTTTGCATTATCCGAGCGCTGAGGAACAGATGGAGGAAGCGACTCTCAAGAAGAAGAAGTTATATATTAAAGACCAGATGGAAACGATGATGCGCCGCTATAAAGAACAAGCGGTGGGGCACTGATCGCGCTTTTTCATCGTTTGTCACCATCGAACCGTTTTTACCCGAATCCTGACAGGTTATTACTGACCGTTCAATATCCGCGTATCTTTCCTACGCAGGCTGAGCCGAATTGCCAGACAATCGGCGCGGTCGAAACCTGTCCGATAGTGAAGGCCTGACCGCGCGGCAAGGGATTCGACTCCTTTCCATCCTTTGTCTGTCGTGTGGCGAGCGTTGCGCCGGTCGCGCTTGCCAGAAAGCCGAAGCGTACCCCACAATCGAAACCTCATGGCCAAAGAAGGCATACCCTATATCATTCTCTTTCTTCTCCCGGCGCTGTTCTTCGGTTGGTTGACCTGGTGGGTGGCGGCGGGCGGTTGTTTGCTGTTGGCTGCATTTATGGCCTTTTTCTTCCGCGACCCTCAACGTCAATCCCCTGCCGATGACCGCTTGATTCTTTCGCCCGCCGATGGCCGGGTGGTGATGGTCGTGCCTGTCGAACCCACAGCGAAAGATTCACCGACACAGGTCTCCATCTTCCTCTCGCCGCTTGATGTCCACATCAATCGTTCGCCTATTGCCGGTGAGATCACCGATGTGGTGTACAAACCCGGCGCTTTTCATATCGCATCGCGTGACATTGCGTCGGTTGAAAATGAACAGAACGTCATCACGGTACGCGGCGCACGGGTAACGATTCTCTATCGGCAGATTGCTGGTGTGTTAGCGCGTCGCGTCGTCTTTTGGAAGCAGCCGGGTGATTGTGTGCAAGCGGGCGAGCGCATCGGCTTGATGAAGTTCAGTTCGCGCATGGATGTTATAATGCCTGCGGAGGTCGAACCGCTGGTTGAAAAAGAGCAGCGCGTCGTCGGCGGGGTGACCGTCATCGGACGAGTCAAATCATCATAACCCATTGCCTGCATCGCAGGCCTCCGGAGATTATTATGCCGAATCGCAGATGGAATGTAAAAAATGAGCAGGAAGCCCGCAAACTTCGCCATCAATGGCGCAAAACGGTTTATGTCTTTCCCAGCCTGATCACCACAGCAAACATCTTCTGCGGGTTCTACTCGGTGATGGAATCGTTGCTCGGCATTCAATCGTTGGCCTTACAAAACGTTGCGGGCGCGACCGATCACTTCAATCGAGCCGCGCTCAATATCGGGTTCGCCACCCTCTTCGATTTTCTGGATGGCAACATTGCGCGGCTGACGGGAGCCACATCGGAATTCGGCATCGAACTCGATGCGATTGCCGATGTGATGTCGTTTGGCATCGCTCCGGCGGTCTTGGCTTTCGCTTGGGGGTACGGGCAAGTGCCGGGAATGCACAAAGTGGCCTGGGGGGTGTCCTTCGTCTTTGTCATTTGCGGGGCGCTCAGGCTGGCGCGATTCAATGTCTTAGCCCGACAGCCAAGCCCGACGCCGACGAAGAGTGGACGAGCAGAGAAAAAAGCTTTCGTCGGTATGCCCATTCCTGCCGGGGCAAGCATGTTGGCGGCCATTGTGCATTTTGCGCCCGTCCCGATAGCCCACAAAGCGGTGGTGAACTTTCCGATCTTCGGGCTGAACATCATCTTGGATGCGCGCGTTTACGCCATCGCGCAACTGGTCATGATGTTCGGTCTGGCCTTGCTGATGATTTCGACAATTCGCTATTCCAGTATGAAGAATCTCGGCTCCGGCAACTACCACCCGCGCACCCTGATTTTGGCCATCACCCTGTTGGGTCTCTGCATCTGGTTTTATTCCGAATGGTCGCTGCTGATTATCGCAACCATCTATTCAACGCATGGGCTGATCGCCAAGCTGTGGTCATTCGTCCGCCCGCGCCCAGCGAGCGCCGAATCCAGCGAACTGGAGTTAGAGGAGCAACGCAATTGAAGACCATAGGTATCGCTGCACACAGCGCGGAAGGCGGCGCGCTCTGTTTTCTTACTGCCTGTCGGGAAGGAGCCGTGCACCTCGGCGCGCATATGCATCCGACCATTGTTGTGAGCGCCGTGCCGATGGGGTTGAGCATGCCGGGTTGGCAGACGGATGACTACCCATCCATCGCAAGATACCTCTCTCAAGGGGTGCGACAAGTCGCAGACGCGGGAGCCGATTTCTATATCTGCCCGGACAATACCGCGCATCTGGTTTTAGAACAAATTGCCCCCGACCTGCCGATACCAGGGCTGCATATCGCGGAGGTGGTCGGTCACGAAATCATGACGAACGGATGGAAGCGCGTAGGACTTTTGGGAACCAAATGGACGATGACCGGAAGGGTCTACGCCAGGGCGCTGAGCGAAAGAGGATTGGAGCGCATGATTCCCGACGAGCTGATGAGGGAGCAACTCAACGCCGCGATCTTTGAGGAACTCTGTCAAGGAATCTTCTATGAAAAGACCACAGACCTGTTCTTACAGGCGATTGCCGATCTGCAATCACGGGGCGCGGAATGCGTCATTCTGGGCTGCACGGAAATCCCTCTGATCGTAACTTCGGCCAACTCGCCGCTGCCCATACTGGATTCGACGCGACTGCTTGCGAAATATGCCGTGCGCGAAGCCTTGAATGAGCAACCTGTCACGATCAACGCGGGATGGTTGGTCGCTGCGCCAGTAGCCAACTCTGGTTTTACCCGCTGATGTAAGAGTCACAACCTTTCAGCAATCACTTTGGCAAAGTAGGTCAAGATCATATCCGCACCGGCGCGTTTGATGGCGGTGAGCGATTCTAAAGCAACCCGCTCTTCATCAATCCACCCCAATCGTCCGGCGGCTTTAACCATCGCGTACTCGCCCGACACTTGATAAGCTGCGACCGGCACATCGAAGCGCTCGCGCACGGCGCGAATAATGTCAAGGTAAGCAATCGCCGGTTTGACCATCAGCATATCCGCGCCTTGCTCCAAATCGAGCGCCGCTTCGCGCAAGGCTTCGCGCCCATTGGCCGGGTCCATTTGATAGCCGCGACGGTCGCCGAATTGCGGGGCCGATTGCGCGGCTTCACGAAACGGCCCATAGAAGGCGGAGGCATACTTTACGGCATAAGAGAGGATCGGCACTTGTTCAAATCCCGCTTGATCGAGGGCGGCGCGAATCGCTGCAACGAACCCGTCCATCATGTTTGACGGGGCGATGATGTCGGCACCGGCTTCGGCCTGCGCGACGGCGGTTTGTGCCAACAAATCGAGAGTCGGATCATTGAGTACTTCGCCCTTTTCGATGACGCCGCAGTGACCGTGATCGGTGTATTCGCACAGGCAGTTGTCAGCGATGACAATCAATTCGCCAACTTCCCGTTTGATGGCGCGAATGGCGCGTTGCACGATGCCATCTTCGGCATAGGCCTCTTTGCCGACCGCGTCTTTCTCATCGGGCACGCCGAACAAAATCACTGAGCGCACCCCTGCGCGAAAGGCGCTTTCGGCTTCGCGCACCAACTGGTCAACCGAGAAGTTATAACAGCCGGGCATGGAAGCAATCTCTTTTCGCACCCCTTCGCCTTCGCAGACAAAGAGGGGGTAGACGAAATCATCGGGTGATAGCCGCGTCTCGCGTACCATCGCGCGCAGAACCTCCGTGCGTCGCAATCGTCGCGGTCGGTGAATCAGATTCATAAACCTCGCTCCTTATCAAACCGGACTGTGATGATGACCATCCGTATTGTACACGCCTCGCCGCGCGCCCTAAAAGGAGACGGTATGGATCAGATAAATTGAGTAAGGGCGGACTGTCCGCCAGGGAGAGCTATATTGGTTACAAGTCCCGCAATGAGATTGGGCACGATATCCATTGGTACAAGGATAGAGATCGTATGGACGATCAGCTTGCGTACTGCTCTTCGACGGTCAAAGCAAAGACCAGAACGCCGATTATTCCGATCAGGCCAGCGGCCAAGAAGGGCACGGCGGGCGTGACCTTCCACAGCAATCCGCCGATGATCGCGGCGGGCGTGATGGTCAGGCTGCGAATCAGATAATAGAGACCCACCGTGCGCGCTCGTAGGTGCGGCACGGCCAAATCAATGATCATCGCTTTGCGCGATGGCTCGCCGATCTCGCGCAACCCACCAACGATGAATGCCGCCAGAGCGGATACGAAACCAGGGGTGGCAAATTCGTGGCAGCGCAGGCGCGTGAGGCGCGGCAAGCGATGCAGCCAATGCCAGACCGTTTTGACACGGTCCAGCCCCGGCGATTGCGAATCGTTCTGA
>CAYXVU010000042.1:15525-19028 GCA_964468725.1 uncultured Clostridia bacterium
CGATGAATGCCACCAGAGCGGATACGAAACCTGTCGCCAGTACAACTGACAAGGGGAAAAGCGCGAAGCAGCAGAATGTGGCAATCACGAAGGGCTTGCGTCCAATCCGATCAGCGATTCTGCCCGCCGGAATGTAGACCAGCATGGAAGTGATCATTTGCACGGCGACGAGCGCTCCATACTGTTTGGCGCTCAAGCCGATCACGTTGGTCACGTAAAGTATGATGAAGATTTCCGTCAAGCCTTCACAGGTGCGGATAATGATGTCAGAGACCAGCAGGCGTTTGAGCGCCTGATGAAATGACATCCACACGCCACGCAGATTTACCGCTTCGCCTGTGGAGATGGGTATCTTGATGTTGCGTAAGAGCAGAATCGTAACGACGGCCAGCATCAGCGTGATTGTCAGACCCCACTTCACACCGCTCAGAACACCGAGTTGTACGATCAACGCCCCGCCAATCAGAGGCGCGGCTGCCATTGGCACCCGCTTGAGAATTGATTGTAGCGTAAAGCCCATGGCGCGCTTCTCTTTCGGCAATCGGTCGCCGATGACTGCAAAGATGGCGGGCGAGGCCATGCTGCTCCACGCCATAGCAAAAATCAGCCCGACAAAGACGAAGGGCCAAGAGGGAGAGAACAGGTAGGTCAGGTAGCCAAGCGAAGCGAGGGCGACAAAGAGAAGAAACGCGCGGCGGCGGCCCCAATGATCTGCGAGCCACCCGCCCGGATACTGGTAGATCGAGTCTAAAAAATCTTTGGCTGTCCCAAACAGCCCGATGATGAGGGCGCTCGCGCCGAGCGATTCCAGATACTTCGGCAGAAACTTTTTCCATAACTCCTCGCCCATACCGAGCAGAAGAAATCCTGCCGATGCGATGACCACATTTCGCTCAAGGCCGAAGTAGTCAATGAGCCGGGATTGCCAACTCTTGTCTGCCGCCATTTCGGGTTCTTGGTTCATAAGGTTGCGGCTTATTGCCAACCGGAGCCGAGAGGGTGACCCTCGACCGGGCTAAACAGACTCTTCCGTTATAGCCGTTTTCCGATTGCGTACCGCTTAGATCAGATTCGCTTTCAAGGCGGATTCCGTACGGCGATTGACCTCTTCCCAATTGATGTTGAGCATAAAGGCATCCACGTATCTTCCGGCTGCCGCGCCGTAGTCCATATGATACGAATGCTCATACATATCCAGCACCAGTAGCGGGCGACTCATCGGCGCGTTGTGCAGATGATCCCATGCCCAGTAGTTATGCGCCTCACTGGTGTGGAAGTTATAGGCGAGAATCACCCAACCGGAGCCGCCAGCCAATGCCTGTGCAGTCTTTTTGAACTCCGCCTCCCATTGTTCATAGCTGCCCCAGAACTGTTTGATCAGTTCGATAGCCTTGCCGCCCGCTTGATTGTCGCCGCCGAGATTGGCGAAGTAGTTTTCATGCAATACAACCGAACCGGTGCGAGCCAGTTCTTCGCGCTTGAGGTCGCCGTAGATATAGGCGGGCAGGTCTTTTTCCTTCAGCATCGCGTCGAGCCTCTGTTCGACCGCGTTGAGAGCTTTGACCGATCCGCCATAATTGTTCTCCCAGTGTGAGCGAATCAGTCTCTCCGACAAGCCTTTGAGTTTCGCGGGATCGAAGGTCAGAGGCTTCGGTTGATGCTGACCGCGAAAGGCGCGCGCCGACGCCGCGCCGGATGCTTGTAGGGCAGTCGCCCTACTTTTGCTGTTTTCATTTGCCGAAGCCGTTGCAATCGGGTTGGAACCCACAAACGCAAGCCCCGCGCTTCCCGCCATGATGGTTTCGATTGCTTCTCGTCTCGATAGAGTCTTCATATAGCGGCACTCCCCGGTTGAGATCAAATTTGCTCTTATCTGCAACTACTGGATGGCAGAACGGAATTCTCGTTTGTTCGCAGTCCAACAGTTCTTCATTGCAGATAGTAGCCGGAATGATGCGGCACTACCATAGCGATTGGTAACGGCCTGCGACGCCGCAGCCAGCCCTTTGCGCTGCCGCCGTCTGCTCTTCTGCTCGGCAGTAAGCCGGTTTCCAGTCGCAGCCGCTTGCATTGGGCACTGGCATATCGCAACGTCACTCTCCCTTTTACTCTCTCTCCGCTTTGAGTGCCTGCTTGCTCCGACTCAGCACAGCCCTGCCTTCTTTCCTCTTACCCCCAAGCGTCCTGCTTGGAGCTTCATGAGCTTTTTGTGTATCCTTCATCCGCTATGCAAGCCCTACAAAAATTCATCGTCGGCCTCGTGCAGATGCGCATGACGGCTGATGCTGACGAAAACCTCAAGCGCGCCGTCGGTTGGTGCGAAGAGGCTGCCAGCAAAGGCGCGCAGGTCATCTGTCTGCCGGAACTATTTCGCTCCGAGTATTTCTGCCAACGGGAAGACGCAGACCTGTTCGACTTGGCCGAATCCATACCGGGAGATTCGACCGCCGCACTCGGCAGGATCGCGCGCGCCGCGCGGGTGACTATCGTCGCCTCTCTCTTCGAACGTCGGGCGGTCGGTCTGTATCACAATACCGTTGCCATTATCGGCACGGACGGCGAAGTCGCAGGCCGGTATCGCAAAATGCATATCCCGGACGATCCGGCTTATTATGAGAAGTTCTACTTCACGCCGGGCGACTTAGGTTTCCAAGCCTTCGACACAGCAGCGGGCAAGATCGGCACCTTGATCTGTTGGGATCAGTGGTATCCCGAAGGCGCGCGTCTCACAGCCTTGCGCGGAGCCAACATCCTGTTTTATCCGACCGCCATCGGCTGGCACCCCCATGAAAAAGAGCAGTACGGCGCGGCGCAGCGTGACGCTTGGCGCACCATTCAACGCGCCCATGCGATTGCCAACGGCGTCTATGTCGGAGCCGTCAATCGCGTCGGCCACGAAAAATGGAAAGAGGAGGTTGCCGGAATCGAATTTTGGGGCACCTCTTTTTTGTGCGACCCGTTCGGCGTCGTCATCGCCGAAGGCTCAACCGATAAAGAAGAGATCCTGCTTGGCGAAGTGGACATCGCGCGAATGGAAGACGTGCGCCGCAACTGGCCGTTCCTGCGCGACCGCAGGATTGATGCCTACGTTGGCATAGATCGCCGCTTTCTCGACTAGGTATCAGATGTCAGAGGGTAAGGTTCAGATGATTGATCGCAGGCTGGAAAGCGAACCCCTTGGCTTCGCAGGCAGCGGGCCTCAGCTTTTTTGGCTAACCAGCGAATCGCTTGCGCCTTCCCTTGATATTGGATACCTGACCCCCGACACCTATGAAAAAGAGACCTGCCGAACGCGGATTTTCAATGCCCGCTGAATGGGAGAGGCACGAGGCGACTTGGCTCGGCTGGCCGCACAACCGAACCGATTGGCCGGGCAAGATTGCGCCCATTCATTGGGTCTATGGCGAAATCGCCCGCAAACTCGCAACTGGCGAGATCGTTCGCATCCTCGTCAACGACGATAAGCACGAAGCCGTCGCGCGCCGCGTACTCGATAAAGTTGG
>CAYXVU010000042.1:19128-33899 GCA_964468725.1 uncultured Clostridia bacterium
GCGGCGTCGAGGTCGTGTTGGAAGGCGGCGCGATTGAGGTCAACGGTCGCGGCACCTTGATGGCAACCGAAGAATGTCTCCTCGATAAGCAGACGCAATCCCGAAACCCGATGCTCAGCCAAACGGAGATCGAAGAAGCAATGCGCCAATTTTTAGGCGTGACCCATTTCATCTGGCTCAACAAAGGCATCGAAGGCGATGACACACATGGTCATGTTGATGACATCTGCCGGTTTGTCACGCCCAATACGGTCGTCCTGTGTCGGGAACCGAATCCAAACGATTACAACCACGCTGTATTGGAAGAGAATTTTGACCGCTTGAAGAGCTCCCGGCTGGAAGATGGTTCGAAACTCGAAGTCATCACCTTGCCCATGCCCGCGCCGCTCTATTTCGAAGGAAGAAGATTGCCCGCCAGCTACGCGAATTTCTACATTGCCAACTCTGCCGTTCTGGTTCCGACCTTCAATGATGAGAAGGATCGCCTCGCGCTCGGCATATTGGCCGATCTGTTCCCCGACCGTCCAGTGATCGGCATCCATGCCGTTGATCTGGTTTGGGGACTCGGCACGCTGCATTGCTTGTCTCAACAACAGCCGGTCAAGTGAGCGACCAGAAGTCGGGCGACCTTCGCACTCAGCCGACTGGGATTGGCAGCGCGAAATTTCGGTGCGCGATGGGTGTTGGTCAAGCTTATGCAGATAAATTGAGTCATCGCCTTTTTCGAGATAGTATCTTCTTCGCCAATGGGGATTGAGCGTACCAGCTTTCCGCACTTGCTGTAGGAGGTCATCATGCATTCACAAATCATTAGACTGCTTGCGCTGGTTTTGGTTCTGTCGCAGCTTGCTCTCGGACAAGCGCCGCTTGCGCCGCGCATCCGACGGATTGAAGAGGGCTTGCTGCCTGCCCTCCTCATCAAAGGTAATCTCGGTTGGTCGATTCAAGAACGCATGAAGCAGTATCAGATTCCCGGGGTGAGCATTGCCGTCATCAATGATTTCAAGGTCGAATGGGCGAAGGCTTACGGGATGAAAGATATCGAAACGAAAGAGCCGGTGACGACCGAAACCTTGTTTCAAGCCGGTTCGATCAGTAAACCCGTTGCCGCTATGGTGGCGCTCAGAAAGGTTCAGGAAGGCAAACTGACGCTCGATGAAGACATCAACAACAAACTCACTTCGTGGAAAGTGCCCGACAATCAATATACGACCAAGAAGAAAGTCACCCTCGCCCATCTGCTCAGTCATACGGGCGGGCTGACGGTGCATGGCTTCCCCGGTTACGAAGTTGGCAAGCCCTTGCCGACGCTGCCGCAAATTCTCGATGGCGCAGAGCCTGCCAACACGGCAGCCGTGCGCATCTTTATGGAGCCGGGGACGCGGTTTCAATACTCCGGCGGCGGCACAACCATCGCACAGCTTGCCATCATGGACATCGAGAAGAAGCCCTATCCGCAGATTGTCGAGGAGACCGTTTTGCGCCCGCTTGGCCTATCGCATAGCACCTACAGCCAACCGCTGCCCGATGCCATCCGACCGCAAGCCGCTTCCGGCCATCGCCCCAACGGCAAGCCGGTCATCGGCAAGATTCACGTCTACCCGGAGATGGCCGCAGCGGGATTGTGGACGACGCCAACAGACCTCGCCAAATTCGCCATCGAGATGCAACTCTCCTTGCAGGGCAAATCCAATAAAGTGCTGACCAAAGAGATGGCCACAAAGATGGTCACGCCGTTTATCGGCGAATTCATCGGCATGGGATTCTTCATCGAAAAGCATGGAGCGGCTACCTACTTTGGTCACGGCGGCGCGGACGAAGGCTTTCGCGCCGGGCTGCTTGTGCATCGTGACAAAGGCTACGGCGTGGTCGTGATGGTCAATTCCGACAACGGTCAAATCATCAATGAAATTTTCCGTAGCGTAGCCAAAGAGTATCAGTGGGAAGATTATTTGCCGGAGCCGCTCGAAATCGTCCCTCTTGAAGCCAGCAAACTCGCAGCCTATACAGGTCGCTTCCTCGTCAACCCTGATCGAGTGCTGACCCTGAGCGCAGAGAATGGCAAACTGTTTGCGCAACCGACCGCCGAGCCGCGCTTCGAATTGCTGCCCATCTCCGAAAGCGAATTCGTTCGCAGAGATCAGAATGCCCGCTATACGATTGTCAAAAGCGCCAACGGCACGATTGACTCGCTTACCATAAAATTCGATGGCGGCACGACGGAAGCGATGCGCCTGCCGAAAGATCGACTAATTCCCTACGAACTGTTGATGGCGGGAAAAATCGCTGAGGCCATGGCCGCCTATCAACAAGTCAAAAAAGATCGGCCTTACAATGTCGCCGTCAGCGAGGGCAGGCTCAACAATTTGGGCTACACCCTATTGGGTGAAAAGAGGCTAGCCGAAGCGATTGCCCTCTTTCAACTCAATGTTGAGTTTTATCCGCAGTCGTGGAACGCCTATGACAGTCTCGGCGAAGCCTATATGACCAATGGCGACAAAGAGCTTGCCATCACCAACTATAAAAAGTCGCTGGAACTCAACCCCAACAATCAAGGCGCAATCAATGCCTTGAAGAAGCTGTTGCCGTAAGTCCGCTGGTGAGCCTGGATTTTTGCGTATCCCGCGCTGCTGGCGGCAATTTGAGCTTGACCATAACCTTCGCAGCCGATAGGCTGCATGAGTCTGCAATGACGCAGAAGCCACCCGGTATAAGTGGTAGCCGGTATGACTCCACAAAATCCACTTGTGGAGTTTTCTTCTGCCCACCCGGCTCCGTCCGATCAGCAATTGTGTTCCTTTTGCGGCTGTCCGCAATGCTGATGTACGCCGACCCCAGTAAACTCCACGTGTTCGATCAACCGGGCTCCTAACCCCTGCCGTCGCTGTCAGGAAATGAGGTAGAGAACATGATTACCAATCTGGTGGATGTGGAGGAGGCGCGAGCCCGTCTGGATTCTGGCGAATCGCCTTACGCTTTTCAGATCAGCGACCGCAGCACCATGTTGGGGCCTGCCTGTCGCTTTGGCCCCGACTATTTGCAAAACCTGCGGAACGAAGGGCGCTATGCGGAAAGCTTGGAAGAGGCTGTGCGGATTACCGAAGCGCGCGGCGTAACCGTTACCGGCATCTGGTTTGTAAAGTTCTAGCCGTTTCCAATCCGCGCGGTCTGACTCGGAAGGTCGTCCGACAGGAAGCGCACTTCAGCAACACAGGCATCGAATTTTAAGCAACGGAGGTAGGCACTTTGATAGGAAAGAATCATATAGCCGACGGGCGCGATGAGGTCATGCTGCGGTCGGATGTAGCCCTCAGCCTTGAGGGGGTGAGAAAGTCCGGTCAGCAAACGCCGCTCTCGCCGAACTTACTTGACCGGGCAACGGCTCGGCAACGAGAAACTGGCGATCAAATCAACCGGTTTCTGCTCTGCGCTTTGGTCAGCCAATCGGCCAAGCGCATCAAGCAGCGCGCTGAACGGTCGGGGGCTGCCTTGCCGATGGCGATCATTGCCCGCGCCATTCTGCGTTCTTATGATCTGGCGGCTAAAGATCATAATGGCCCTTTTGCCAAAGCGGAACTGGACTTGGCCGAGATTCAACGTCTGAATGATAAGGTTCTTGCTGAAGTGCTGACCCGCCATGCACAAGAGAAGGTGAAAACGCTGGAAGCGCAACGCCTGCGCGCCAATTTGGTAGACGAGGAGCGCAATCTGTTGTTGAGCAGTCAAATGCTGCGGAGCGCCTTTCCCGGTCGCCGATAACGCCGGGAAGATTCACCCTTCCGCCACCGGTTGGCTTTAGGGATAGAGGCGGTTGAGTTGTTGTTCGAAATCAGTGCGCAGGTCGAAGACAGCTTTGATGCGCATCGAATGGGCTTGGTCGAACCGGTTCATCTTATACGAGGGGTCTTCATCTGGGGTGACATACACCGGCACGGTTTCATTAGCGAGCAAATCTTCGACCAACAACATATGGGTTGCCCCTTCGCGTTTGCCGACTTGCAGCCAGTGCAGCACCTTCGGTTTCGTGGCATTGTGCATACGTTCCTTTGTGCTGAGGAGTGAACGATTCCCGCTAGCGGCTCCGCTTGCCAGCGGGAGCGAGCCGGTCTTTCGTTAATCACCGACTTCGGGAATGAAAGCCTGACTGGTCGTTTCGCGCCGGTTGTGCGACTGCCGAGACGCGCCGAGTCCTTCGCGCAGCAGGTCGAAAATGATCTGCCGATTTTGTGCGATCAACTTCAGCCATCCCCACATCCCTTTGGGAGGGAAATAGATCCCTCGGAAGAACAGCCGTGCCACCAAAATGTTGATGCGTTGTCCGATATGCTGGTCATCGAGTGCGTGAACAGCCTGCGAAATCGCTTCTGGGCTGTACGAAGCTGCCCACGCATGTTCGAGTTCGGCTTGGGCTTCATCAATCGTCAACTTCAGCGGGGTGTGCGCCATTTTGTAGGGTGCAAAATCCAACCAGTGCGTCGGTCTGGTCAGTCTGCCCGCCGCCTGCAAGCGGGCATAGAGCGGCGTCGAAGGAAACGGGGTGAGTTGACCGAAGACCGGCAAACCCGGTGCCCAAGTGCGAATCTGTGCGAGCGTCCGCTCGGCCACTCCCGGTGTGTCGTTGTCCATGCCAATAATGAAAGAGGTGATGGCGTGAATGTTGCGCTGCGCCAAGCGTTCGAGCACTGCTGCGTACTCGCCCGGCTTATTGAAGCCTTTGTTCATATCGGCGAGGTTGATCGTGTCGATGGATTCCATGCCGATGAAGACCCACTTTCCCCCCGATTCCGCGATGAGATCAACCAATTCTTCGTCACGCAAGAGATTGGCGCTGATCTGGGCGATCCAATGCACCTGCGCCTCTGCGGCAATGATATCGCGCAATAATGATTTGGTGCGTTTGGGGTTGATGGCGAAATTATCGTCAATAAAAAAGACCGCCATTTGACCGTTTTCTTTGCGGGCGCGCGCTTTGAGCCGCAACAACTCATCAACCACGCTGGCATTGGTGCGAAAGCGAATCGAGTCGCCGAAAAAACCTGTCACCGTGCAGAATTCGCAACCATATGGGCAACCCCGCCCCGATTCGATGGGGATCAAGCGAAAGCTTCCCCACCCGCCTCCGAGTCGCTTGAGCAGCGGCGCAAAGATTTTGGGAACCAGATTGAACTGCGCCAAGTCCATGCTCTCCCAAGGGATGGCCGGATAGGGTTGCAGACTGGGCTTGCGCTCTTGGCCCGCTTGATCGACCGGCGCATAGCGGCTTTTGAGCCTGCCGCGCGCCGCATCGGCAACGATCAGCGGCCAGGTCTCGTCGGCTTCGCCGAGCGCCACCGCATCCGCATGTCCGAGCGCTTCATCCGGCATCTCGGTCACATGCGGCCCGCCCATCACGACCGGAACGCCGACCGCGCGAATCGCATCTGCCATACGGTAAGCTTTTCCGACCACTCGCGTCATCGCGCCGATGCCGACCAGTCCGATCTTGTGCTCGCACACAAAGGCGGCGATGGCTTCTTCATCCATCGGTTTGGCATTGCCATCAATGAGAATGACTTCATGTTCGGGAGGGGTCAGAGATTGCAGTAGAAACATCCAAAGATGCGGCATGAAATTGCGTGACACCCCGTTATCAGGGTTGAACAGTAAAATTTTCATGGCTTCCTTTCTGCGTGACGATCCGGGTTCATCACCAGAGCGATGCCAGCCGCCGTTTCTGGGTCAATAGCCAGCGCCGCAACTCGCAACGCTTGTGCGTCGGCGCGCGCCTGTTCTTCGTGCGCCGCAAGTTGTTTGATCTTTTTTAGCTCGACGCCCTTGATGCCGAAAAAGACCGACATCTGAATGAGTTGACCGGCGCCGGTAAAATCCGCCGGGTTGGCGCAGAATTTTTCGATGCCGGGATCGAACTCACGACAACTCATTGCTTTGGGCATTGCCAACCCAACCGCGCACTGACGATTGGCTTGATATTGTCGACAGAATTCACAAATCATCATCGGTTGCTCCCTTGCTTGCTGCCCAAGCGGTAGTCTTTGGCTCCGACCAAGAGCCGAAAATCCTCTGCTCTCTGCGGCGTCGAATCAGGGGAAGGCGTCGCAATTGATCTGGCGAGCAAAGCAGATTGCGAAGCGGACAGTCGCGGGCAATTGCCATTTACGGAAGAGGGTTGCGGTCTGCGGAGATTCCCTCTCCAAAGTTCAAAACCATCTCTCGGTTTACGTAACCCTCTTTTCTGCTCTGCTAGCTTTATGAGTTGGTTGGTACAAGTCGCAGCTTCACACTATCACCTGTGGCCAGCAGAGTACAAACGATCTTTCGCTAGACCAGGTGGCCAGCGAAATTTTTTTCAGCACCGTGAGCGGCTTGAGTACAAGGGCAGGGGAGTGATGTGACGCACAGGCGATGGGTAAGCATTGTCGGTTTTCGCAACCCAATCAGGCAAGCGTGGGAGGGCAAACCCACTCCGCTTACTGCAAGCGATTGGTAATCGTTGGTCATGAGACGAGGCGTTCCTCTGACACAGCATGGGAGTTATTGCGCGTACTATTTTTTTTTCTTGCCAAAGGCGCGAATCTGTTTAATGAGCGCGGCGATTTCATCCTGCGAGAGTTTGCTCTTCCAGCCCGGCATATACGTACCCTTTCCCTTTTCGATGATTGCGCCAAGTTGTGCGTCGGTGCGCGACTGTTGCCATTTGGCATTCGTCCAATCGGCTTGCCCTTTGGCTTTCCAGTTGGGCAAGCCACGCCCATTCTTGCCGTGACAGATGGCGCAATGATTCGCAAAGAGCTTCTGTCCGTCAGCAGCCGATGAAGATAAGGTGCGCGTCGGCTCTGTTTTGGCCGGAGAACCGCCGGAGAAGGCGATAAGAGTTGCGCACAGCGAGAAGAAAACGAGAAGTTTGAGACGCATCATAATTATTCTCCTGTCGGTTGAGGAGGTAGGGAGAACTATTTTGTCCGGAGGGTAACTAGCCATTCGACAAGAGCTTTTTTGTCCTCAGCGGAAATCTGCGGAAACGCCGCTGGCATCGGGTCTTGCAAGCCGAACGCGCGTGCATCATCAAGCATCCTGAGTAAGTCTTCGCGGCGACGCTGAGGTTTCGCAGTCAAGTTCATTAACGCAGGGCCGATGCCCCCTTCGCCGCTCTCTCCGTGACAGAGCGCACAGTTTTCAGCAAACACTTGCACCCCATGAGACGAATTTGTCGAAGCTGCCACTGTTGTTTCGACGACCAAAGGATGGCCGATCTCTTGGGGTTGAAACGGCGCTTTTAGGAAAGCAGCATCTGCTAGTTGTTGGCGTTGCAGTTTGGCTCTGATTTCGGGGTAGCGGCGGTCTTCATATTTCGATAAAACAATCAACGTACTCGCCCCAAGCAGAACGAGCGCCAGAACCGACACTGCAACCGGTCGCTTGAAGGGGTTGCGTTCGCGGCGCTTATCAACGAAGGGTAAGAGAAAGATTGCGCCGAAGAGCAGCCCCGGCAAGATGACAGTTGGCAACAGCGACCACTGACCGGGGAAGTATTTCAAGAGTTGAAACAGCGGCAAAAAATACCAAGGCGGGCGCGCCAGAAAATCGCTTGTGGCATCGGCTTCGGGCCCAAGTTTGGCAGGGTAAAGATGAGCTGTGAGCAATATCGCAATGAAGATCAAGAGCGCAAAGACTGTGTCTTTGAAGAGTTGTCGCGGGTAGAACCGTTCCGGACGATGAGTTGCGTTCGGGTGAAAATGTCCGGCAGGTTTGGCTTTTCTGAAAAGATACAGGTGCGCCAGCAAAAGAACGCCGACTCCGAGGGGCAACAAGAAAGCGTGCAGCATAAAGAAGCGAGACAAGGTTACCGAACTCAACTCTGTGCCGCCCAGTAGGAGGCGTTGTTGCAAGGAGCCGATCAGCGGGACTTCTCCGGCAATTGAGGCGGCGACCTGGGTGCCGAAATACGCTTCCTGATCCCATGGCAAGAGGTACCCGGTAAAGGCTAATCCGAGAATCAACAAGAGCATCAGCCCGCCGCTGTTCCACACCAACTCGCGTTTTGCTTTGTAAGCGGCGAAACAGAAGGTCTGCGTCAGGTGAGCCGCCATGAGAACAATCATGGCATGGGCGCTGTAGTGGTGCAGCCCACGCAAGAGCGCCCCGCCCGGCGCCGCTTTTTGAATATAGGCGACGCTCGCGTGGGCGTGGTCGGCACTGGGCACATAGTACATTGCCAAAAAGACTCCGCTAACGACTTGCACCCCGAACAAAACTGCCAACCCACTCCCGAAAACATACGCCCAGCGAGCGCCGCCTTTTATTGGCTCGTCAAGCACGCTGCGTATCGGACTCCTGATCGCCGCGCGCTCGTCCAGCCAATCTTGAAATCGTCTCCATCGGCTGCCAATCTGCCCGTTCATCTTAACCCAAAGCCTCCTGATGCGTGCTTCCCTGTCGGAAGCGCTTATACTTGACCTGTACCCTCTCCTGCTCAATGCGGTATTCGAGCCTGTCCATATTTCGCGGCGTCGGTCCGGCTTGCTTTTCTCCATCGCCAGTCCATGAGCTGCCATGACAGGCGCAAACGAAAACGCTATTCGTCTGCTGAATGGTGCAACCAAGATGCGGGCAAACTGCCGAAAAGACCATCAACTTATCTGCTCTTCTCACTACCCAAATCAATCGTTGCGTATTGAAGCGTCCCCATCCGACGTTTTGCGAAACGACAATGAGCTTTTTCGTCGTCCCTTCGGCGATGTCCGTTAGCGACCCAATATCTATCCACCTCCCTTCTTTGGTAGCAGCGAAAGCCGGGGCGATGGAGTACCGCCCGATGATGGCGCCCAGCGTCGCGGTGATGCCCGCAGTGATGAGGCCAATCAACGCCCCGATGACAGGCCGCCGTGCTAAAGCTGCCGCCTGCGGTTCAACTTCTTCGCCGACAGAGGTCGGGGCGGTTTCCCTATCGCCATCGCCTTCCGCAAAATCGTTTTGTGATGGCTGAGGGTTCCCCACATCTTTGAAAGCCATGCGCTCTCCTGGTTGTCACCGCGCGTCTCGCGCACAACGGAATCCCAGATTATTGAAGCTTGCCGCTTGCGGGCTTTTACCGCGAAAGCCGATACGATATGCACCGCAATAATTGGCCGCGCAAAACCATGAGCCGCCGCGCGCGCTTCGCATCTCTCCGGTCGCCGGGCCTCGCGGGTCAGACGCAGGACTGTGATGATAGTAGTCTTCGGCGTAGTAATCTGCCGTCCATTCCCAAACGTTGCCGATCAAGTCGTAGATGCCGAAATCATTGGCTGCAAAATGACCAACCGGCGCGGTGTAGTAAAACCCGTCATCCAGAACATTGCGGTCTGGCCAAGTGCCTTGCCAATAATTGGCGAGGGCTTTGCCGCTTGGATTCAACTCGTTCCCCCATGGATAAACCGCGCTGCGATGTTTGCCGCGCGCGGCATATTCCCATTCGGCTTCGGTTGGCAATCGCTTGCCCGCCCACTTCGCATAGGCCGCAGCATCATTCCAAGAGACCTGGACAACCGGATGGTTCATCCACGCAGCAATGGATGAGCCGGGGCCAAATGGATGTCGCCAGTTAGCGCCCTCGACGAACTCCCAATCCGCCATTCCCTTTTGAAACACCCAAGAAGCTCCTTGCCTTTCCGCATCGGTTTGATAACCCGTTGCCTCGACAAAGCGCACAAATTGCGTGTTGGTCACTTCGGTGGCATCCAGATAGAAAGGAGACAAGGTCACTTCGTGCGCCGGGCGTTCATCAGCATCGCCAAGGCTATGGGCGGGGTCTTTCACGTCGGCATTGGACCGCCTCACAGCGCTCTTTTTGCGATGCTCCTTATGAGTCGGTCTCGTTGCCTCGGGAGTTCCCATAAGAAACGCTCCGCCGGGCAAAAGGATTTCTGCGCCATCCGCAAGGGGCGCCGGAGGAGCGAAGGCAGGCGTTCGCCGCTCGGCAATACAGATCCCGACGGCGGTCAGCCCGACTGCCATCGCCGCTCCGATGAAGGCTAGCCAAAGTTGCTGTTTACTCATCGCCCATCCATGATTCGAGATAAGGAGCCGAGATCCGTTCTAAAAGCCATCCACGCATCCCGGCAAGCAGGGAAGGAAAACTTGGTTCGAATCCTTCCCCTTTCAGAAAAGCGAGTACCGCGCCAAGCGATAGCTATTTCTTTCTCAAGAAGGCGGCATCGGTTGAGGCTCCGGCATGGCATTGCGCGCACATCTGCATCTGTTGACTATCGCCTTTGCCGGTTATATGGCCGGTTTCATTCGTCGTCATCCATAACCAACCGCTAGCGGTTTTCTCCATGATAAAGAGCGGCCCTTTAGCTCCGCGTTTCCCGCCCCGATTCTGATGGGTCTCTTTGACAAAGATTGCGCCGACCGGAAATTCCGTAGCCTTGCTCTCCAAAGCCGCTTCCGCAATCCGGTTAGCAAAGGTCGTTTCCAGCATATTGCCGTGTGGCTGACTCAGTAAGAGTTTGCTATTGATCTTTTTCCAGCTACCATAAGAAGCGGCTGGGCCATACTTCTCTCCGGAAGCCATCTTTCCGGCGCAAGGGTTGCAGGGATTTTGCGCCTTCTTCGCACAGGGGTTACAAGGGTTCTGTCCCTTCTTCGCACAAGGGTTGCAAGGGTTCTGCCCCTTCTTTGCACAGGGATTTTGCCCCTGTTTTTTCGCACAGGGGTTTTGTGCATCATAGGGAGTTGCTGCCGCACTGGCCGGATTGGGTTGGTCGGCAGGGGTGCGGCTGATAGCCCTTGCCGAGACGAATCCGATGCCGCCAATGACAAAGGCAAGCAGCGTTAGTACCTGAAGCATTTTTTTACGCATCACGTTCCTCCATTCGAAAATCTTGTCAGAAACACACACGCCTCCCGGCCAATCGGTTTGCACACGCCGATTGTTGAGTGAAGCGCGTACTTAAAAGGGCGGCCAACCAGCAGCCTAATGGTCAGCGAACCGGATTCCCGATCAGGGATACACCTGGGGAATCTGCGGTCTTTTACAGCACAACTGTCTGAACCCAGTATCGTCTCTGTGCGGTTCGGTTCTCAACCGGCTTCTTGGTTACTTTCCGGCTCGACTGCGGTTGAATTTTTAACAGCCATCGTGATCTATCAGAGGTCGCCGGAAGTTTATTCCAAAAATTTTTCTGCTCCCTTGGCGATTCAGAAACTGGGCGGAGAGAAAATATTGGGAATAAATCTCTTTGGCGATGAGTAAACAAATATAGCGGCCACCAACTTGGCTACGCATTCAAAAGCGCCTGTCAAGAGAAGGTTCGTTCGATCTATCAAAGGAGGGTAGGCTATGGCAAACGCAAAAGCAAAAAACATCGCTTTGTGGATAGGGCAAATTGTCTTGGGCGCTTTTTATATCATGCAGTCGATTCCCAAATTGACGAGTGATGCAGAGGTAATCGCCAACTTTCAGAGATGGGGGATGCCAGGCGGGTTCCACTATGTTGTCGGAGGAGTCGAACTATTTGGCGGACTGTTGCTCTGTTTCCGCCCGACGGCGGCCTTTTCGGCTTTGGGGCTAATCCTTCTGATGATGGGGGCTGCGGTTACACATCTGATTCACGGCGATGGCGCAATGGTTCTGCTACCCCTCGTTCCGCTTCTCTTGCTGGCGGTAATCGCCTACTACCGCCGTCCCGGAGCTGCCAATCCAGGCATTCTAGCTGGTGCGGCGCGAACCAAAAATGATGCCTAGAAGAAGATTGCGCGGAGAAAATTTCCTCTAGGGTGTGCGAGCCGACGTTGGAGTCGCGGTTCCTCAAGCATTCCAGCGAGCTTATCCTTATAACCGGGAAAAGGATTGTGAAAGAAGCGCCGCCAGAACGCCGCCTCTTGTTTGAGCGGCAGGTCATGATCTATCTCGATGATCTACTGCGCGCTGCGATTCATCTGATCGGGAGCCGGCAGGATGCGGAAGATGCGGTGCAAGAAGCTTATTATCGCGCATGGAAGTATTTTGATACGTTCGATCAAACCACCAATGGGCGGGCATGGATGTTCCGCATTCTGTTGAATGTGATCCATTCTCAAATGGGCAAGCGCGCCAAGCGTGAGGAGGTGGCTTTCGATTCGATCCTCAATATTGAAGCATCAGCGAGTAAGGTGCTGTCTTTCGATCCGACGAGGAGGCCGGAACGAGGAGAAGTCGTCGCTGCCTCCGAGAAATTATCCGAAGAGCATCGCGCTGTGTTGTGGTTAGTGGTTATCGAAGAGTTCAGTTATAAAGAGGCGGCAGAGGCGTTGGGTGTTCCCATTGGAACTGTCATGTCCAGACTGCACCGCGCGCGGCGCGAGCTTCGCACTTTGATTACGCGGATTCAGGCACATCGCGCCCGCCCTTCCAGATGATTCGGATGATTCGACTGAGCAGTTGGAGAGAGTTTATGGAATGCCGAGAAGTAAAAGAGTTGATTCAGATATTTATGGATAATGAACTGGCGACGCACGAAACCCTGGTCGTGCAATGGCATCTGGAAGCTTGCGCCAGGTGCACGCATGAGTTGGAAGCCTATATCGAACAAGATCGGCTCTGGAAAGAATGTCTGGGTGAGACGACAGTTGATAGCAGAAAGCTGCAAGAAAATATCTATGCCGACCTGCAAAGCAACCGCCGAGTGGGAGGACTGCCGCGCCTGACTCGCTTGCCAATGGCGCGAATCGCGGCGGCGATCATTTTAGCAATCGGGTTAGCGTTCTTCCTCACTCCATACTTTTCTTCTTGGGGAACAGATGCCGTTTATGCAGCCGCCGTCTCCGATCACACCGAGCATTGTGACGCTGAAATGATGGGGGCGGCGCTTCCAAAAGCTGAACTGGATGGCCTGATAAAACGGTATATCAACCAAGCGAGCGCGCCGGATCTATCAGCCTTTGGCTATACGGTGCAGCGCGCGCGCCCCTGTACGGTCGATGGATTCGACTTTCTCCATATAGTGTACTATCACCAGACCGCAACTCCCATCTCCCTGTTTGTGCGGCCTCAAACAGCAGCAGAACGGCAGAGGAAAGAGATCATCACTTCGAAAAATGGGCTTCGGGTGGTATCCGTCCATCTCGCGGGAGCGGTCTTGATTCTGGTGACTTCCCATAGTGACAACCAAACGCGTTTATTAGCCGAAGCAGCGCGCGCGCAATTATCAACAGCAACTCCGTGACAGTCGTAGGGTGTGCGCGGCGTCAAGCTCTCAAAAAGGGCGTTTCCCAGTATTACAAAAACGTTGTTGGCAGTGGATAGTTCGCATCTCCCTTCAGGTTCCTCATCCGCACCTGTCGCCCTCCTTTAACAAAGGTGCGCTTCCTTACCCTTTATCCTTCCGCAGCATCTTGACTTGTTCTCGCTGCAACCATAGCATTTTCGGCCTCAGCCGCAGCCGGGCTGCGCGCTTCAGTGGAACGGAATCGTCATCCTGAACACCATCCCATTCTTTGAGAGGTCGCCGTATGAAACGCCTGATTAGCTTCTTTCTCATCACGCTCTTTGCCTTGCCAGTCGCAGCGCAAGATCGCACCCAGCCGCAAACCTTCAGCGCCAAGATCGCTCAACTGCAAAAGATTGACGGCTTCATGCCGCTCTATTGGGACGCGGCGAGCGGCAAAATGTTTATGGAGATTGCGCGCTTTCACTCCGAGATGATCTATCAAACCTCGCTCGCCAGCGGCGTCGGTTCGAACCCCATCGGCTTGGATCGCGGCCAACTCGGAGACACGAAGATCGTCTATTTCGAACGCATCGGCCCGAAAGTGTTGATGATCGAACCTAACTACAGCTATCGCGCCCTCTCAACCGATGCGGCGGAACGTCGCGCCGTCGAAGACTCATTCGCGCGCTCAATCATCTGGGGGTTTCGCGTCGAAGCGGCGGAGGGCGACCGCGTTTTAGTTGACGCAACGGCATTTTTCATCCGCGACGCGCACGGGGTGATTGACCGACTGAGACAGGCGCGACAAGGACAATTCCGCTTCGACGAAAACCGCAGCGCGTTCTATCTGGCGCGCACCAAAGGCTTTCCGAAAAATACCGAAATCGAAAACCTTTTGACCTTTGCCTCCGATGAACCCGGCGGCCTCGTGCGCAGCGTCACCCCTACTGCGCAAGCCGTCTCCGTGCGGCAGCATCATTCGTTCATCGAATTGCCGGATGACCAGTACCAACCGCGCCGTCATGACCCACGCGTCGGCATGAACAGCATGATGTTTTATGATTACGCGTCCCCCATCACCGCGCCGATTGAAAAGCGTTGGATTGCCCGCCATCGCTTGCAGAAGAAAGACCCCAACGCGGCGCTATCAGAAGCCGTCAAACCGATTGTCTACTACGTTGATAACGGCGCGCCGGAACCGATCCGCAGCGCCCTCATCGAAGGGGCATCGTGGTGGAATCAGGCATTCGAAGCCGCTGGGTTCAAAGACGCCTTTCAAGTCAAAGTGTTGCCCCCTGACGCTGATCCATTGGATGTCCGCTACAACGTTATCAACTGGGTGCATCGCTCGACGCGCGGTTGGTCATACGGCAACAGCATCGTTGACCCGCGCACCGGCGAAATTATCAAAGGCCATGTTACCCTCGGCAGCCTGCGTGTGCGACAAGACTACACAATCGGCACCGGGCTGATTCCTTCTTATAAAAGCAATGGCATGGGCGAAGACACGGATGGTTGCGAACTGGCGATGATGCCCGATGTCGAATACCTGACCGATGCAGACCCGGCAACCGATTCGGCAGCGATGTCTCTGGCGCGCAT
>CAYXVU010000043.1:0-33340 GCA_964468725.1 uncultured Clostridia bacterium
GAGCGGCTGAATCGGGCGGTCTCGAAAACCGTTGTGCCCGCAAGGGTACCGTGGGTTCGAATCCCACCCTCTCCGCCATCATTCCCTGCTGAGAACGGAAGACCCGGTAGCGAAAAGTCGCTACTCAATCTGCCACCCTCAGTACTCAATCCTCAAAACTTGGAGAGGTGCAGGAGTGGCTGAACTGGCAGCACTGGAAATGCTGTGTGCGGGAAACCGTACCGTGGGTTCGAATCCCACCCTCTCCGCCACCTTTGATTTTGAACGGGCTGAAAGATGACGGATGAAGACGAGGAGCGAGATTCCTCCTTCATTCTTCTTCTTTCCGCCTCGACTTATCAGGCTTCGGAAGCCGTGCAATCCAGCGGGTGTGAACCCCGCCAGGCCGGGAACGGAGCAACGGTAGCAAAGCGCAGATGTGCCGCGGTAAATCCGAAGCCTGACCCTACCTCCGGAAAATTTTCACCTATCCGTCATCAATTTTTAATTGGTTACTTATCGCTCGTTGTCTGATCGAAGCCATCGGCGCAATCGCATTGCCTCGAAGCTGCATTCATCTTGCAAGGCGTGAGGCGACGACTTAGACTACCTATCGCCGCGCCGCAACTGAGCGCGGCTCTTATTTCGGTAGGCGAATTTATTTCATGTCTGAATCACAGGTCATCGCCAGAAAGTTCCGCCCGCAAGCTTTCGATGAAGTCATCGGACAAGAGACCATCACCCGCACGCTGAAGAATACCCTGACCAGCGGGCGCATCCATCACGCCTACCTGTTTACCGGCGCGCGCGGCGTCGGCAAAACTACAACAGCGCGCATCTTCGCCAAAGCGCTCAACTGCCAAACCGGCATTACCATCGAGCCGTGCGGCGTCTGCCCGTCCTGCATTGACATTACCGCTTCGCGTTCGATTGACGTTATCGAGATTGACGCGGCCTCGAATACCGGCGTCGAAAATGTTCGCAACGTCATTATCAACACCGTTGCCATTGCGCCCGCCAGAGATCGCCATAAAATCTTTATCATTGACGAAGTGCATCAACTCTCCGGCCCGGCTTTCAATGCTTTGCTCAAGACGCTTGAAGAACCGCCGCCGCGCATCATCTTTATGATGGCGACGACGGAATTGCAGAAGGTTCCCGAAACCATTCTTTCGCGTTGTCAAGTATTCGAGTTTCGCACCATTACGCTGAATAAGATCGTCGCGCAACTGCGCCACATTGCCGACAACCTCGGCGTTGAGATCAGCGATGCCGCCTTGATGAACGTTGCGCGGGCGGGTGAAGGCTCGATGCGCGATGCGGAATCGGCATTCGATCAAGTCATCAGCTTTTCCGGCAACACCATCAAAGATGAAGATGTATCGCTCGCTCTCGGTTTGGTTGATGTCGAAACTCTCAATCGCACGCTGCAAGCCATCAGTGAGCAGAACGCGCAAGAGATTGTGCGCCTCGTTGACGAGGTGGTCTCGCGGGGCTACGATCTGCGAAATTTCTGCCGCGAACTGATGACCCAAATTCGCGCCCTGTTAGTCATCAAAGTCGCAGGCTTCGATTACGAATTGCTGCAAATGCCGCCGGGCGAAGGCCAGCACCTCTCGAAACTGGCGGAGGCATTCTCTGAACAAGACCTTGTGCGGTTCTTTTCGTTGCTGACAAAAACCGAACAGGATATTCGCACGTCATCACAGCCGCGATTTCAGTTAGAGATTGGACTGGTCAAACTTGTGCAAGCGCGCAGGCTGTATCTGCTCGAAGATGCGCTCGGACAATTGCGCGACCTGCAAACCGGACTCGCGCAAGGAGGCGGGCCCGCTTCCTCTCCTACGCCTGCCGGTCGAACGGCGGCGCGCGAATCGGGCAAAAGCGGTTTCCAATCGGCAGCGCAAAAAGTTCGCATCCCTCCGTTGCCTGTCGAGCCGCCTCCTCAATCTGCGCCGACCGTCGCTTCGGAGAGCAAGCCGACTCGCGCCAGCACAAGCGTTGAAGAGAAACGCCAACCGCGCGCCGCCAAGCCCGAAGCCCCTCCGCGTGCTTTGCAAACCAGCGAGCGTGTTGAGGAGGTGGCTTCTCGTCTCGCGCCACTGCAACAACCGCCATCATTCGATGAGTTGCCACCGCTTGATTACGACGAGACGCCACATGCTAGTCCGGTCGTTCAGGACGACCCGGGTCCGCCTGCCTCTTCTTCCGGTTCGGAGATGGGCAAGCGCCTGATCTCTGCGTTGGAAAGTCAACGCAAAATGTTATTAGTCTCTCTGCTGGATCGCGCCGAAAACATTGTGGCAGATGGCGATTATCTTCACATTGCTTTTGCGGCTGCCGATGCGCCGAATAAGCCCAAACTCGAAAGCCGCGACTATCGAAAACTGATCGAAGAGACGGCGCGTGAAATCGTCGGGCGCAACGTGCAAATGTTGGTTACGGTTGACGGGCAGCCCCTTAGCGCGAGCAGTACGCCTTCACCCAAACCGCCAGCGGAAGCGCTGAAACAACCGGCAACCAGCCATCCCAAAATCAAAGCCATCGTGGAGAAGTTTCGCGGTGAAGTCGAAATCATCAAACCGGAAAATTAGAACCATTCTTTGGCGAGGAGAAAGGACATCATGAAAATACCAGGCGGGTTTGATCTCGAAGGAATGATGAAACAAGCGCAGCAGATGCAAGACGAGATGCAGCGCGAGATGAAAAACATTCGCGTGCAATCGAGTGCGGGCGGCGGCATCATCGCCGTCGAAATGAACGGCGCGAAAGAGTTGGTTGATATCAAAATTGACCCCGAAGCCGTCAAATCTGGCGATGTCGAGATGTTGCAAGACCTTATCATCGCTGCCGTCAATGAAGCCTCACGCAAGGCTGACGAAGCGATGAAAGGCAAACTTGGCGCTAAGCTCGGCGGCATGGGATTGCCCGATGATCTGTTCTGACAACTGGGCCTGGGGGGTGAAGGTTGAAGGTCGAAGGTCAAAAGTGATGACCTGAACTCTTCATACCGTTTAGCCTGCTATCTGTAACCTTCAACCTTCAACCTTGTAACGGTATGTATGCTTGATTACGCCGAGCCGGTTACTAAACTGATTGAAGAACTCAAACGCTTGCCGGGCGTCGGGCACAAGTCTGCACAGCGGTTGGCCTTTCACCTCTTGCGTGTGGAACGCGCCGACTCCGAACGCCTGATCGCTGCCATCATGGAAGTTAAAGAGAAGATAATTCTCTGTTCCATCTGTAATAACTTCACCGATGTTGACCCTTGTCGGTTTTGCTCCAACCCGAATCGGGATCGCCGCACGATTCTAGTTGTCGAAGAGCCTTTCAATTTGGTGACCGTAGAAAAGACCCGCGAATACAAGGGGCTTTATCACGTTTTGCATGGAGCGTTATCGCCGATTCGCAGCATCGGGCCGGACGAATTGAAGATCAAAAGTCTGCTTGAGCGGTTGCGCGCTGATGAAGTGGAAGAGGTGATTCTGGCGACCAACCCCAACACGGAAGGGGAAGCGACGGCGAACTATCTGTCAAAACTACTCAAACCGCTCGGCGTGCGCACCACGCGCATTGCCATGGGTGTGCCCGTCGGTTCTGACCTTGAATATGCCGATGAAGTTACCATGCACAAAGCCCTCACCAACCGCCATGACATCTAGTTGACTGCCGCCTTTGGCCACCTTGCAAACCGGCAGATCAGACCCGTTCTTTTGTCAACCGCCGATCCCGAAAATTGAATCAATGGAGGAGAGATGTTGAAACTTCGCCTGGCCGTTCTCTTTTTCTGCTTAGCCGTTTTGTTATCCTATTCGCCGTTGCGCGCCAGTGTATCGGTCGGCATTCAGGGGCGGCTGCTCGACGAAGACCCGCCGCACAGTGATTGGATTGTGCAATTGCGCACCGATGCGCGGCTCTCGAAACTTGGCCTTCCTGCCGCAGACCCAACTTCGCGCAAACTGCTCGCCCACACCAAGAGCTTGCTGGTATCAGCGCCGAAACGGGTGAGCGGAGACCTATTGCCTGCCGGTTCGACCGCTCAACCGGAAACCCAAGCCGAACCGCATCTGCACGCCAATCCCCTAAATGACGCTAATCTGGTCGCCGCCTATCAAGAGAGCCGCTTTGCCAATGGCGGCGCGCGCGCATTGAACTATTCGACTTCGTTCGATGGCGGCGCAAGTTGGACGGAGGGCATTCTGCCGGGATTGACCGTCGCCGCTGGCGGGCAATGGGATAGGGCTTCTGATCCCTGGGTGGCGTTCGGGCCGAATCATCAAGTCTATTTCGTCAGTCTGCTCTTCAATCAATCCAACTCCGATAACGCTATCGCTGTGAGTCGCTCAACCGATGGCGGGGCAACGTGGTCGAATCCGGTTATCGTGCATCGCACCAGCGCAGACTTTGATGACAAAGAGACGATAACGGTGGATACCTATCCGCAAAGTCGGCACTTCGGCAATGTCTATGTCGGATGGGACATCAATAAATTCACTAATGGGCAAGTGACGGCACAACAGATGGTCGTTGCCCGTTCGACCGACGGCGGCGCCAGTTGGGCGAAGCCGAAGAAACTCAGAAAGCAAGGCGCGAATGTCGGCATCATTCCACGCGTCGGCCCGGACGGTACGGTGTACGCCGTGTGGTCGGGCGGTTCGGTGCAGGGGACAACCGCCTCCATCTTCTTCTCGAAAAGTAGCAACGGCGGCAAAAAGTGGTCGGCTGCCAGAAAGCTTACGACCATTCTGACCAATGGTGTCAACGGCTTTCGTTCTGGGTCGTTTCTTCCGGCCTTCGATGTCAACCCGCTCACCGGAGAATTGTATATCGCTTGGAGTGACGGACGCTGGACGGGGCAGGATCAACCAACCTTGATAACTTCGACCGATCAAGGGGCGACCTGGTCAGCGCCCGCGCGGCTTAGCGATAACGCAGATGATGCGCCGGTCTTCACCTTGTCGTTGGCGACCAATCGCCTCGGTCATGTGGCGGTGAGCTACTACACCCTGCAAAACGATCCGCAACGCCGCTTTTTAGTCGATCAGTACATCACCCTTTCGCGTGATAATGGCGCGACCTTCGAACCGGCTTTGCGGGTAACCGCAGAGAGTTTCGATGCGCGCTTTGCGGCACGTGCTGGCAATAACATCTTTCTTGGCGACTACGCCGGACTGGCCGGATTGACGAGAGGCTTTCAACTTTTGTGGGTTGCACCCTATCTGGATTCGGTGCAGACGCCGGGACGGTTGCAACCGGATGTCTTTTCGGCGACGGTCGAGTAAGCCTCTGCGTGCGACCAGAGGAAACACGCGCCGATTCGCACACGAAACTGTCCTCGTCAGACAGGCGAAATCTGATGTTGAATTCTAATACCGAGTTGCGAATTAATCTGAGAAGGTTAAGAAGCGGCCTCTGACCGCCTCCCTGTCATTGGGCAACGGCGGTCAAAGACCGCCTCTCAACGGCGTTTTCTCATTTTGTTGAGCAATTTGGTATTATCTGGTCGCAACCGCCAGACACCTGCGAAGGCCAAGCGCGATCACTTTTTCACAAAGGTGCGTCGGGTTTCTTGCTCGCCATTTGGACCTTTGAGCTTGAGGTCAATGACCAAGGTTTTACCATCGGCTGACAGCGTCCACTTACGGGTTGCTTGAATCTTGATCTCTTGGCCAACGGCAGATCCGAAGGTAGCCGTTTCGCTCACTTCGAGGCCATTGCCATCATCTGACCATTTGGAGATGCGTTTGCCTTTGCCGGTGGCGCCGCCGAGGGCTTTGGCCGTAAAATCGGTCTCCTGCCCGTTGACCACATAATCATCATTGATGACTTGTTCGCCCTGCTCTGTGGTGACTTTGGCTTCAACTTTGATGGTGTTATCGGTCTGGGTGATGGTCATGACCTGATCCATGATGTTGGGCGGAAGCCCTTCAGATTTGGCTTTATCGAGTACCCAAGTGCCGTTGAAATCGGCTTTGGCAGCCCATACGGCGACCGTACTGAGTAATAGAACTACGACAATGATGTGACATTTGCCAAGCGTATTTTTCATATTGACCCTCCTATTTTCATACGCGGATTCAACAACGAAGTGCAACAGTTGGTGAGTTGAAGAATACATCCTTCGGAGTTTGATAGCCAAGCCCCTTGCGCGGGTGCTCATTCAGTCGTTGCGCCACCGCTTGCACTTGTTCATCCGTGATGGTGCTGAAGTCGCTGCCTTTCGGGCAGTATTGCCGCGCCAGCCCATTCGTGTTCTCGTTGAGGCCGCGCTCCCAACTGTGATACGGATGCGCAAAATAGAACTCGGCGGCGAGCGCTACGACCATCACTTCGTGGCCGGAGAACTCTCTGTCGCTATCACTGGTGATCGGATACCCGTAATCCTCAATCGGTTTGAGTCGTTTAATCATGACCTGCTTGACTGCGGCTTCGGTGTCGGATTGAAAATCTGATGGACGAGGACGGAGTAGTAGAAAGAGATGTTCAGTATCGCTTCAGTGGCCCGGAATACAAAAATCTTGTCAGCGAAACTCACCATCTCTTTCTTTACAGGATGTCAGTGTATCGCTTGCCCGAAGATTCACAACCAGAATGTGACGAGCCGTTGATTCTATGGGGTGAAGCGTTTTGACGGGCGAATGAGGTCGGCTGGCGACTCTCAACAGGAGAAATCAAGCGGCGCATCACGGGGTTTTCACTGGTGCGAACCCCAGCAACCTCTTTTATAATCCTCTGTGTTCTCTGCGCCTCTACGGTGACAAGCTTTTCACCACGGCTTGCTTGGAATTGTACGAGGGAGCGGGAACTGGCAGGCAGCGAATCCTACACCCTTCGGTAGCGGCTGAGAAGCACATCCTCCACTTCGGTTGCCCACTTGTCACGCCAAATGATCTGTTCGTAACGGGTCAACCACTCGCCAATCAATAAGGCGGTAAACAGACAGATAAGCACCCAAAGTGATGCCCAAAAGAGAGAACGTTTCATGATTCATCCCCTAAAAAAGCAACCGATAGCGGCTGATTGCGCGCCGCCGTTTGGCCCCCCCGCGCTGACCGGTTGACCAAAATGACCGCTTGCCTCAAAGGTGATTGGGCAGATTGAGACAAGCGGTCAGAGGCACAACCTCACTTCTTTCTGAAATAGGTGAAATCGTAGCCTGCCGTCCAGGTCTTGCCCCCGTCATTAGAGATTTCAACCAACTGGCGAACACGGTCGGGCGCGAGGTTGAAGATCGTCATCTTGCGCAACCCTTTGCTGCCATCGGGTTGTACGACTTCCGCTTGATAGTGCATCGCGTTGTCTTTGAATTCGCCATAAAACTCGGTCACACGCCCACTGGTATCTACCCATACTTGCCGCCATTTGTTGAGGCCGGGATCATAAAAATTCATGCTTTTGCCGGTGCCGCCCAACGCGCCTGTCCAGTTTTCTAAAACGAGACAGCCCTCTTCGATTCTCTGAATGATGCTGCTGCCCACGCGCTGGCCTTGCTGATTTTTCACCTCCCACTCGCCGACCCAATAGTCGAATTGCCGTGCCGGAGCCGAATAGAGGCAGGGCTTGGCAAGGCGTTCGATACTTTCGACCACCTCTCTGAAGCGCCCATCCTCGCGCAGACCGCTAAGGTCGGCGTCGCCGTTGAGTATTTGTAACTGTGGAAGCCCGGCGAAACCGGCTTGTACAGCCTGTTTGAGGGCAACAAAGGCTTTATCTTTGTCGCCAAGTTTGGCATATGCGCGTGCCGTGCGATACATCGTTCCGCCTTGATTGAAATTCAAGTCCGAAGCCTGCTTGAATGCGGCAAGGGCTTGTTCATACTCGCCCATAGAGTGGCGAACCTGCCCTAAGCGAAACCAGGCCAGCCCATTAGCGGGTTCGCTTTTGGTAATGGCGTCATAAGCTTTAGCCGATTCGGCCCACTTCTGAGATTGAAAGAGGGTATTGGCCTCTTTCATGGCTGGCGAGGGGGTTGGCGTTTGGGCTACCGACTCGATAGCCGATAGGACGAGAAAAAGGGCAAGGGCGGTAAGAATGGATGTGCGATAAGGTTTCATTTCGGTCAACTCCTTTGTGAAGATAGTGGCACGATCAATTATTGGCGCTGCCCGGTTTGCGAAAGTAGGTGCCATCGAAAAGCGAGGTCCAGGTCTTGCCTTCATCGGAGGAGGATTCCCAAACCTGGCGCACCTGATCTTTATTCACCTGATAAAAGGTCAAGCGGTGGAGTATCTTTTGACCATTGGTACCGACTGAGACCCCTGTATAGCGCATCTCATTGTCTTTATACTCGCCGATAAAGTCGAAAACGCCGCCCCCTGCTGCTACCCAAGTCTGTTGCCATTTCCCTTTGGCGCGATTGTAGACATTGAAACTCTTGCCTGTGCCACCTGCCCCATTCGGCATCCAGTTTTCATAAATCAAGCAACCGTTTTCCAATCGTTGAATCGAGCTTGCTGCGATGGACGGGCCTGCCAGATTGTTCGTCGCTTTGACCTCCCATTCGCCCACCCAAAAGTCGAACTGCCGATGTTCAGGCAGGTACATACAAGGATTGAGAAGCCGATCAGCCTTCTCGGCAACGGCCTTGAAGCGTGGGTCGTCGCGTAAAACAGCAAGGTCTGTATCGCTTTGAATCAGCCCGGCTTGCGGTAGCCCTGCGTCAATCGCTTTGTTGAGCCAGTTGAATGCCTGATCCTTGTCTTTCAATCGCGCAAAAGCGCACGCCGCGTTGAACATGACGGACGAGTTGGAGGTGATTTCGGCAGCCCGCTTTAACGCCTCAGAAGACTTGGCAAAGTTAGACAGGGAAAAGTATGACATTCCGAGCCAGTACCAAGCTGCGCCGTTATTGGGTTCGGACTTGGTGACCGCTTCAAATGCGACGGTCGCCGCAGCCCAGTTTTGCGCTTGATAGAGAGCGCGGGCCTCTCTCATCTTCGCCGACTCGGCATTGGGCGATTGTCCACCCTGCGATTGAGCTGAGATGGTGGTCGTACATAGCCCCAAACAGATTAGGAAGATTATGGGTAAGAGCGAAATTCGGTTTTTCATGAACACCTCTTTGGCGTAACGATCTCACTTGTTTTTGGTCTGGCAGAGCGCCAGCATAGAGCAAGGTGTGTGTAATTTACCTGAACAAAGTGGTTAAAAGATATTAAGAAATCTAAGGGAGAGAGCTTGCATAAAAAGAAAATGGGTTGGAGAAGAAGCAAGTTGCGGTCAGGTGGAATACCAATCCGTTCTTCTGAATGATTTCATTTGTGCAGAAAAGGGAGATGCCGATGGGCAAGATAACTGCGCTCAGGCTATGGGGAAGGGAACTGGAGATAAGCGCTGGTTTGATAAAGAAATGTTGATTATGTCTGCTCGATGTTGACGTAATCGAAAGATAATTTTTTGCAAAGCGAAATTTAATGTTTACTTAGGGCGGTCTTGAGGATTCTTAAGGGGGGAAAAGAGTAAGGTACAGAGGCGAAAACCAAGAAGCCACAATGATAGGTTGGTTTTTGAAAATTATAAGGTGGCATAAAGACCGCCAGATTCATTTTGATGCGGAGGCAGTATTCCGAATTGAATGAATGCATAGGGACAGAATTTGACTGAGTTAAGTTGAGAAAGCTGTAGTTCTGAAAGGCAATTTCAACCCTCTCTTCAGTCCAATCCAGTCAGTAGGATGTGCCGAATAAATTTCGCTCCAGCCCAAAAATTTAGGAGGCACAAAACCATATGAGACAACTACGCAAGATGAAAAAGCTGGCAACGCTCAGCGTCTTTCTGCTGATGACGACGTTGCTGCTTCCGTTCACCGCGACGCCTGTTTTTGCGCAGGCCACAACCGGCTCCTTGCGAGGAGTCGTAACGGATGAGTCGGGAGCGGTCATTACCGATGCCGACATCACGATACGTAACACGGAGACAGGAATTGAGTCCAAAACCAAATCCAACTCCGAAGGGCTTTACACCTTCCCGCGTCTGGCTCCGGGCAAATACCTGATGACGGTCGAAAAGAACGGCTTCAAGAAACAAGAGTTTCAAGGAGTCCAAGTCAATCTGGGTCAAGACTCGACACTGGATGCGGCTTTGCAAGCCGGACAGATCACCGAGACCGTTACGGTCACGGCTGGCGGCGTCGAACTGCTCCAAAAAGAGCAGGTGCAGGTCTCCAATACCTTCGAAAGCCGTAAGGTTGTAGAGCTGCCGAATAACATTGCTGGCGGCGGTATTGATACCGTAGCCTTGCTGGCTCCGGGCGTCATCCCTGGATTTGGCAACGTCAATGGCAACGGCACGACCCTGTCTGTGAATGGCCAACGGGCACGTTCGAATAACTTCACGGTTGATGGTCAAGACAACAATGACCTCTCGATTGGCGGTCCGAATTTCTTTGTGACCAATAGCGATGCGGTCGGCGAGTTCCAAATCATCACTAACAGCTATTCTGCCGAATTTGGCCGTAATCAAGGCGGGATCATCAATATTGCGACGCGCGCCGGAACGAACGCCTATCATGGCACAGGGTTCTGGGCGCACCGTAACCGTAATGTGTTCGATTCGATGACCAACATCGAACGACGCACCAATAACAATGGCAAAGGGGAGCCGGACTTTTTGATTAACAACGTCTTTTCGGGCACCATCGGCGGTCCGATTCAAAAAGACAAGTTGTTCATCTTCGGCGCCTATCAGTACAACCCGACGCGTTCGGAGCCTATCCTCCGCAGTGCTAATCCCACCATCGCGAGGGAAGAATTGGCGCGCCTGCGAGCCGATTTCCCCAACAGCGCGGCGGTTCAAGCCTTGGCGAATTTTTCCGCCTTTGCGATCACCGACTTGGGGTCAGTAAGCGAGCGCACGGACCGTTCGCAAACTGAGTTCGTCACCATTGGCGGACGCACTTACCGCGTCGCTTATCCGCAACGCTCGGTCAGCACGCCCAACGATGCTCACGAAATGGTGGTGCGTGGAGACTACAAAATCAATGATAGGCATAGCGTGTGGTATCGCCACATGTACCAACAGGCCGATGGCGTGAATGCGCTAGCCGGATCGGGCGGTTTCACAGGCGATATTCCGACCCATACGACGTTGACCGGTGGCAACTTCACCAGTCAGTTGTCCAACAGCGCCGTCAACGAATTCCGTTTTGTTATTAATCGTTCGGCGTTCGTCTTTGGCGGGGGCTGCGAAAAGTTCAAGGGCTGTATCACAGACCCGTCAAGCCCGCTCGATTCCTTGACCAACTTGAACTTCGCAGGGCTGCGGGCCAGCGGCGGCTTGTCTTTGCAAAACATCGGGCCGGCCACCAACCTGCCGCAAGATCGTGAGGTTCGCATCTATCAGTTCGTTGACAACCTCTCGAAATCCATGGGACGCCATCAACTGAAATTTGGTGTCGATATTCGTCGGCTCACCAATGATGTGCGATTCTTACCCTTTATCAACTCGCGCGTGCGCTATAACAGCGCGGCGCGCTTAGTCGCCAATACTCCGTCAGCCATTGATGTTGCGGCCGGTGATTTTTTAATCAGCTACAACGAAACCGACCAATACTATTACCTGCAGGATGATTGGCGTATCAAAGATAATCTGACGCTCAATCTTGGTGTGCGGTACGAATACACCGGGCAACCGATCAACACGCTCAACGATTTGACGGTAGCGCGGGAATCGAATCCGCAGACCGCTTTGTGGCGGCAGAATCTGCCGTTGGAAGCGCGCACTTTTGGCAAGCTGCCAGCGGATAAGAATAACTTTGCGCCGCGACTCGGTTTTGCTTGGAGGCCGCAACTGGGTAACGGGCGGATGAGCCAATGGCTGTTTGGCGATCAAGACAGCACGGTGATCTCCGGCGGGTATTCGATCTCCTATGACCCGTCGTTCTACAACCTGTTGTTGAATGCTTCGACCTCTTCGCCGACCGCTTTCTTGTTGACTCTTCCGGCAGCCGCAACCTTTGCTCTGCCGTCCGGTACGCCGACCGGCGCGAATGTGGCTGCTGCCGCGAGCGCCGCCGGAGCCTTGCGATTGAATACCTATGACCCGAAATTCTTCAATCAGACGGCTTTCTCGTCAGACTTCTATTCGCCCTATGCTCAGCAGTGGACGTTGAGGGTGCAGCGAGAAGTGACCCGCAACAACGTTGTTGAAGCGCGTTATGTCGGATCGAAGACCACCGGGTTGTTCCAAACCTTGAACCGCAATCCCCGCATTGACCGCTTGCTCAATGGCTTCACTTTGGGCGGCATCACCTTCCCGGGTTTCCCGAACTTGGTGCCGAACGGGCTGACGCCGCAGGTCGCCGGACAGGGACAGTGTGTGGATGATCCGAACACGCCGATCAACGAAGCAAACTCCTGCAACGGGAGAGTCTTTGCCCGTGGCTTGATTCGTTCCCGCGAAAACACCGGAACCGCGTCCTATCATGGATTGCAGACCGAATATCGCGGTCGCTTGTTCGATCAGTTGAATATCGGCATGGCCTACACGTGGTCGAAGGCGATTGATAATGCCAGTGAGGTGTTCTCGTTCTTTGAGGTCGCTTCGCCGCAGAATCCCTTCAATATCAATGCCGGTGAGAAAGGTCTTTCAGGGTTTGATCGCCGTCATGCCTTCTCGATGAATTTCATCTACGATTTCCCCTTCATGAAGGATCAGAAGGGCATTCTCGGGAAGACCCTCGGTGGATGGCAGGTGAACGGAACCTACTTCCTGGCCAACGGCCAACGCTACTCCGTCAATCAGTTCTGCTTGGCGTCTTGTCTGGGCAACGGCTATTCGGATACAGCATGGGATGGAGCCTTTGTCGGAGCGCTCGATTCTGTCCGTCCTTTCCTCGGCAATCCCAATGCGCCGAGAAGTCAGGCCGGTATCAGTCAGATTGATGCGTTCTTGCTCTTTGGCGGCGCCGTCGCTCCTGTCGTTGATCCAAATGGTTTCTATTCCTACAACGAACTCAACGTCAATGGCAGAGCGGTCGCTGTTACCCGCGATCAAGTTCGCTACATCTTCAACGGGCCGGGTGCTGCAAAGATTTTTGGCACTCCCTACGGGATTGGACGCGGATCGGAAGTCGGGCCTCGGCTGAATAACCTCAACCTTGGCATCTTCAAAAACATCCGCTTGACGGAGCGCGTGCGCTTCCAATTCCGCGCGGATGTCTTCAACGCCTTGAACCACCCCAATCCGGGAGTTGGCTTCATTACCAATGGCGTTGCAGAAGATGGTCTGCTGGATGATGCAGGCACGACCTTCAACGAGCGCGGCGAAATCAACTTCGCACGCCGTGCCATTCAGCTTGGCATGAAGATCGTGTTTTAACTTCTAATGGTGGATCCTCCTAAAGCCACTTGGCTTTAGCTTCTGAAGGGAGAGACAGATGTCTCTCCCTCTTTTTCAACCTTGCGGCGCGGAGAGCAGGCGACGAGTAGGGGATTGGTCGGTTGTCTGGGCTCTTCTCGACGCTTCTTCAGAGGACATGGATTATGAGCAGTGAAATTTTACTCGGCAATCCTTCACAGCAAACCGACAGCTTCAACGCCTTCGAAGTCAATCGCGTCTCGACGCTCAAAGAGTTGGCGCAAAACTTAATCTCCGAGATTGAAACCCTCAGTGGCGCACCTCCAGCCGAATTACCCACCGGCATTAATTTGACTGAAGCGGTCAAGGGGTATGAAGTCTCGCTCATCAAGCGAGCCTTGCTGATTGCCAAAGGGAATCAGCGGAAGGCCTCGCTGCTGCTTGGCTTGCGACATACAACGCTCAACAGCAAAATCAAACGGTATAACATCGAGTTTTAGCCACCCCCATAGACCCTAGGCAAACCGCTTTGCCTTTCCCCCCGAAAGCGGTTGAGGCACTCGGCCACCAAGACAATCGCTTACACCCAATAGTGCGGCAACCGGAGAGTCTTTCGTTGAGAGGTGATTAGTGACCACCTCTCAACTCGCCTCTTGAGGTTGGCCAATGGAGGATTTCGCCCGAATGCGGGTCACACCTCGTTAAGGTCGGGCGAACAGAGGCGACGCTTAGGAGCGCAGCCCTATTTTGTGTAGAAGGGTTTGAAATCGAATATCGCCGCGTAGGGCGTCGAAGTCGGGCGAGACATTCAGCCATAGCATCTTGATTTGTAGGTCGGCTGCTTGTTCAAGCGCCTGCACCGCTTGGTCTCGTTCGCCAAGCGCGCCATGTAAGGAGGCGATCAAGGGCAGATTATTGGGGCTGTTCTTTTTGATACGGACAAGCCACCAGCGATAAAAGCTCGATAAATCGGTGATCGTTTCAAACTCTTTGCCTCCGGCTCCGCGCTCAATAAAGAACTTTTTGTAAGCGGCCAACGCCTGTTCAGAGCTACCCTTGTTGGCATAAATGTCGGCTTCCATCCTGCGAATCCAGCCGACACTCGCATCCAGATGCAACGCCTTTTCGGTCTCCCGCAACGCTTCATCAAAGCGATGTGCCATGTAACAGACCCACGCCAAATCGCCCTGTATGGAAACCTCCAACGGGTCGAGCGCGCAGGCTCTCTGCATTGCGGCAATCGCCTCATCGTGTCGCCCCATCGCCGACAATAATTCGCCATACCACTGATGGGCGAGCGCGAAGTTGGGATTGAGAGCGATGGCGCGTTGCAGCGATTCTTCCGCCCCTGCCCAATCCAGGTCGTGCTGAAACTTCACCGCCCCCAAGGCCGAATGCGCTTCGGCTAAATTCGGGTTGAGTTTGAGAGCGTGTTGGGCAAGTTGACGAGCCTTTTCCGACGCTTCGGCATCGGGAACGCCCAACAGATTGCCGCCCCATAAGCTGTAGACATCGGCAAGACCGGCGTAGGCCGGGGCATAGTTGGGATTCTTTGCCAACGCCTGTTCAAAGGATTTGACGGCCTTCTCCATACTTTGCCGTGTGCGCTGATGCCAGAAGAAACGCCCTTTCAAATAGGCATCATAGACTTCAGGGTCGAACGCCTGCGCAACTTGCTCGGTTTGCGCCGAGGTGTTGAGCCGCGCATTGATCTGTTTGGCGATTGCCAGCGTGACATCATTTTGTAACCGTAGAATGTCGCGGACATCGCGTTCGTATTTCTCCGCCCAGATATGTTGATCGCTCTTTGCATCAATCAGTTGCACGGTGATGCGAACCTGATCTCCGGCGCGCAGCACCGTACCCTCAATGATGGCGTCAACGTTGAGTTCGCGGGCGATTTCGGGAATCGTCTTTTGGGTCTGTTTGTACTGTCCTACTGAAGTGCGCGAGATGACGCGCAGGGAGGCAATCTTCGCCAGATCAGTGATTAACGAATCGGTCATACCATCGGCGAAAAACTCTTGCTCCGAGTCGTTGGAAAGGTTTTCAAGCGGCAGAACGGCAAGCGACTGAAATTTACCCATCGCCGCCGCAGAGGGCGCGCTCCCGCGCTTCGCCAGTTGCCATACCAGCATGGCCAGCGCCGCCAAGACGATGAGGCCGACGGCAGCCCACCCCCATTGCGGTCGCGCCGCCTGAGGCTTGCTGAGCGCGACCGATAGCGAATCTTCCGATTCGGGAGGCTCTTCACGAATGACCGGGGCGATGAACTGGTAGCCGGTTTTGGGAACCGTTTTGATGAAGCGCGGCGTTTTGGCATCATCGCCCAATGCTTTGCGCAGTTCGTGAATCGAAACCGTCAGCACTTCATCGGAGATGAACTTCTCCTCCCACACGGTGCCGATGATCTGATCTTTCGAAATGATCTGCCCCGCATGTTGGGTTAAGAAACTGAGCACGGACATGACTTTCGGTTCGATACGAACCGTCTTTTCAGGATTGTTGAGTGTATTAGTAAGGGGATTAACCGTCCATTCGAGGATTTGATACGTCTCATTCATCATCAGTGCCCTCAGTATCGAATCACGCGCCGCCAAATTATAGCAGAGGAACCAAAGAGCGCGAAAAACTTGCGCCCCATTTCAATAGGCAATGGATGATCGCAAGGGTGGCCGGGAAACCATGGGTATGCACGGCTCCCAGCGAGGAAAGAGCGATGAAAGTATCGGCACTTATAGATAGACAAGATGCGCCCAGAGCGCAGATAAGCAAACGGAAGGGCAGCCTCAGAGGGACAGAAAAACCGGTTTACGGAGACGGCTTTCTCTGACTGACAGCCGGTTTTGCCTTGGCCTCAGTTGTGGGCAGGCTCAGCCCAAGCAAGCTCTGACATAGGATGACAGTCGCGGTCTCGCGCACAATCGGATTTTTAAGGTTGCGGATATCATATAACGTCATTTCGAACTCCTCGACCGGGAGAGCCTTCAAGGCGGCCTGCAATCCAAATCCTTCTGTTGCGGCAGTGAAGTCCGGGAAGTTGAAACCTGAGAACCTGACGGCCTGCGGAGCCGAGGTGCCGGGAATCAGACGGGTATGCTCAGGGATTTGCTCAAGAAGGCTGGAAAAGACGTAGCGAGCAGCGAACTGGTCGAACTTGCCCCAGACCGCGATGATGCCGAATCCGATATGCACTTGTTCGTCATCCAGGCTGCCTTTGCGAAAGAGTAGCGTTCTCGCTTCTGTCAGCTTTTCTGCTGCCAGAGCCATATCTTTTCGCTGAACCAACTTCTGGGCGGCAACGACCAGACCGGCAGCTTTTTGTTTCGCATCTTCGTTTTTCTGCAACAGCAGGTAGGCGGTTTGCAGGTCATCCTTTTGTACCGACAGCAAGGCAGCTCGATAATAGATTAAATCGGACACTTCCTTCCTCAGGTTGGTATCCTCGATTTTCCGCGCCAAGCCCCCGCTTTTTTCATAGCTCTCTGCCTCGATTGACAGAGCCGCTTGTGCATACAGCAGATCGCGGGATAGCGAACTCTTTTCATGGCTCGCCTGCTCCTCAATGGACTCAATTCTTCTCTTTTCATACTCGCTTGGGCTTTCGCCGGGATTGGGTTCCGGCTGTCCCTGTGGAGCGGTTGCCAGTGATTCGACAAAACGGGCATCAACTTCGATCTGTTTGAGCCGCGCCTGCAACAAGATGGCGCGGTCGGGCAAGACCTCTTCGGCTTTTGGCAAAATCGTTCTGATTACACTGAATTGCTGTCGCGCAAAGGTCTGCGGATCCGCGGTGCTGCCGGGCAGGGGCAGGGCGAGTAGAAGGACGGAGGCAACTTCAATGAACTCAGCGGCAAGAGCGGGGTTGAGTTGAGCGGCGGATTGAATTTTGGGACGCTCTCGCCCAATGGCTATTGGGACATGACGGCGATCTTCGGTCGTGCCGGAAGCGCGAATCACGCCAGGGCTATAAAGGTATGAATACAGAATCAGGAGTTCATTCGGATCGGCTGTGCCCAGAGCGCGCAATCTAGCTAGAGCGGCGCGAAATGCTTTTTGTGCCAGATCGGGATTCTTCTGCTGAATGGTCAGCAGAAGGCTTTGAAAGCCGAATGAAATACCGTCGCGCAGACTTTCTATTGCCAGTTCAGTTGCTGCGACTGGATTTTCTGTCGCTACCTGCAACCCTAAGCCAAGCAATACGCTACTGCGAGGAGTGCGATCGTCGAATAAGCCTCTCGGCTGACGGCTTTTCTCGCGTTGTTCTTGCTCCTCCTCTGCCATCTCTTCGACCCACTTTGCGGCTATCTCAGGAGCCAGTTTGCGAGCGATCATTAAGACCTCGCGCTGTGCCGCCGAGCGAAGGGAGTGATTTCTGAAGGGCGAGAGTTCCACAGAGAGTTCTTCGACCCTACCAGCCCGTTCCCAAGCTTTGACCAGATAACGGACGGAGGTTTCACGGTCTGCCTCCCAGGTTAGATCAGCAACTTTGGCGAGAACCTTTGCCGAGGCCGCAGGGTCTTCAAATTCTGCGGCGCGATCGGCTGATTCCCATAAGACCTGCATAATTCTTTGGCGGCTAGGTCTGATCGAAGGCGGAGAATCTTTACGACTCTTTGGTTGCACCGTTGGAGCAGGAGGTTTCTTCCGCTCTTTGGTCTGCGCCAGACTTGCAGAAAGCAGGAGATGGCCGATCAGGATGCACAGGCAGGCACCTCGGAAACCAAATCTCGAAGAGGTGAGTAAGGGTTTCAGATTGGTCATGCTTCATATCCTTTCAAGCCATCTGATGAAGTTTTCTTGCTCGGTCGGGCTGGTCATGGCACCGCCCCAGGCTTTTTTTATGATGCCATCTTCAACGTATACTTTGACCGGCACGCGATTGATGCCAAGCTGGCCTGCCAATTTCATCCCCCGGTCGTAAAATAGTTTGAAAGGAAGACTGTTCTTGACTACCGACCCACTGCCAGGATCATTGAAAGGAAGGACACCGTAAAACTTTACCTCCGGTCTCAGGCTGACGGCCTTTTGCAGAAATTCCGTTTCTCTCGTGCAGGCATCACAATCGAGAGAAAGAAACACCAGGATGGTTTTCCCTTGGCGTAGCTGCGAATCGGCGAGTGGCGTGCCCGATTCATCTGTCAGCGCGGCTGGCGGCACTGGCTTATCGAGGCCGATTTGCACGGGCGCAGATGCGGTCTGCTGATTCTTCGTATAAAAGAAGACGAACCCCGCACAGAAGCATAAAACAAAAGCGACAGCCAGAGTTGCTATCCTACTAGGCTTCATTCGCATCTCCCTTCAGTTTTTCCATTGGGTGCTATTGTCGGCTCGCTTCCACTTTGAGTCATAGAGGCTGCCGTCATCTGCCACATAGAAGTTCAGATATAAGGTGTCGCGAGGCAACAGGGGCTCCGTAGCCGGAGAATCAGGGTCGAATGGCGGTCCGATGAAGACCCCGGATTTGTAAAGCGTCTTCTTCAGCTTCGCGTCATAAATCTTCACCGAATAAAACGTCAGTAAGCTGGCAAACGAGGTACGCTGTGGGTCAGGAATTCTGACTTTGAAAAGGATGTCTTTATTGATGACGGTGCGATCCTGAATCAAAGTCAGCCTCTTTTTTTTGAACTCGCCTTCGGTCAGAAGAATTTTGGTCGGAAACAGATCAGGCGTCAGCTTGCTGACGTTTCGACCCATAAATTTTGCTGCGTTCTCGAAATCTCTCTCCGCTACAAAGAAGACCTGGTAGGTTGCGCCCCATAAACTACCCGGCACTCGGGCGCCTGGCAGATTCACGAGCGTGATTTTGAGAGCAAGCTTGTCGGCATACAGGTTCGGCGCGTATAAATTGCGTGTTACCGACCTCATCCTACCGCGTCCGTTCTGTTGTGCAAAGGCCATATCCGGCAATTGCCCCAAACCGATTACGATAAGAATAAAGATGGTGCTAACTGCATGGCTTATCCGGTTCTTCATTTGTGAAAGACCCCTTGTTTCTTTCTCTCGCCATCGCAATGGGAAGGTGAGAAGTTCAACCTTGCCGTCAGGGTGCGAGCGGAAGGTTGAACTTCGAAAATTAGTAGTCTGACAACCGATTACTAATAGACATTAAGCAAGCCGTTGGCATTGTACGACTCCTCACAGGCTGCCGCCGTGGTCTTACAGTAGCAATCGTAGTAACACCACTGAGAATCCTGTCCGGTGCGGTAGCAGGTGATATTGTCGTCAATGATTAAGTAGTCGCAGGCCGAAGCGACTGCGTTAGCCAGAGAGAGCGCGAGAACCATGGTTCCGCCAAAAGCGAGCAGATACTTCCCAAGTCTTTTCATGAGCATTCTCCTTTTGCAAAGTTTCAGGTTCGAGTGGATTCTTCGAATAAGAATTGGGTTTCTTATCCAATTAGCGTTGAGAATAAAATGCGATTGTTGTGTCGTGAGGGAGAAACCTGACAAAGACTTTAAAGACGGTACCTCGCCAATGGTAATGCAGACTTGGTATGGGCGGATCTTACGGGGTTTTGTTAGGGTTGCACAAACTCAAATATGATTTATGGCCTTGTTCACTCAAAACATAAACCCCTATAAAAGGCATCTGGATTTAATCACAACAAGAAAGACGTGTCAATTTTCCTGAGGATACGCGCAGGGCGAGCGCACCAAAATTCCCAATAAAAATGAAGGTCTTCAATTTTCCCAACAATTTTGCCAATTCGGGTTTCCCGAAAAAGCTCAAGAAATTTACTCTTTTTTTATCAGGCTTGGGACTCTAATACCGAGTTGCGAATCAATCTGAGAAGGTTGAAAGGCGGTCTCTGACCGCCTCGCTGGCATTCGGTAACGGCGGTCAAAGACCGCCTCTCAACAGCGTTTTCTCATTTTGTTGAGCCATTCGGTATCAGATATGAGAGTGGGTAGGACGAACAGTGGTCTGCAAATCTCGGTTATGGGTACGCAGGCCGGATCGAGAAAGTTCGGCAAAGGGTTCACGGCGAATTGCCTGTCAATCAATTTGATTGGCAAGCGAGTTTTGCGGATAAATCCAAGCGATGAGCGGCGAAGTCATAAAGGTTGTCACCAACGCCATCAGCACCATAATCGAAAACAGGGAAGGAGACAGAATACCTAAATCGAGGCCGACGTTGAGGATGATCAACTCGACTAAACCACGCGTATTCATCAAGACGCCTACTGCTGTCGCTTCGCGCCACGTCATGCCGGTAGCACGCGCCGCGATCAGCGAACTGCCGAGCTTGCCGATCAGCGCTACGGCGATAATCACTGCACAATAAAGCCACATCTCCAGGCCGCGAATCAAAAAGAAGCTCGAACGTAAGCCAGTGAATGCAAAATAGAGCGGTAACAAAAGCACGACAACAATGGCTTCAAAACGATGGGCGATCTCTTCAGCCAGCCCGTGATGGCGAGGCATGACAACGCCCGCAATGAAGGCTCCAAAAAGCGCGTGAATGCCTAATGCTTCGGTGACCCAACTGGCAGCTAATACGACCAATAAGATCAATGCGAAATGATCGTAGGTCAGACACCCTTCTTGCTCGTGCACTCCCGCTAGTCTTTGTAGCCCGCGACGCACGATCAACCACATCACCGCGCCAAAAAGGACAAGCCCGGCGATCATACCCCATACCGGCATTGACGCAGCTGACGCTCGTATCAATACGACAATGCCTGCCAATAAACACCACGCCGTCACATCATTGACCGCTGCGCAGGCAAGGGCAACGATGCCCGCCTTCGTACGCAGCAGATTGCGCTCCGCCAAAATTCGAGCCAAGACGGGAAATGCAGTAATGCTCATCGCCGCGCCCATAAACAGCGCGAAGCCTGTGGGGTGGACACTGGCGTCGGACAGACGCGGATACAAATAGAGCGCCAATCCGATGCCCATCAGAAAGGGGGCAAGAATGCTGACTTGACTTGTAATGATGGCGACGCGACCGAGTTGGCGCAATTGTTTGAGATCAAGTTCCAACCCGATCAAAAACATAAACAGCAAGAGTCCGATCTGGCTGAGCGCTTGCAGATGGTCAAGACTATCGGCAGGGAAGAGTGCGGCAGACAGATCGGGTGCTGCCCAGCCGAGTAAGGAGGGGCCTAGTAAAATCCCCGCGACCATCTCACCGATGACGCGGGGTTGATGAAGCTTTTGAAATAGCCAGCCAAGCAGCCGCGCGACTACAAGAATCGTGCCAACCTGCGCGATGAGCAGTTGCAAACCGGACATACAGGATTATCTGTCGAGCCGGACCATGTTTGATTACGATTCTCGCTCTCGTTGTTCGGCAGGCCGATCATCGTAATGGAGATAGGTGGCGGAAAGCGCAGGCGTCTCGGCTTCTTCTGCATCCTCCGCTTTAATCGTGTGATGGCTCTCGTCAGTTGCCTCCAAGGCGATCTGTTCGTACAGCGGCGGCGGGATGACTGCGAAATCCGACATCGGCCCATAGATTTCATCTACCCCGTGTTTGAAGACGTTGCCGATCAACAGATTGATGATATTGACTCGCTGCTCCGGGTACTTCTTAAGAAATTGTGAAAAGCTGAAGCCTTCGTTATAGAAGGCATAGACTAGCTTGCGCATGGACTCGATGCCGCCATCAAGCTTACTTTGAAACTGCCCCAACCGCGCACCGGAGAAATCGTCGTGATTGAATGCGTCGTGAATCGCGTCGGCGGCCAGCTCAGCCATCTTGAGCGCCAGCAAAACGCCCGAAGAGTAGATCGGATCAAGGAAGCCATAGGCGTCGCCGATCAGGATAAATCCGTCACCGGCGTTTTGCTTCGAGCGATACGAATAATCAAGGATGGAATAAATCTTATCCACACGCTCTGCGCCTTCCACCCGACGGCGGCAGGCTTCGCACTTTTCGACCTCTTCATGGAAGATTTTCGCAAGGTCTTGCCCGCGACCTTTGACCAGATATTCGGGGTCGGCAACAACGCCGACGCTGGTGATGTCGTTTTCAAGCGGGATGTACCAGAACCAGCCATTGCTTCCCGGCTCGGTTCGCAAGACGAGCGTCGAGCCGCCATTCAAATCAGGCTCGCGGTGTGCGCCTTTGAAGTAGGAATAGAGCACAGCTTTCTTCAATTTCGGATCCCGAACGCGCCAACGGAATTTGTTCGACAGCATGGCCGTCTGGCCAGTCGCGTCAACCACGACATTGGCAAAGAATTGCTGTTCCGACCCGTCGAGCAATCTCACTTCAACGCCAATGGCGCGCTCACCTTCGAAGAGAACCTCTTTGACCGGCGTTCCTTGATGCACGGTCGCGCCCTGCTCTTCGGCGTGTTCGAGCAGTAATTTGTCGAACTCCGAGCGCGTAACCTGCCAGGTCACTGCGCTTTCATGATGGTTGGCTTCAAAGAAATAGAAGGGGCGCGATTCGCGTCCCGCTGAGTTGGCAAACTGCACGCCGTATTTGCGAACGAACGGGCTGGCTTTGAGCTTGTCCAAAATGCCCATGCGCTCGAAGGTGAAATAGGTATCGGTCATCAATGATTCACCGATATGATGACGCGGGAAGATCTCTTTTTCGAAGACGATAACCCGGCGGCCTTCGCGCGCCAGTATCGCCGCAACGGCGCTGCCCGCTGGCCCGCCGCCCATCACGATGACATCAAAATGATTTGCAGTCTTTTCCATAATCAATCCTATGCATAGCGCACTGCCTGTAGTTCTTCTTCGAAAAAATCGGGCAGAAAATGATCTAAATGGAGAATGCCGCGACGCGTGAGTTCGATGATGCCGCCTTGGCGTTCGAGCATTCCGTCTGCTTGCAGCCGTTCATAAACCGGCTGAAAATTTTGCCAAATGTCTACGCCGAATTTGCGCTGAAAATAGTCAACGCTGATTCGACAGGTCTTCAATTGCAGCACCATTTCGCGGATGAGTTGTTGGTTGGGAGTCATCTTGAGCGCCCGACAAATCGGCAACTGCTCCTGATCAATCAGGCGAATGTACTCGCCAAAGCTGTGCGCATTTTGGAAATGCACGCCGCCGAAATGCGAAAATGAAGATACCCCGATGCCGATCATATCGCCGCCGTGCCAAAGCGCGTCGGTGAAGATGATGCGGGAATCCTTCTTCTTCGTAGCTACAGCATAGGCGCTGACAATCTGATAGTCGCGCGCCTCAAATTGTTCGAATGCATAATCCACCCATCGCCGTTTGGTCGGCCAGTCGGCAATCGGCGAATCGAGTCCCTTTTCGAGCATCTCGCGGGAGATCACCGTGTTGTAGGGCAATTCCATCTGATAGATCGTTACTACGTCCGGTTCCAGTTCAAGTGTGCGTTGCACCGTGTCGCGCCAAATGGCATCCGAATCGCCCATCATCCCGGCAATCAAATCAATGTTGATGACCGGAAAATCCACTTCGCGCGCCCACTCATAAGCGCGGTAAATCTCCGCCGAAAGATGGGCGCGCCCGTTAGCTTCCAAAATGTCGTCATTGAAGTGCTCAACGCCGAGGCTCAATCGGGTTACGCCGATCTGTTTGAGCATTTCGAGCTTCGATTTGTTGAGCGTGCCGGGCTCGCACTCGAACGTGACTTCGTTGGCGTTTTGCCAACTGATGTGATGATTTAGCCCTTCGACCAACTGATGAAGTTGGCGCTCGCTGATGTAAGACGGTGTGCCGCCGCCGAAATAGGCAAAGCGCAGTTTTCGCCCTTGAAACGCATGGGTGCGGCTGTAGAGTTCATTCTCTTTTATCATCGCCTGCAAGTATCGCTCGATGTCCGCAGCGTTCTTGTCGGTATAGACTTTGAAGTAGCAAAACTTGCAGCGTTTGCGACAAAAAGGAATGTGCAGATACAAACCGAGCGGGTCTTCAGGGCGCGGCGTTTGATCGAGCGCAGCGAGAGCATCGGGGATAAACTGCGGCTGCCACTGCGAGAAAGGTGGATAGTTGGAGACAAAATAGTTTCCAACCTCTGTCTTGGTTTTCGTCAGCTTCGTCAACTCGGTCATAAGTTCTTCGCGCAGGCTTGGGTAATCTCCCTATCCCTGTCTTTGATCCCCATTGGCGTGGCCGTCCTTCTCACCTATTTAGACATGTGATATACGCCTTTGGTTACACGCCAAAATGTAAAAATACTGTTATAAGTTTGCCATTGTCCAATTCTGACCACAGGATGGCAACCCTTTTCACTTTTGCGAACCGCTGGAAGGGCGCAATTCGACATTGGCCGATGTCAAGGTTGTGCCCATCACTCGCTGCAATTCGGACAAGGCTTTGTTGTAATCCGTCATCGCCCGTAACTCGCGCCCTTGTGCTTCGGAAAGCGCGTTTTGTCTCTCTAAGACCAGAAAGGTCGTTGAGAGTCCGGCTTCGAATCGGCGTTTCTCGCTGTCGCTCTGTTTCTGCGCCGCTTCGCGCGAAGCGCGGGCGCTTTCGACTCTTTGACGTGTCGTTTCCACCGATTGAATAGCATTGCGGATTTCAACTTCGATGGATTGCTCAAGAGTTTTGCGCTGCGTGTCAATTTTGTGGCCTTCGGCGATGGCGCGACCGAGTTGCGCTTGCGCCGTGCGATTCTTCAAAGGAAAGTTCAAGGTCACGCCAAATCGCAGGGTTCGAAAATCATTTTGAAAGGTGTTCCAAAAACTCTGCCCATACCCGCCGATTAAGAATTCCGGCAGCGATTGATTACCGCCGCTGACCAGAGGCGGCAACCCAGCGAGGCGCGATAACTGATTGACGCGCTCGGTCAAGACCGTCGTCGTAGAGGAGAACGGATTCCCAATATTCGATATCGCGCCGCTCAAGCCAGTCGAAGTGTAGAGCGCGACCAGATCAACTTGTGGTTTGATCTGGTTCTCAAAAAACTTCACATCAACCTTGTTGATCTCTTGTTGCAGCGTGTTCGAAGCCACTTCCGGGCGGTTTGCGAAAGCAATGGTGACAGCCTCATCAATCGTGTAGCTGACGCCACGCGTGTCGGGCGTGTCGGTCGGAATAATCGGACGCGTCCAGAGTTCGGCTTTGCGGTCGCCGAGTATCAGTTGCTTGAGCGTGTTTTCTGCGCGGGTGATGGCTTCGATAGCAGTAAAGACATTCTCTTTGCGGCGTTCCAACTCGACTTCGACCGAAACCGCTTCGATGGGCGCGAGTGTGCCTTCTTTGACTTTGCGACGATTCGAGTCCAATTGCGTGCTGGCCAATTCGACAGCCTCGCGGCGAATCTGCAAATCGCGCAGCGCGAAGACCAAATCCCAATAGGAGCGTTGTACGCGGGCGATGATTTCGATAGCCCGCTGTCGAAACTGCGTGTCGGACAGATCGAGGCGACGCTGCGCGAAGCGAATGCGTCGTCGTGCATCATCTATCGAAAAGTTGCGTGCTAGCGGTTGACGCAACTGAAAGGTGAAGGCCGAATTGTACTGCGGGTTGAGCGAAGCAAAGATGCTATTGGTGTTCGAACGCGCATTGGTGATTTGTGCATTCCATTGCCCGCCTGTTGAAAGTAGTTGCTGCGCCGAAAGGTCTGTGTTGTAACTGCGCGTAGTGACCGCGCCATTCGGGCCACCTCCGAGCACCGAGCCAACCGGCACTGTGCGATTTTCAAAGAACGAACTGACTCCCAGTTGAACATCGCGCGTGCCGCGAGCCGCGAATAAGTCGAATTCGGATTGCTGTACATTGATGCGTTCGACTTCGATCTCACGGTTATTTTCGAGCGCCAACTTCACTGCGTCGAAGAGCGTCATCGTGAGCGGATTTGCTTCGTCCACGCCGACGCGCCGCGTGTCGGGCTGCTGCGCGGGCGGGGCATCTGTCACTGGCTCTTTTGGTTGCGGCAGACTGACGATCTGCGCCATCGCACTCAGCGGGAATGCGGCAACGAGAGTAAACGCCACAAACTGACAAACTACTTTTTGCATATCTCTTCTCGCTTATCTAAACAGCCCTAAAAACGAGGATGTCGCGTTGGCGGCTTTTTGTCGCGCCCATGCAAGCGAGCCTCTGACAACGCCGTTGATGCGTCCCCACACTTTGGAATTCGCCGCCCCGTCAAATAGCGAATAGGCGACTGGCGTGACCAGCAAGGTCAACAGCAGACAGAGCGATTGGCCTCCGATGATCATCACCGCTACCGAACGCCGTGAGCCTGACCCCGGCCCTGTGCCGAAAGCCGTCGGAATCATGCCCGCGACGAAAGCAAAGGTGGTCATCAGAATCGGGCGCATGCGGTCACGCGACGCTTGAATGATGGCTTCATAGGTTGGCATACCGCGATGGCGGCGCAGATTGTTGGTATGGTCAATCTGTAGAATCGAATTCTTCTTGACGATGCCGAACAGCATCAATACGCCGATAGATGAGTAGATGATTGAATAGTTCATCCCGGTTACCAACAAGGAAATCAAAGCGAAGGGAACCGACAGCGGCAGACTCAGCAGAATCGTCACCGGATGAATGAAGCTCTCGAATTGCGCCGCCAAAATCATGTACATCATCACAATCGAAAGCAGGAAGGCGATCATAAACGCGCTCGCCGCTTTGCCCATCTCTTTGGCGCGACCCGTAAACTCCCAACGATAGTTCGCCTCCAGCTTGAGTTCAGGTAATCGTTTCACCAGATTTTCCATCACCTGCGATGCGCCGTAGCCCTGCGAGACGTTGCTGACAATTAGCACCTGTCGTTGCCGGTTGTAGCGATCAATCTGCGCCGGACTCTTACCCTGTTCAAAGGAGACGACGCTATCGAGGCGTACATTGCCAACTTTGGTTGAGGGCACATAGAGTTGAGCAATCGCTTCCATGCTGTCACGGTAGGTCTTATCTACTCGCAAGCGAACATCATACCGATCTTCACCGCTGCGAAATGATGAGACTTCCTGCCCGCCGACCATGGTGCGAAGCGACGAACCGATTGCGCCGACCGAAACGCCCAGATCAGCGGCTTTGTCGCGGTCAATCTCCACGCGCACTTCGGGCTTGCCTTCTTCAAGAGTCGTATCAATGTCCACTGCCCCGGGCGTCTCTTTCAAAATCGCCATCACCTTGTCCGAATACTCGCGCAGTTTGGCCAAGTCGGGGCCGCGAATGACGAACATGACATCGCTGTTGAAATTGCTGTTGCCGATGGCCGACGGAATCTGCACGGACGGACGATACTCTTTGTATTGGCCGAGCCAGTTGCGAGCAATTCCCATGATCTGTTGTTGAGTCAGTTTGCGATTTTTGGCGGGAACCAGTTCGAAAAAGATCGAAGCGCGATTGACGCGCTGCTGCTGGTCGCCGCCGACGGTCGTCAAGACGTGATCGATCAATCCGGCAGGCAAGTCGTTTTGCATGCGGGTGCTGATTTGCTGCACAACCTTATCGGTCTCTTCCAGCGAAGTGCCCTCCGCCAGCCGCACGCTGACTTCCATCTGCGCCTGATCGTCCTGCGGCAAAAAGTCTTTGCCGATCTTTTGAAAGAGCCAGCCCGTTGATAGCATCACCATAAAGGCGAACAACATCACCAACCCGCGATGCGCCAGCGACCACTTGAGCATGGCCGTGTATGGACGATCAATGATGCGATAGAGCCATGACTCTTTCGAATTTTTACCGGGTTTGTGTTTTAGGAATCGCGCCGACAACATCGGCGTGAGTGTGAAACTCACAAACAGCGAAACTAGAATGGCAAAGGCTGCCGTCCATCCGAAGCCCGCCATAAAGCGGCCTGACACCGAAGACATAAACGCCACGGGCAGAAAGATAATGACCAATGAGAAGGTCGTCGCCATCACCGCCAGCCCGACATCTTTGGTTGCCGCCCGCGCCGCTTCCAGCGCCGGTAAGCCATTCTCCTCCATAAAGTGGTAGGTGTTTTCGAGAATCACGATGGCATCATCAATGACGATGCCGACACATAAGACCAACGCCAGCATGGTGATGTTGTTGAGAGTAAACCCCATGTACCACATCAAGGCATAGGTGGCGATGATGGAGGTCGGGATCGCCAGGCTCGAAATAATCGTCGAACGCAAATCGCGCATGAAGATGAAGACAATGAAGGCCGCGAGAAGCGACCCCAGTATCAAATGCTCTTTGACGGCTTCGAATGAGCCTTTGATGAAAGTAGATTGGTCGCGCACGATTTGCAGGCGAAAATCAGGCGGTAGATTTGGCTCAATCTCGGCCAACCGCGTTTTTACCGTGTCCACGATCTGCACTGTGTTGGTTCCCGATTGCTTGCGAATCTCGATGACGACGGCTTGTTCGCCATCGAGTCGGGCAATGGTTCGCGGTTCTTCCACTCCGTCTTCCATATAGCCTACGTCGCGCACGCGTATCGGCGCGCTGCCAATGTTGGCCAGAATGACATCATTAAAATCTTCGCTGCGCTCGACGCGACCGAGAGTGCGCAGAATCAGTTCGCGTTCACCTTGATCAATCCGCCCGCCGGGAATCTCGACGTTCTGCGCGGCCAGCGACAAGCGGATTTGGTCAACCGTGAGGTTATAGGAGCGCAACTTTTGCGGGTCGAGATGGATTTGGATCTCGCGTTTGCGGTTGCCGATAAAGCGCACCTGTCCGACGCCATAGAGCGATTCAATGTTTTGTTTGATCTGCTTATCTACGATGTCGGTGATTTCGCGCAGGCTCTTTTTTCCCGATACGGCGAGCGCCATAACCGGAGCTGCGTCCACATCGAGCTTGTCAATGATGGGAGGTTCGACATCTTGCGGCAAATCGCGAAGAATGCGGTTGACGCGGTCGCGCACATCCTGCGCGCCATCGGCGGAACGTTCCAGCACAAAGGTGACAAAGACTTGCGAGACGCCTTCGGCAGAAGTGGAACGCAACTCTTCAATGCCTTCGATAGTATTGACCGCCTCTTCGATCTTTTTCGTGACTTCGGTCTCGATCTCTTCGGGCGAGGCTCCGGGCAGCACTGTGGTGACAGTGACGATGGGAAAATCAACCCGGGGGAAAAGATCAACGCCGAGTCGGAAGTAAGCAAAGCCCCCGATAACCAGTAGCGATAGCCCTAACATCGTGGCAAAGACTGGTCGCTGAATACAGATTTCCGCTAGTTTTTGCATATCTACCTCGAATCTCCGTTGTCCGTCGCCTGTCGTGCTCACCCATCAGCTTCGATGATTCGGCCCAAGAGCAACGTCTGGCAATGGACAACGGACAAGAGATGCATTAGCCCGCAGGCGCGGCGACCACCGAGCCGTCCTGCAATTTTTCCATGTGACTGGTAATGACGCGCTCGCCCACTTTGACGCCTTCGATGATTTCGATCAGCGTGCCGTCACGGCGGCCTAGCTTGACGGCGCGCTCGCTGGCGCGACCGTCCTGCATGACGAAGACTTTGTTGACTCCGGCAATCGAAAGCACAGCCTTTTCGGGAATCATCAAGGCGATGCTTTCGGCGTCGGCGACGATCTGCGCCCGCGCAAACATACCCGGACGTAAGGAGCCGGTAGCATTAGCGACTTCGGCTTCGGCAATCAGCGAGCGATTCTTTTCATCAAGGGAGGGATTGATGCGGCGAATCTTTCCCGTCAGTTCACGGTCTGCGAAGGCATCTACTTGCACTGCCACCGCCATGCCGCTGCGAATGAGGCCAGCAAACGATTCCGGCACTTCCATGTGCAACCGCAAGGGATTGATCTTCACGATGGTTGCCACCGGCTTGCCCGGTTGCAGGTACTCGCCTGTCGAGGCAAGTTTCTCTTTCACAACCCCGCTGATGGGCGAAAGAATGTCGGCATCGCCGAGCAGCTTTTTCGAGAGGGCGAGGGAAGCGCGCTTCTCTTCCAGCACGGCTTCGAGATTGCGGACGTTTTCGAGAGCCGTTTGATAGCGGGCTTCCGCCTGTTCGAAAGCGCGTTGATAGACATCGTACTGTTGTTTCGAGATGTCGCCATTTTCAACCAAGGTTTGCGCCGCATTCCAATCATAGCGTGCGCGTTCCATTGCCGATTTGGCTTGCCGCACTTCCGGCTGTCTGTTGGGATCGAATTTCTCTCCGCGCCGCAACCCGAGCCGCGCTTCCGCTTGTTGCAGGGTTGCTTCTGCCTGTTCGACCTTGAGCTTCAATTCGCGTTGATCTAATCGCGCGATGATCTGTCCTTTGCGAACCGTCGTGCCCACATCAACGGTGACGGTATCGAGGATGCCGGACGCCTGACTGGAGATGGTCACTTCATCATCGGCTTCAAAGGAGCCGACGACTTCGATGCCGCGTCGCGTATTGCGTTCGACAACCGGTGTGGTTGCCACTTCGATAGCTACCGGCTCGCTGGTTTTGTTGTCGGCTTTCGCGGTGGTCTCCTGTTTATTGCCGGAGCAAGCGGATGAGCAGAGCAGCGCAAGCAACAAGGCAAAAGTAGTGAGTCTGTCTGCAAAAAATGTATTCATTGCAAGCCTCATTGTCGTGATTGGATGAACCGGGATTACGGGTTCGGGTGGCAGAGCATGCCTCCTAAAAAGAGATCGACAAAGCGTTCGGCCACTTGTTTGTTGGAGAGCTTCACATCGTCAATCGCGTCGTGTTTGTGAATGACGCGGACTTGGGCATGAAACAGGATCATGCCAATAAAAGCGCGCGTGCTGACGCGCGCATCCAGATGGCGAAACACGCCGTCCTGGATGCGTTGGCGGATGTAGCGGAGCACCAGACTTTTGAGTTCACTAGCAATCGAGTCGAAAAACATCTGCGACATTTCATGGCCTTCGAGCGAGCTAAACATCAGGAGTCGCATCAAAGCCGGATCATTGGTGTGAAAGTCGATCATGTTTTGCGCCAGCGAGAGAAAAAATCCGCGATCATCTTTGCGACTGGCCGCCTCTTTGAGCCGCCCCTTTAAGCGTTCGGCATTTTGCCGCGCCTTGTGTTCGATGATGGCCGAATAGAGGACATGCTTAGTGGGAAAATGTCGAAAGATGATGGCTTCGCTCACTCCGGCACGGTCGGCAATCTCTTTGGTCGTCGTACCGTTGAACCCTTTCTGGGCAAAGAGTTCTGCCGAGACCGTGACGATCTGTTGCCGCCTGTCCTCGCTGCACATTCGAATCGCTCTTCCCATCATCGCCGTATTTATCCCTCTTCGAAAGTAAGTAAGTGGTTACTAACATAGCGAGATGATGCAGGTAACGCAACCCGGAAGGGAAAGTTTCTTGCACCTTTTATGACCAGCGTTCGACTAGCGCGGAGAAAACTGACGGAGGGGGCGAGTGATCTGTATGGTGGTGCGGGATTGCATCTGCTCATTGAGGATGAATATGGAATCGAAGCCTTCGCCTTCTATCTCCGTCAGCGTGTTTTTGAAGAGCTGGTATTGCGCTATGACAGTATCTGCTGGAACGATGCGGGTTCTGGCAGCATTTCGCGCCAAACAGGTTTCCAACGGCACATCGAAGGCGATAAGCGCCGCCCGAAATCGAAAGCGGCGAGCGAGGGTGAGGAAGACCCGACGGTCTTCGGCTTTGAGATTCGTTGCATCGGCAACCGTCAGACGGCGTAGTAACAGACGCTTACGAATGATGAAGTGCAGCAGGTCGAAGGCATGCGGTGAAATACTTTGGTTGGTTGCATCGTCGCACAGCAATGCGCGGCACTCGTCAGAAGAGACGATCTTGGTGCGTGCAAAATGGCGTGCGGCAAACGTCGTCTTGCCGCAACCGGCAATCCCGCACAACACCACTAGAGTGTTTTGAGGAAGGGAAATGCTATCCATATCGGAGATGATGACCGGTGCAGGCTCGATGGTGATCTTGAATTCGGCGATCTCTAGGTCTCGCCCTTTATGGCTCAGCGCACAGCCCTACGCATCATTCACTATTCATCGAACGTTGGTCACCTGCCACTGGCCGCCGGTTTGTGCGATGCGGCCTTCGGCTTCGAGCTTTTCCAAATGCGCGAGGGTCGAGCGTTCCGCCAACCAATAGACATTCGGCGATACATCCGTATAGGCAAGTTGTACGATTTCAGCGGGCGTGCGTCCGCCTTGCCCAATAGCGTCAAAGACTTTGTTCTCGCGCATCGTTCGATGTTCGATGTATTCGTTGACCTTTTCATAGCCCGCTCCGATGGCCGGGCCGTGTGCACCGAAGATGGCCGACAGTTTTGGCAAAGCCAGCAGCCGACGCAGGGAGTCAAAGTATTGCTGCATGTTACCTTCGGGCGGGTCTATAACAACCGTGCCGATGCCAACGATCAAGTCACCGGTGATGATCGCGCCGGTATTCTCCTCGTAAAAGCAGAGATGGCCGCGTGCATGCCCTGGCGTGTGGAGCACGCGGAGCCGCCAGCCCGGCGTGCCGTCGAGTTCGATCAATTCATTATCTTCGGCGAAACGATCAACGGTGATGCTGTGGGCGACCCGTTCGGCTGTCAGTCTGTGTGCCGCCAACGGAACGCCGAGCCGCCGACGCAGATGATTGACGCCGCCGATGTGATCGGGATGGTGATGGGTGAGAAAAATCTCGCGCACGCGGCGGCCTTCGCTCATCAGGATGTCAAGGAACTCATCCAACTCGCGTATCTCTTCTTCAAAAGGCGAAGCCGGGTCAATGATGATGAGTTCTTCGCCACCGACGATGTAACAGTTCGTATGCGTCGCAGGCGGTAGCGTATTGGTCTTCACCGGAAAGAGGAAGATGCCGGGTCGAAACTCGATACGTTTGACCGCGCCGCGCCGCGCTTCGGGAATGGCCGTCAGGATGTCAGGCAATTCGGATGTGCGTTCAATGTTAGCGGCCAATGTGCGGATGATATGCAAGGTGGGCGGTGCGAGGATGATCTCGCCGCGTTTCCATGCTGCCAGCGCGTCGGCAGGTCGAATCCATTCGCCTTCCACGAGTTCGCCCGCTTCGACGTGCGGCTCTTGTCCTTCATCCAGCCACGCCAGAAAGAACCATGTATCGAAGCGTCGCGGCGCAAACGGAGGCGTAACCCAACGCCCTGCCATGAGCAATTTTGCGCCGTCAATTTCGAGGCTGTGCTCTTCGAGGATTTGCTTGAAATGGATTTCGTGTTTGCCGAGCGCGTGTTTGAGAGAAGCGAGACGTTCGGCAGCAAGCGCCTCAACGCCGC
>CAYXVU010000044.1:0-32927 GCA_964468725.1 uncultured Clostridia bacterium
TCTTCGTTGATCGCTCGCGTCAAGCCTGCGCCATGATCGAAGAGAATTTGCAGACCCTTGGCATCACCGAATCGGCAACCGTGATGGCGCGCGAAGCCATCGCCGCGCTCAAGCGTTTTCAAGCGGAGGGTGAGCAATTCGACCTGATCTTTTTCGACCCGCCGTATGCTTCGGCATTATATGAATCGGCGACGCGATGTTTATCATCCGGCGAGTTGCTGACCGAAGAGGGTCGGCTGATCGTCGAATACCCCAGCAAAACCCCGCCTGCTGACGCGTACGGCGCGTTGCGCGCTTACCGACACCTACGACAAGGCCAGTCAGCGCTCGCCTTTTATCGCATCGAATCGTTCAGCCTGCCCGGTTCCCTCGCGGCGAGAAACGAATCAAGTTCAGAAAAGGACACGAATAAACACGGATGCGACTGATTTGCAGGGATATGGCTAAATGATCCGCGAACATCCGTCCAATCTGTGTTTATCGGTGTCCTATTCCGCTTGCGTTTCAACCGAGTTTAGCCAGGTGTTCGCGGGCGGTGTTGGTATATGGCTCTTGCGGTGCAACCTCAATGGCTTTTTGAAAATGGAACTTTGCGCGTTCCAGGTTGCCGAGTTTTTCGTAACAGAGTCCGAGCGAAGTGTGCAGAAGCGGGTGGTTCGGCTCGCGCGCAGCCAGCTTAGTGAAAGTATCAATCGCTTCTTGTGTCTTGTTCGTCTTCATATACACATCACCGAGCCAGTAGAGCATGATCGGATGGTCGGGCGCGTTGCGCTGGACGAAGAGGAGGTTGTCGAGCGCCTCTTTGAAGCGATTTTGGCGAATTAGTACGCTCGATAAATTGATGCGCGGCTCAGCGTACGCCGGGTCGGTTTGCAAGGCTTGCCCATAGGCTTTCTCAGCTTCTGCCAATTTTCCTTGCCGGTCGTATGACCATCCGAGGTTGTATGCGGCTTTCGCATGCGCAGGGCTGATCTCTAAGGCTTTGAGCAAGGGCGCTTCGGTTTCGGCGATGCGGCCTTGCGAGGTGTAAACGACGGCAAGGTTGTAATAGGTGTCCGCATACGGCGACCCCGCATCAATGGCCTGTTGATAGGTCTGCACAGCTTCGTTCAATCGGCCTTGCAGGCGATAGACATCGCCGAGATTGGAGAGCGAATCGAAATAGCGGGGGTTGATCCGCAGGGCTTCTTGATAGTACTGCTCGGCTCGCTCATAGTTCGATTGTTGAAAGTAATAAGCGCCGGTGTAGTTGTATAAAAACGGCCATTCGGGAGTGACCTGCATGGCGTTTTGGGTCATCGCCACTTCGCTCTGCCAGGTCGCATTCTGACGAATCGTCAACCCAAACAAGAGCAGCGAGATGACCGCCGTTGCACCGATCAAGACATCGCGCTCGCGCTCGCCAAACCGCGCCGCTATCCATCCCAATCCCATCGCCGCCAGTAGACAAAATCCAATCGAAGGCAGATATAGATAGCGGTCATGCAATAACGATTCATAGGCGCGAAAAGCTTTCAGATTCAACACCGGCGCGATAAACAGGAGCATCAACACAAAAGCGCGTTGCCCGGTCACCGAACGCCGGATCATCCACAACGTCGCACCAACAAGCAGCAGCAGCGCGAGCGCCGCACCCCAAAAGCGCACATCTCCCGCCGATTGCACATAGGTGTGGTTGTACATTACAGCCAGTGGGTACGGGATGAAAAACATGCGCGCATAGGCCAGCAGAATGGACGGAATGGTCAGCAATACATGCGCGAACGGGATACCGACAGAAGTCGGCTCGTCTTGATTGAAGAAGCCAAGAACGGAATACCGCAGCCCCGTGTACAGCGCGATCACCACAACAAACGGCGCAAAGCGGATGACGGCGCGCCGTCCAACAGCAACGAAAGTTTCGCCCTCTGCTCGGCTCAACAACTCCCTGACCAAAAAGAAGACCGGAAAGACAATGGCTACCTCTTTGCACAGCATCGCACAGAAGACCGCAAGGATACACAACCCCAACCAGAAAGGCTTACGCTCAGGCTTGCTGTAGTACTTCTCATAAAACAACAGCCCCGCGACGACGAAGACGCCTGCCAGCGGATCAGGCAAAGCAGCAATCCAGGCAACCGATTCGCTGTGCACCGGATGCACGCCGAAGAGGAGCGCCGCCGCTGCCGCGACTTCGCGCGACAATTGCCATTCGCGCGCCAACAGATAGATGAGCAGGGTAACGAGCAGGTGAATGGCCACCAAAAACAGATGCCAGCCGACAACTTGGAAACCGAAGAAGTTATAGTTGAGAATGAGCGCGATGTTGAAAAACGGGCGATAATAAGGCCCCGTCGCTTGTTTGTCTGCCAGATTCATAAACTGCCAGACGCTCTGCGTAAACATGGTCGGAATGTTGCCGAGGGACTTGATCGTCGGGTTGCGGAGGATTTGCAATTGATCGTCGTAGACGAATTGCCCGTCCAGCGAATTCCAATAGACGATGAAGGTGATGACCAACACGCCGACGATCATCCATTGCTGTTGTTTGCCGACGCGCCGCGCTTCGCGGGCCTTTTCCCGGCGTTCGTGTTTGGCGGAACTCGTCGGCGTTTCGCTTGACGGAGCGGCGGTGGTAGCGGGTGTGGTTCTCTTTTTACCTTTTCGCGATGCCATAGTGATCTTCTCAGGGTTCGATTCTGCGCGACGAGTTGGCGATGAGTGACTTTATTGGATGAGTCGAAGAATCGTCAACAACCACGCTTGCTCCGCGCCGAGGGAGTGGCTAGGATAAGCGGTTAGTTTGACGCACCGATTGATGACCAACCGATTTCAAAATGAATGGAGACGCGATGACGATTATTGAACGAGTAACGGGGCGCGAGATTTTAGATTCGCGCGGCAATCCGACGGTCGAAGCCGAAGTCGCACTCATCAGCGGCATCACAGGCCGCGCCGCCGTGCCGTCAGGCGCTTCGACTGGGGAAAATGAGGCGCTCGAACTGCGCGATGGCGATAAGCGACGCTATGTCGGCAAAGGCGTGCAAAAAGCGGTCGGCAATGTCAACACTGCGCTTGCCAAAGTTGTCGTTGGCCGCGATGCCCTGCGGCAAACCGAAATAGATCAGGCGATGCTGGCAGCCGATGGCACGGCGAACAAACGCAAAGTCGGCGCCAATGCCATGCTCGCCGTATCGCTGGCGACTGCCCGCGCCGCGGCGAATGCGCTCGACGTGTCGCTCTATGCGTATCTCGGCGGCGTCGGGGCGCGCACCTTGCCCGTGCCGCTGATGAACATTATCAATGGCGGCGCGCACGCCGATAACAACGTAGACTTTCAAGAATTCATGATCGCGCCCGCAGGGTTTGCCACTTTCTCCGAAGCGTTGCGCGCCGGTGTCGAAGTCTTTCACGCGCTCAAAGCCGTGCTCAAGAAGAAGGGCTACTCGACAACGGTCGGCGACGAAGGCGGCTTTGCTCCGAATCTGAAATCGAATGAAGAAGCCATCGAAGCGATCCTCTCCGCCATCAGGCTGGCCGGATACAAAGCCGGTTCCGAAATCGCCCTCGCTTTCGATTGCGCATCGAGCGAATTGTACGAAGGCGGGCGTTATCACTTCAAAAAATCGGACGGCTCGCGCAAATCATCGGACGAGATGGTAGCGTTGCTCGCCGATTGGGTCAGGCAATATCCGATTGTCTCCATTGAAGACGGCTTGGCGGAGTCGGATTGGGCGGGATGGGCGACGCTGACGCGCGAGATCGGCGACCGCGTACAACTGGTCGGCGACGATCTCTTCGTCACGAATGTCGAATATCTGGCGCGCGGCATCCGCGAAAAGGTCGCCAATTCGATTCTCGTCAAAGTCAATCAAATCGGCTCATTGACCGAAACGCTCGACACCATCGAGATGGCCAAAACGCACGCCTATACGTCGGTCATTTCGCACCGTTCCGGCGAAACCGAAGATACCTTTATCGCTGATTTGGCGGTGGCGACCAACGCCGGACAGATCAAGACCGGCTCGGCCAGCCGCACAGACCGCGTGGCGAAGTACACTCAACTGCTGCGCATCGAACAGGAGTTGGGCAGCGCCGCGCGCTTCGCCGGATTCGCCTCATTCACAAGTACGAATATCGCCGAGCGAATGAATCAGCGCTCTGCCAAAGCGGTGAAGAAGTAAAAGCGGTTGTCGGTTGTCAACGGATGACAAGGAAGCACAAGGTAAAGTCACAGGGCGGCAAAGAGAAAAAATTACCGAGTAAATTTTCAACCGTCAGATCAAGGCTGACACTCCGCTATGACGGCAACCATCAATTCATCCAAACGCGTGCTCGACATCGGCTGCGGAACCAACAAAGTTCCCGGCGCGGTGGGAATGGATATCAATCCGCGTACGGCTGCCGATGTGATTCACGACCTCGACGAACTGCCTTACCCATTTGCCGATGACGAGTTCGATGAAGTCATTGGCCGCCACGTCATCGAACACGTGCGCGAGCCAATGGCCGTCATGCGCGAACTGCATCGCATCACGCGCGCCGGAGGAGTGGTCAAACTGGTTGCGCCCCATTGGACGAATCCCGATTTTGCAACCGACTTGACGCACCGCAACCATTTGAACAGTTACTCATTCCGCAATCTGACCGAAGATCGCGCGGTCTTCGATTTTTATACCGATGCGCGCTTTCGTCAGCAGCGCGTCTATGTGAGCATATTGAATCTGTGGAAGCCGCTGGGCTTTGAATTCTTCATCAATCTCGACCAACGCTTTCCACGCCTGCGCTTTTTGCGAAAGTTTTGGGAGCAATACCTGAATGCCATCGTGCGCGGCAAAGAGATTCATTTCGAGTTGGAGGTCATCAAATCAACGGGCGCGTAATCAGTTCGCCGAGCGCTTCATAGATTGACTATAATGAAGCGGTCGAAGGGTGCAATGAGCCGAACCATAACGATTTCCGATGCGCTCTATCAACGACTGGCAGAGGAGGCTCGCCAGCGCGGTTTGAACAGCGTCGAGCAACTGTTGGAACGACTCTCCATAAGCGAGGAGCGGGAACAACGCCGAGAGGTAGTTGCTAGGATTGATGCGCTGCGAAACCTCTTGGCCGCCAAATACGGCGAGATGCCGGATAGCACAGAGTTGTTACGAGAAGATCGAGCGCGCGAATGACCAGCTTAGTGATTGACAGCAGCATAGCGGTAAAGTGGTTCCTGCCTGAGCCCTATTCCAGCCAAGCCCGACAGATACTTGAGGGGTACGAAACTGGCGCCTTCTCTTTCCTTGCGCCCGATTTACTTTACGCCGAATTTGGCAATATCGTGTGGAAGAAGCATCTCTTTCATGGTCTGGATGCCGATGATGCGCATCGGGTCATCGAAGAATTTCGCAATCTCCCATTTAGGTTGATCTCGGCGGCGACGCTGCTTGAGCCAGCCTATCAACTGGCCGTGACCTACAAACGTTCGGTGTATGACTCGCTTTACCTGGCCCTGAGTGTGCGAGAAAATTGCCAACTCATAACGGCTGATGAAAGGTTAGTCAATGCCGTCAATTCGTCGCTATCAAACATCGTATGGCTAGCGAACTGGCCATAACGGAGGAATGCATTATTTTGGCAACGATCATGAATACGCCGCTGGCGCTGATTATCCTCGATGGCTTCGGCTATTCGCCCGAACGCGAAGGGAATGCGATTGCGCTGGCGAACACGCCGCACGTTGACGAATGGTTGGCAACCTATCCGCACACCTTGATTGACGGGTCGGGCAAATCGGTCGGATTGCCGCCCGGTCAGATGGGCAATAGCGAAGTCGGTCACCTCAACATGGGCGCAGGCCGTATCGTCCGAATGGACATTTCCCGCATTGATAATGCAATTGAGACCGGCGAATTCTTCTCTAACCCCGCGCTCGTTGCCGCGATGGAGAGCGTCCAAGCGAAGGGTGCGACGCTGCATTTGATGGGCTTAGTCTCCGAAGGCGGCGTGCATTCGTGGCACGAACATTTGTACGCCCTGTTGCGCATGGCAAAAGCGCGTGGCGTCGGGCGCGTCGCTGTGCACGCCTTTTTGGATGGACGCGATACCGCCCCCGAATCAGGAGCAGGATATGTCGCCGACTTGCAAAGCAAGATGGACGAGTACGGCATCGGCCAAATCGCTTCGGTCATCGGACGCTACTACGCAATGGATAGAGACTTGCGATGGGAGCGCACTGAACAAGCCTATCGCTTGCTAACGCGCGGCGAAGGCCGTCCGCGCCGCGATGCCGTAGCGGCCATTCGGGAGTTTTATAGCGAAGGTCTGACCGACGAGTTTATGAAGCCCATTGTCATTGTTGATGAAGATGAAACGCCTGTGGCAACCGTGCAAGACGGCGATAGCCTCATCTTCATCAACTTTCGCGCCGACCGCGCGCGGCAACTGACCCGCGCTTTCACGGAAGAAGACTTCAAGGGCTTTGTGCGCGAGGCCAAACTCAACGCGGGGTTCACCTGTATGACGCAGTATCGTCAATCGTTCGGCTTGCCGGTCGCCTTTGGCCCCATTCGTCACGAGCAGATTCTGGCTGAAGTCTTCGCCGCCGCAGGCATTCGCAATTTACGCATTGCGGAGACCGAGAAGTACGCGCACGTCACCTTCTTTTTCAATGGCGGCGAAGAGCAAGAGTTTCCCGGCGAGTCGCGCATCTTGATTCCTTCGCCGAAAGTTGCCACTTATGATTTGCAGCCGGAAATGAGCGCGGGTGAAGTGACGGACAAGGTTGTCGAGGCGATTGAGAGCGGCGCATTCGAAGTCTTCATCATCAACTATGCGAATGCCGATATGGTCGGCCATACGGGGGTTCTGCCCGCGGCCATCAAGGCAATAGAAACGCTCGATCAATGCGTCGGTCGCGTCGTCGCGGCGATTCGTGCGCGGGGCGGCACGGCGATCATCACCGCCGATCACGGCAATGCCGAACAAATGATTGATCCCGAAACCGGCGGCCCGTTCACTGCGCATACGACCAATCTGGTGCCGTTGATCTTGATTGATCGGTATCGCGGGCATCTGCGCGCGGGCGGCTCGTTGCAAGACATCGCGCCGACCATGCTCGGCATCTTGGGGCTTGCGCAACCGCCGCAAATGACCGGCGCAGATTTGCGAATGGAACAACAGAATTCAGAATTCAGCGTTCAGGAGTCGGAATGACAAATTCGAAGCGATATTTGTCTGCCGACAGACAGGTCGCCTCCATTCTGAGTTTCGGATTCTCAACTCTTTATTCCTTCTTCTAAGGGGAGATGACATGAAAGTGGGATTGGTAGGGTTTGCCGGAGCTGGCAAGACAACGATCTTCAATGCCCTCACCGGGCTAACGGCAGAAGTCGGCGGCTATGGCGCGAAAGAGAAGGCCAACGTCGGCGTCATCAAAGTGCCGGATGAGCGTGTGGACAAGCTCGCAGAGTTATTCAACCCCAAAAAGACGACCTTCGCCGAAATCAGTTTCGTTGATGTGGCCGGGCCGCAAGCCGATGATGCCACACAAGCGCGCTCCGGGCTGGATGCCAAACTCGTACAGCACATGCGTGAAGTCGAAGCTTTGGTTCACGTCGTTCGCGCTTTCGATAGCCCGCTGCACCCGAAGGCGGCAGATCCGCTCGGCGATATTCGCAGCTTCGACGACGAGTTGATTCTCACAGACCTTGTACAGATCGAGAATCGTTTGACGCGCCTCAAAAAAGAGAGAGACGCGGCGCGCGAACGCGAACTGTTGGAAAAGCTCAAAGCGGCGCTCGAAGCCGAACACCCCTTGCGCGATCTCGAACTGGCCCATGAAGAACGTTTTGCCATCGCCGGTTTTCGCTTCTTGAGCCTCAAACCCTTGCTCGTCCTCTTAAACGTCAGCGAAGAACAGGCTGCACAAGCTGTGCCCGCAAACGTGCAGGAGTTGGCGACAGCGAAGGGCTTGCGCGTCATCGCTATGGCGGGGCGCGCCGAGATGGACATTGCCCAGCTCGAGCCGGACGAGCAAAAAGAGTTTCTTCAAGATTTAGGTATCCGCGAACCGGCGCGCGACCGGTTTATCGCCGCCGCCTACGCGCTGCTCGATTTGATTAGCTTCCTCACTTCGGGCGAAGATGAATGCCGCGCCTGGACGATCAGTCGCGGTATGACTGCGCAAAAGGCTGCCGGTCGTATTCACTCCGACATCGAACGCGGATTCATTCGCGCCGAAGTCGTCCGCTTCGAAGATTTGATCGCCCTCGGCAGCGAAGCCAAATGCCGCGAACAAGGCAAACTGAAGCTCGAAGGCAAAGAGTATGTCGTACAAGATGGCGACGTAATTCACTTCCGCTTCAATGTTTGAGGGATAACCAGACAATTCAACCTCTACGTATTCGCATGACCAATCAAACACCGACAACCGCCGAAACGCATCCCCCAGCCACCGATCACCGCGTCATCTTGTTCGACATTGACGGCACACTCATTCGCGCCGTGCGCCGCACCGAATATCGCAGCCGCATTCACAATATGCTAATCGAAGCCTTCGGAACCTATGGGCGCATCGGTGAAGTGGATTTTGCGGGCAAAACCGATTTGGCGATCTATCGGGAGGCGCTCGAAGGCGAAGGCATCAGCCCGCAAACGATTCGTCAGCAATTGCCCAAACTGGAAGCAGCGATGGTTGCCTTGCTTGCCGAGCTTGCGGCGACCGGCGAGGTCTTTCATCTCTGCGAAGGCGTGCGCGAATTGCTCGATGCCGTTGCCGGTGACCGGCGTTTTGTCACCAGCCTGCTGACTGGCAATGTTGAACAACTGGCGCATGCGAAGTTGCGAACCGCTGGCATCGGCCATTACTTCGGCGTGCGCGGCGCTTTCGGCAGCGATGCCGAAAACCGCGACCACCTGCCTGCCATTGCGGCGCAACGAATTAGCCAATATCTGGGGCAATCGCTGATGCCCTCGCAATTTATCATCGTCGGCGATACGCCCCTTGACATCTCCTGCGCGCGCCACTTCGGCGCTCCGGTGATTGCTGTCGCTTCGGGTCGTCACACCCTCGATGAGCTTGCCGAACACGCGCCGGACGCCTTATTGCCGAACCTGAATGACACCGCCGCCGCCCTCAAGCTGCTTGCCGAAATTTGATCGGCGCGCAATGCTGCGCGGCTGACGCCGCCTCATTGCCGCAGGTATAATGCTGGCGATGAAGCATGACCCGCGCTCTATTTTGATTATCAATGCGTTGCCATTCGGTCAGGCGCTCGCCTGTGTCCCGGCGCTTCGAGCTTTGCGCCAAGCCTATCCGAAAACCTTGCTCACCGCTGCCGTCACCAAAGGGTTAGGCGAGTTGCTTACGGTCTATCAACTGGCCGATAAAATTATTGAGTTGGGCGTCATTCATTCGGCGAATCAAGGGTTCCTCAACGCCCTTGGCCGGTCGGCGCGATTGCTGACGAAGACGCGCGGCGAAGAGTTTGACTTGGCATTGGACTTCGCTCCCGGCGTTGAAACGCAACTCATCGCGCGGCTGGCGATGGGGGTGCGGACGTTGACGCCCGTGAATCTGGCGGATGGGTGGGAACGCCTGCGAGGGCGCGGCAGCCAACCAACGACGGCTAGCAATGCGGCGGCACGCTGCGCCAGCGTACTCCGCCAGCTCGGCATCACGGTTGAAGACCCGCGCACCTTCGCAGAGGTGCCAGCCGAAGAGAATGCGCGATTTGAACAATTGCTGACGCGCAACAAATCACGCGGCGGTGAGCCCATCGCCGTGTTGCACTCCGCCCTTTCTGGGCGCGGCTGGCCAATTGAGCGATTCGGCGAACTCGCTCTGTTATTGGCTAATAACTTCAGCGCGCGAGTGGTCGCAAGTGACGACCCCTATCGTCGGGGCTTTACCAACGCGCTCAACTCAGCCCTGCCCAAAGGCGCGATCAAACTGAGCGCGCCGCGCGCCATCGAATTGCTGGCGGCAATGGCGCGCGCCAGCATCTTCGTCACCGACGATGCTGGGCTGGCGCAGGTAGCGACGGATTTGGGCGCGCCGACGCTAGAGATTGCCGAAACCCGTGTACCGCAAGCGGCGGCGATAAACGAATCCGCCCCCGCAGCCTTTCGCGTTGTCGAGGGGGCTTCGTGTGTCCGCATCACGACGGAGGAAGTATTCGAAGCGGCGTGTGCGGTCATTCAAGTGAACCGCTCCAGCCTGCTCTTCCAACGGTAGGCCGCTCCCAGCTCTCTGCCAGCCAATCCCCCAGCCGCTCTGCCTGGTCATGCAGTTCGCAACCGGAATTGGACACAAATGAACACAGAGGTGACGAATGTTCACGGCTCCGATCAATGGCGAGATGACAATTCGTCCGCCTCCTGTCCCTGCGTGTCCTACCCCCTCTCATCATCCTAACGAATCAAGAACGGCATGACCCTAACCGCTCCGGAAGCCAGCGCGATGGGCGGAAGAGGCGGACTTTTCCGGCACGGAATTTTGTGTATAATGGCAAACGCAGGTAAGCAATTATTCGATACAGCATCTGTTCACAATCAGATTAGGGCTTTGTTCTCGACTACCAAAGGAGGGACGTATGAAGCACGCACTGTGGATTGTAGGACTGATTGCGCTGGGTCCTGCAATCTGGTTTCTCACCAAATTTCTGCAACAGGCAGACGTAGACACAACCGGCGACACCACATATCTGCAAATTGCGGTGCCGTTCTTTATTGTGTCGCTGATCTGCTTTGCGATCTTCTTCTTCAAGCGCTTTCGGGAGGAAGGAGAGCATTCGCAGGACATCAGTATAACCAAGTTCTGAGCGCCGATTCCTCAGCTATCCGAAAAGGCTCTCGCTGCACAGATTTGTTCAGAGGGAGTCTTTTTGTTTTCTTTCGGTCGCCTACCCGTTTCGCAGGCGTTCGGCAACCGCAGCCAAGCGTTCGACGCCGCGCTGAATCTCGGTTAAAGAATTGGCATAGGAGATTCGGATATAGCCTTCGATACCAAAGGCTGAGCCTGCCGTCACGACCACCTGCGCTTCGGTGAGCAAGAGTCGGGCAAACTCCGACGAATTACGCGCCCGCGTGCCAAATAGCTCTTTGACGCACGGCATGGCATAAAAGGCGCCCTCCGGCAACGCGCTATGAATGCCGGGGATATCATTGAGCGCAGGGATGAGCCAATCGCGTCGTCGTTGGTATTCTTTCAGCATCTCGTGCATCGTCGCTTGCGGCCCGGTAGCCGCCTCGATAGCCGCTTTCTGGGTGATCGAGTTGACGTTCGAAGTCGAATGGCTCTGCACCTTGAGCATCGAATGAATCCATTGGCGGTCGCCAAGCGCGAAGCCGACGCGCCAGCCCGTCATCGCATGCGATTTGGAAAACGACCCACAGACCAACACTCGCGCTCGCAACTCGGCGGGCAATTGCGCCGCCGTAAACGGCTTGGCAGGCGGATAAGCGAAGTAGAGGTAGCAATCGTCGCTGATAACCCACAAATTGTGTTCAACGGCGACCTCGATGATTTTGCGAAGCTCAGCGGGCGGGATGATGCGCCCCGTAGGATTATTTGGGGAATTGACGATCAGCAGCCGCGAGCGTGGCGTGATGGCTGCTTTCACCATCTCGGCAGTCAAGACGAATCCCGTCGGTTCGGTGTCAATAAAAATGGGGCGCGCGCGCAGGAATCTAGCGATTTCAGGAAAGGTGACCCAGTAGGGCGACGGGATTAAGACTTCATCTTCAGGATTGAGTAACGCCGCCATGCCATTAAAGATCGCCTGCTTGCCGCCGCTTGTCACCATCACTTCTGCGGGTTCATAATGCACCTCAAAGTCGCGCTCCATCATAGCAATGATCGCTTGTTTGAGCGGCGCAATACCTCCGGCTGCCGTGTAGCGGGTAAAGTTCTCTTCGATGGCGCGCTCGGCGGCATCCTTGACGTTGCGCGGCGTAGGAAAGTCCGGCTCCCCGGCTCCCAAATCAATCACGTCAACCCCTTCGGCGCGCAGCCGCTCCGCTTCCATCAACACGGCCAGCGTCGAAGAGACCTTTACATCGGCAACATAAACTGATTCTGTGAAACCCGCCCGACTCATTTTCCTTCCCCTTTCTTGACCGACATTACTCTCTGAGCTTCTCTTGCATGCGTCGTTCGATCAGTTCCGGCACCAATCCGGTGATCGAGCCGCCCAGTTTGAAGACCTCTTTTATCAATCGGGAACTGACATAAGAGTAGGCTTCGCCCGCCATCAAAAAGACGGTTTCGACGCCCGGTTGCAGGCGACGGTTCATCAAGGCCATTTGCAACTCGTACTCATAATCGGAGATGGCGCGAATGCCACGCACAATCACTTGCGCTTGCTGCTCGACGGCATAGTGAACCAGCAAGCCGTGAAAGGTGCCGACGGTGACGTTGCGTTGCGGTACAACTTGGCGAATCATTTCGACGCGCTCTTCGACGGAAAACATGGGATGCTTTTCGATATTCATCAGCACTGAAACGACGACTTCATCAAAGAGTTTGGCCGACCGCTCAATGATGTCGAGGTGGCCGTTGGTGATCGGGTCGAAAGACCCCGGATAGATTGCTCGACGCCCCATCTTGTCTCCTCTGATACCGCCTGCGTGATTTGGAATCGTGCGATACTACCACGCGACCTGACAGGCTGACTAGCAGTCGGCTTTTATGACTTTTCGCGGATCACGAACATCGGCGTGGCCGAGCCGCCACCCGCCGTGACGTTGAGCAAGGCCAGTTTCGAGAGCCGCACGCCGCAGCCTTCGACCTCTGCGCCGTTCCACACATAAGGGTCGAGGTCGAGATAACGTTCATCAAATCGCAGTTCGCCATTCACCAGGCTCGGATAGACTTCGCGTCCGAGCGGCACGCGCTCCTGCACGATGTAAGACTGGGTGAGCGCCTCTTTCAACGTCTCCTGCCATAACGCATCATCACACTCCCAACCGAGCATTACGCCTCTGCCGCCATATTCTCCGTTGGGCTTGAGCACCAACCGCTCGCGGTTATCGGCAATGAATTCGAGCAGGTCAACGGTGCGCTCTTGATAGCGCGTCTTGCCTTCCTCAACCCTGCGCGTCCAGGGGATGTGGCGTTGCAGCGCCGCGGCAACCTCCGCAGCGAAGAGATGCGCCTGCGCGGGGTCGCTGGCGAGCGCGAACATCGCTTTTTTGTAGAGCATCTGCACGCCGAAGCCATTCGCCATGCAGACGGCGCGGTCGCGCACCGCGTCAATCAGCGGATGATTGACGCCGTATTTTGCCATCAATTCGCCAACCACCACGCGTTTGTAGACCAAATCTACGGGAAAGTCTTCTAGCCGAAGTCTGCCGTTGCGATACTCTAATTCATCGGGGTCGGCAATTCTCACGCGACAGCCTTGCGCTTCGAAGTGCGCTTGCAGCAACAGGAATTCGTTGTAGGTGCTGACGCCGCGCCAATCAATGATGGCGATATTGGGCAACCCCGTCCCCCCCCAGCGGCGATATGCGCCGATGAGCGCATCGAACACGCGGGCGCGAATGGGAAGCGCGCGAACCTCGTACCGCTCGCCGAACTCTTGCAGAATCGGCATGCGCTGAAAGGCGGCGGCGAGGCCGTCGCCGTAAGCCAGTCCGCCGGGGCTTTCGGCGTTGTACTCGACAAAGTTGAACGCTCCGTCTTCGCTTAAAAACCCATCGAGCCGCGCGCTCACGTCGGCTGCGCCGTAGCCCGTAGCGATGAGCGACAACGCCTCTTCTTCGGCTGTCAGATCGAGCGCGCGGCGCAAGTTGGCATCGGCGACGAGCCGAGCGCCGAGTGTCATCATGCCGCGCATCACCAACGCCGAGACGGTTTTTACGAAAGCGTAGGTCGCCTCATCAATCAGGTAGGGTCGCAGCACCGAACAGACCGCCCGTGTGCCAAAGGCGAGCCGGTCACGTTCCGTCGCTTGCGCCAATGCTTCTGCGGTGCTGGCCAGATGTTTATGAGCAAGCAGGTCGTGATAATGCTCAATCGCGCGGGCGGTGAGGTGATTGGTCATAGCGGCTAGGGTAACCTAAGCCTACGCACACGCGCTACTCTTGCAGCGCGAGGTTTGCGGCCAACCCGATCAGTTGATCCCACCGATGCTGCGGGGGCTTCTCGGCGGCTTCCTGCGCCCGCTGAATCACCAAATCCGCCATGGCTGCAACGACCCAAGGGAAGTATCTGTCGGTGAGCGAACTGATGTCGAAATCGGGCGCGGAGTTCATGAAATCAATCGCATAGGGCACGCCATCGCGCACCGCAAACTCGACGGTGTTCATGTCGTACCCTAACGCCTCATTGATCTTGATGGCTTCCCCTCGAATGCGATCTTCCAGCACGGAATCGAGCGTTTGCTCGACGTTCAGATAGCGTTCGAAGTGCGGGCGGCGCGGGTCCCAATTGGTAATCAAGATGTTTGTCTTGCCGATGCAGATGCAGCGCACATATTGCTGCCATTCAATGAACTCTTGCAACATCATACAAAGCTGCCCGGTTTCGTCATAAACCGCCAACAATTCGCCTATTGAATCAATGCGATGCACATCTTTCCAGCCACCGCCCCAATGCGGCTTCAAAATCGCGGGCAGTCCGGTGTAGTCGGCAATCGCTTGCCAATCGAGCGGCGCTTGCAGATTGCTCAGGCTCTCGCTAACGATGCTTTCCGGGTAGGCCTTCGACGGAATAATCAAGGTTTTCGGCACGGCGATGCCGAGGCGTTCCGCCAACGCTGTACCGAAGAATTTGTCATCCGCCATGCGCCAGAACGGGTTATTGATGATGATCGCGCCCTGTAGCGTCGCCGCTTTGAGATACGCTTGATAGAACGCGACCTCGTGCGAGATGCGATCCACAATGACCTGATAGGCGCAAGGCGCTACGCTGGTGACTTCGCCGATCTTGATGTACTCAGCCGTCACACCCGCCGCGCGGCGGTTGACCTCGGCAATCAGCGCATCCGGAAATGAACGTTCGCGTCCGACTAGTAATCCGACTTTCAGCATCGCGGTCTCCTCGCTTCTGAAAATGAGCAAGCAATGCTGCCACGCGCACCGAGTCGTGTAAAGTCGCCCGCGCTTGCCTGCCCCCTGTGCGCCTCGTTATAGTTCCCATTCAATGAAACGCACGGATTGACAGGAGCCATCGCCGAACGAATCCTCATCGCCCTGAACATCCTGCCGAACTGTATGGCATTGGTTACGAATATGGAAAAACGCACGATCACACTTGGCCACAGCCCTGACCCCGACGACGCGTTTATGTTTTACGCGCTCGCCGAAGAGAAGATGGACACCGAAGGCTTGCACTTCGAGCACGTCATTCAGGACATCGAAACCCTCAATCGCCGCGCCCTCAACGAAGAACTCGATGTCACGGCGGTTTCGATTCATGCCTATGCTTATGTGCTCGACAAATATGCTTTGCTCACCTCAGGCGCTTCGATGGGTGACAACTACGGCCCGCTGGTGATTGCCAAACGACCAATGACGCTTGACCAGTTGCGGCAAGTGAAGATCGCCGTGCCGGGGAAGATGACGACCGCCTATTTAACCTTGCTCTTATGTATCGGCGAAGTCGAAACCGTCGTCATTCCCTTTGACGAAATCATGGATGCGGTCGAACGCGGCGAGGTCGAAGCGGGCTTGCTCATTCACGAAGGCCAGTTGACCTACAAGGCGCGCGGCTTTGAAAAGGTCATTGACCTCGGCGAATGGTGGAAGACGGAGACCGGCTTGCCGTTGCCGCTCGGCGGTAACGCCATCAAAAAGTCGTTGGGCACGGAGATGATTGCCAAAGTTTCACGCCTGCTCAAAGCCTCTATCGAATACAGCCTCGCGCATCGGGATGTAGCCGTGCGCCACAGCATGAAGTACGGTCGCGGCATGGAGACGGAGATGACCGATCAATTCGTCGGCATGTACGTCAACGACTATACGATTGATTACGGCGAACAAGGCCGCGAAGCCGTGCGCTTGCTGCTCGCGCGCGCCCATCAAGCGGGCATCATTCCGCGCCCTGTCGAATTGGAATTCGCGTAAGGATAGAAATCTGTCGGCAAGAGTCAGAAGCTCTCATATTTGAGATCAATGACCTTCGATTCATTCGAACCAACGGTGACTTTGACCTCCCGCTGGCCAAAAGTTTCCTGCCAAGCTTTGAGGAAGTATCCTCCTGAAGGCACATCTTTGATAGACCCGGATGGGTCAGTCTCTTTGCCAATATCTCGTAGGTGGCCAGAGCCTTTTGCACATGCGACTCTTCAGTCGTCAATCTCAAGCACAGCCCTTGTTGGCTAACGCTTCTCATTCTCTTGTAAACGGTCAGCGGCTCATTGCTTACTCTTTGAACCTCTTCAGCAACTCGCGGGCGATAATCATGCGTTGAATCTGATTCGTGCCTTCGACGATTTGACCGATCTTCGCTTCGCGGAACAACGACTGCACCGGATAGTCTTCGCTGGTGCCATAGCCGCCATAAATCTGCACTGCGTCGGTCGTCACTTTCATGGCCGTATCGGTCGCCAGCAACTTCGCCATCGAAGCGATAGCATTAAAGGGCAATCCGTGATCGCGCAGGTATGCCGCTTTGCGCGTCACACAACGCGCCGCTTCGATGCCTGCGGCCATATCGGCGAGCATGAATTGAATGCCTTGAAACTCGCTGATTGGTTTGCCGAAGGCGCGCCGCTCGACCGCATACTTCAATGCGTGATCGAAAGCGGCTTGCGCCAACCCTATCGAAGTGGCGGCGACGGTGATGCGTCCGGAATCGAGCGCCGTCATCGCCACTTTGAACCCTTCGCCCTCCTTGCCGATCAGATTGGCGCGCGGGATTTCGCAGTCTTCGAAAAAGACTTCGCGGGTGTGATGCGGCAGTCCCATCGGGCGCTCGCGCTTGCCAAAGGTTAATCCCGGCGCGCCCTTTTCAACGATGAATGAACTGATGCCTTTCGAGCCTTGTCCTTTTTCGGTCACCGCCATCACGATGTAGAGATCGGCTTCGCCACCGTGAGTGATCCAGATTTTTTGCCCGCGCAAGATGTACTTGTCACCGCGCAGTTCGGCGCGCGTGTTGATGGATTGCGCGTCGGAACCGGCGTGCGGTTCGGTCAAACAAAACGCCCCTAAGAGTTCGGCGCGCGCCATCGCGGGCAGATAGTTTCGCTTCTGCTCGGCAGTCCCGAAGACGTTGAGAATCAACTGCGGCAACCCGTGTACAGAGAGCACGCTGTCGAGGTCGCTCTCTAAACGCGCGAGTTCTTCGAGCACGACGACATAGGTTGAATAGTCTAGTCCGCCGCCGCCATACTCGGTTGAAAACGGAATGGCCGCCAACCCCAATTCGCCCAGTTTGCGAAACAGCGGCCAAGGAAACTCTTCATGGCCATGCTGTTGACGGTAGGGGCGCACATCACCGGCGACGAACTCTTCAACCAATCTGCACAATTGCTGTTGTTCTTCGGTCAAGGTGTGATCCATTACGTCCTCCCAATCATCCGGCTGATCGCGGGCGGTCAGTTCCCTTTCGAAAAGCCGCTTTCACTCCGCAGCGTCAATTTATGAGGCAAGCTTCCAGCGTTCAAAATGATGGCCAAATCTTCCGCCTCGGCTTTTGAAAACTGGCCGCTGATTTGGCCGCGATCACTGAGTTGCCCTTGCACCGTCGGCGCGGACTTAATTTCGTCATCGAATACGATAGCCAGCCGTTCGCCGACATTCTTGCCCGACCACTCTGCCATGCGAAGTGCGCCCTCCGGCAGAAGCTCGAAGCCAATGTGATAAGCGCGCCCGCCATATTGATCTTCTGCCGCGCTTGCCTGTCTCACATCGCTACCGGTCAAAAGCGGGGTTGCTTCCAGCACTCCCCACCCTTCTGACCCGCTATTCGAATTTGTCCTTTCGCGGTAGCGCGCAACTCTGTAGTTCCCGCTCGTCATTTTTCGCAGGGCCGATTCGGCTTCCTTTTGGGTCGCGTATGGCAAGATCGAACCCTTTGCGACGGGTGTGAGTTCCAACCTGCCCGAAGCGATGAGCAACGATTTCAAGCGCGCAAACTCCTCAACTTCAGGCACAAAGACCGCAAGGTGTTCGCCCTCCGTTGAACTGCGTTCGACCGCCGCTCCGGGCAACCCGAATTGCGACAGCCGCGCACGCAATACTTTGATCGTTTGCTCAACGTCCGCATCGCTAACAGTCGAAGCCGGTTTATCGCCTAGTGTCAGCCCTAACCGCACGTTGTTTTTTTGCGGCGGGTTCAGCATCGACACAGCAACACAAGACGAAGCTGTCATCACACAGAGGCCGAGTGTTAAACTCAACCCAAGCCAATACCGTTTCGAATTCATAACCTCTTCCCTCATGGCGACGGTTGTAGAATATGCTGGCTGCGACCAACAGTAGTTCAGCCGTTGCAACTTGTAAAGCAGGGCGCGAGGCGGCCACTTCACCGCTGTCGCTCGACGCTAACGGCAAAGAAAAGAGAAGAAGTAGCCGCTATCCTCACCTTCTCATAATCGTCTTTGTCGGCGAGAGCATTTCATAAACGACGCCGCGCCACTCAATGCGTCGCGTCATCGCTGACCGGCAGAAGTTGTAGAGAAACAGCAGCGACGTAAGCGGCCAAAAGAGGACGAACATCCACCATAGGCGCGCGATCTCGCGGCCTGCGCCGACTACCGCCGCACGCGCCGCGAGCAATCGCAATACGCCTTTGAGCGAACCGAGCAGATAGATCAATGACAGCATCACGATTGCTGCGGTCAACGCTTTGCCTTGCCAAGCGGCCACGAGCGTACGTATCAAGCCGCTGAAAAAGACCGTGCAAAAGAGCGAATGCGAGATGATGCCCACCCACCAGATGCGCGGGCGATAGACGCGGGTGATCGTCACCTGTCGGGTCGTGAATTCCAATAACGACGCAAGGCTGGCGTCTTCACGCGAAGGCAGCAAAGATGCGGGCACAAAGCGAACCTCCAATCCGGCTTGCTGCATGGCTCGCGTCAGCGCGTAATCATCGCTCACCGCGCCCGCCCAACTCTCTCGCACACGCGCACGGTCGAAGCTGGTGACGAGCGTTGCCGTCGAACCGCCCCACGCAAAGTTGCGCCCGTGATCGCCGAGCGTCGTCGCTACCGAACCATTCCATGCCGAAAGCAACGCCGACCACAATCCGCCGCGCTTCGGCACATACCAACGATACCCCGTCGTCGCGCCAACCTTAGAGTCGGTCAGCGGCGCGATGAGCGAACTCAACCAGCGGGGATGAACCCGCGCATCCGAATCTACGAAGACCAATGCGTTGGTATCCACGCTAACCTGATCGAGCGCGGCAAGCAGATTATTCACCTTCTCGCTGCGGTCGCGGCTCGGTGGCGCGATGACCAACTGTGAAGGGTGCTGCGGAAACGCGGCGCGGACGCGCTCGATGACAGGTCGCGCCGCATCGTCCGGCGATGCGACCGCAAAGATGACTTCGTAATTGGCATAGTCCTGTTCGAAGAGGGCGCGCAGATTCTCTTCCAACTCGTTATCCAACCCTTTGCAAGGGGCGAGGATGGCCGCTTTTGGGGCGAAGGGCGCAGGCGGTTGAGCACGCGCGCGGCGCACGAAAGCGAAGAAGCGAATGCCTTCCAGCAACGAGAAGATGCCTTGCAATAGGAGCAGCACGGCGAAGGTGTAGCAGATGGCGGTCAATGCGATGGTCAGTTATTCGTAGACAGTCTTCGATTTTCCCTCACTCTGTCATCACTCCGTCGCGCGGCTCTTTGGCTGTGCGCGGCAGCCATTTCGCCAGCAAACGATAGCCGAGCAACAACCCCAAGGTGATCGCAAAGAGCAAGGGAACGCGCACATCGGCTTTCACCAGCATCCAGTAATGGATGACTCCGGCGACGGCTGCAACATACACCAAGCGGTGCAGCCGGTTCCAGCGTTTGCCGCCCAATCGCTTCACCATCCGATTCGTCGAGGTAATGGCCAACGGAACCATCAGGAAGAAGGCTACCATGCCAAAGGCGATAAAGGGTCGTTGAAAGGTATCGGTTATCACGGCGCGAACATCGAAGACTTTATCGAACCAAACATAGGTCAACAAATGAAGGCTGCCATAGAAAAATGCATACAGGCCGGTCATGCGTCGCAGTTGCACCATCCAGGGCAGGCCGAGCAATTTCCTGAGCGGCGTCACGGCCAGCGAGATGAGCAAAAAGACCAGCGTCAAAGTGCCGGTAACATGGGTGATGAATTCGAGAGGATTCGCGCCGAGTTGATTGCGCGCGCCATCCCAAAGGAGCATCGCCAACGGCACGAGGCTGTTGATGAAGACGACCAGCTTGGCAAATTTGATGTCTTTCATTTTGTCAGTTGAGAGGCGGTCTTTGACCGCCGCACTCCATCCCGTCGCGGTCACAGACCGATCCTCAACAGGTGGTTGAGTTGAGAGGCGGTCTTCGACCGCCGCGCTCCATCCCGTCGTCAGTTGAAGCACAACGGGCGACGGACGAATCAGTAATTCTTCCGCAAATCCATACCCATATACAGGTGGGCGACTTGATCGGCATAGCCGTTGAAGAGCAGCGTATCACGCCGCCCGAATTCGCCGATGCGCCGCTCGGTCGCTTGGCTCCAACGTGGATGATCTACCTGCGGATTGACGTTCGAATAAAAACCATACTCGTTCGGCGCATAGGCCGCCCACGTCGTTTGCGGCATCTCGGCGACGAGGCGAATCTTAACGATGGATTTGATGCTCTTAAATCCGTACTTCCAGGGCACGACCAATCGCAGCGGCGCGCCATTTTGACCGGGCAGAGATTTGCCATACAACCCGGTCGCCAATAGCGTCAACGGATGCAGCGCTTCGTCTAATCGCAAGCCTTCGACATACGGCCAGTCGAGCACGGAGGTACGCTGATTGGGCAGGCGTTCCGAGTCAAGCAGCGTGGTAAATTCAACGAACTGCGCGTCGGCCAGAGGTTCAACCTGCTTGAGTAAGGCGGCCAAAGGAAATCCTAACCAGGGGATGACCATTGACCAGCCTTCGACGCAGCGCAGGCGATAGACGCGCTCTTCTTCGGGGCTGAGTTTGAGCAGATCATCAAGGTCAAAGACTCGCGGTTTGTTGACCAACCCTTCGACGGCAACCGTCCATGGTTGCGTGATGAAGTTTTTGGCTTTATCAGCGACCGCAGATTTGTTGGTCGAAAACTCGTAGAAGTTGTTGTAGTTGGTGATGTCTTGAAATGGCGTCAGCGTTTCGCCGTCCGGGCTGCGCGGCACAGCGGCTTCGCCCGACGCTACTTCGACGGGCGCGGCTTTGCGGCTCGCGGCGGTAAAGGTTTTATAAAGCCACGCGGTTGCCGTCGTCGAAGCGGCAAGAATCGCTCCGCGTATAAAGTTGCGGCGATGGTGATAAATCTTTTCATCGGTAATCTCTCGGCTTTTGATCTCTTCGGGCTTCTTGATCAACATAATCACTCTCTTCTGATCGGCGAATCATGGGAAGCGCCGCCATTTCCTTGTGATGCTGCATGGGATTAGCGACCCCTTCCTCTCTTCTCTACGCGCTTCGGTTGCACAGCGGTTTCATTGCGCGGCACTGAGCGATAGAGTTGCCGCTCCGAGCACTTTGCGGCTTTCGCGTTCTTGTAAGAAGACGACGGCTCGCAAACGCTCCGTCACCCAATCTTTTTCCAATCGCAAAGCCGCCTTGGTTTCGAATACCATATTAGCGAGCGCATCAAGGCTGCCAATCTTTTCCAAACGGCGCACGACGGCGGTATGCGGGAGTTTGCGACCGGCATTCTCGCCGCGCGCTACGTGGGAGAGCAATCCGCTTTCGGTGATGGCGAGCATCACTTCTCCGGCATCGCCTTTGCTGAGGGGCGGCAAATTCTCGATTCGAACGGCGAGCGTCAACCCGGCGCGCGAAAGGTGAATGTCGGCTTTCGGTCGGCTGAGGGCTTCGGCAATCACGCTGCGAGCGCGACCGGCGTTGCTGCCGACAAATTCGAACCGCCCGTCTACGACCATCTGCGGCGTGTAGATGCTGTTGAGGTCAAAGACGCGCCCGTAATCGCCCTGCCGGTCGCTGAACTGACGCGATGAGTAGGGGTCAGTCCAGCCAAGCCGGTTCCAATAGTCTACGTGTTCGCTGAGCGCGATGATCTCTGCGCCCGCGACCGGCTGCGTCTGTTCGAGGTTCTGTAACAGAACATCGGCAGGCGGACAGCTTGAACAGCCTTCGGAGGTAAACAACTCGACTAAGACGGCGCGCTTCCCCGTCGTCGGCAGAGGCGAAGTGATCTCTTCGGTTGCCGCTTCCGACGTTGTGTAGCCGGTCAGGCGACGGTGAATGATGGTAACCGCAACGAGGGTTGCCAGTAGCAAAAGCGCAAAGAATATTTTGTAGGTCATCTCCATCCTTTTTCAGGTGCGAGTTGCACCGCATCATTTTTCACCACTTTGCGGCTGCGAGCAAACGCACCCTCATCAGTAAATCGTATCTTCCCCTGACTTTATTCCCCAACGCAGCCCTTGAAATGGCTACACGTCGCCCTTATACTTTGCGCTTGATTTTATAACAACCCGCGCTCACCGCCGCGCATCAAAGTCGGCGTGAGGATTATAGATTTCGGATTATATATAACGATGAACCAGCGATTACGACTCTCTCTATTCACGCTGCTGTTTTTTAGTTACGCCGCTGCCGCACAGGCGCAGAGCCCCGCCATTCGCGGCATCATCAAAGACCCCGATGGCACCGGAACCATCCCTTGGCTCTTTGTCAAAGCGCGCAATCTGGCGACCCGTGCCGAGGTCGAAATCAAGACTGACCGCAACGGCGCGTTCGTCTTTGACGCGCTGGAACCCGGTCGCTATGTGCTGACCGCGCAAAAACCCGGCATCGAACGCCTCATCCATCCGGTCATCGTCAGCGCAGGGCTGACCGTCGAAGTTGAACTCCGGGCTCTGCTGTTACGAGAAAGCGGCAATCCGGCGATAGATAAATTCATCGCCTCTTCCAACGATCAAGGGGGAGCCTATCCGGCAGGCAATATCAGCTATCTCAACATCAACGATGCCTTCGATTGGTGGTTCATCTGGGCGTACTTCGGCATTCTGGGGTTGCTCTCGGCTTATGGGTTTTATCGCTATCGGCTGATCTATCTCTTCTTGCGCTATCGCAAGCACCCGCCGCAACCGAAAGGTAAATTCGACGAGGCGCACCTGCCGCGCGTCACCGTGCAGTTGCCGCTCTTCAACGAAATGTATGTGGCTGAGCGCCTGATTGATGCGGTCGTCAAATTGGAATACCCGCGCGCCTTGTTAGAGATTCAGGTACTGGACGATTCGACCGACGAAACGCGTGACATCGCGGCGCGCACCGTGCAGAAGTATCGCGAGCAAAACTTTGACATCTCTTACCATCACCGCGAGAACCGCGAAGGTTTCAAAGCCGGTGCGCTCGAAGCCGGATTGAAGAAAGCCAAAGGCGAACTGATTCTCATCTTCGACGCTGACTTTACGCCGCGCCCCGATTGCATTCGCAAGATGCTCGACCATTTCACCGATGAAAAAGTCGGCATGGTGCAGATGCGTTGGAGTCACATCAATGCCGACTATTCGTTGCTGACCAAACTGCAAGCCATCATGCTCGATGCCCACTTCGTCATTGAGCAGACGGCGCGCAATCGCTGCGGCGGGTTCTTCAATTTCAATGGTACGGCAGGAATGTGGCGACGCCAAACCATCGAATGGTCGGGCGGCTGGCAACACGATACGCTGGCCGAAGACACAGACCTCTCCTATCGCGCTCAACTGATGGGCTGGCGATTCATCTATCTGGTTGACGAAGATGTGCCCGCCGAGTTGCCGGTGGATATGAGCGCCTTCAAATCGCAACAGAAACGCTGGGCCAAAGGCGTCGTGCAAGTCGGACTCAAACTATTAGGCAGAATGTGGCGCGACCCGCGCTTGCCTTTGCAAGTCAAACTCGAACAGTTCTTCCGCTTGACCGGCAATCTGGCAGCGCCGCTGGTCATCGTGCTGGCGCTCATCAACTTCCCCATCTTGATCGTGCGCTACAATCAAGGCCTGTTTCACCTCTTTGCGCTCGATGTGCCGGTGCTGACCTTTTCGACCCTTTCGGTCATTGCTTATTACCTCATCACACAATGGCATCTGCACCCGCAGACCTGGAAAAAGACGATCAAGTACATGCCTTTTGTGATGAGTATGGGCATCGCCCTGACCTTCTCGAACGCGCGCGCCGTATTCGAAGCGCTGCTAGGCGTCAAGACACCCTTTGTGCGAACCCCCAAATATAAGATTGAAAATCCGGGCGACGCGACTTGGCAAAAGAAGCAATACGTCGCGCGCCGCATCAAGCTGCCCTGGCTGGAGATGGCTTTTGCCGTCTATTTCTTCCTGACCATCGGCTACGCGGTCTATAGCCGGATTTTCGGCACGCTGCCGTTTCTCTTCATCTACTTTTTCGGCTATGCCTATGCGGCGGTTGTGACGATCACGCAGGGGAGGTTTCGCAAGAATCGCAAGATCAGTGAGTCCTGAGCCGTGATGGGCGAAGAGTGAGAGTCAGGACGCTTGACGTTCCAACTCGGCCAAGCGTTTTTCATGACCGAGAGAGTCAGCGCGCAGTTGATTGATGTCGTCAGATAAAATCCCGACGCGACGATTGAGATTGTGAAATCCGGCTTTCACCTCCTGTTCGAGCGTGTCCAATCTGGCCAGCACTGCCTCCCAAATCGGACGCGTCTCGACCAACTGACGATCAACCTTTTCCTCAAGCTGCGTGTGCCGTTCTTCAAGCGATAGGAGGCGACCCTCAACGCCTGAGAGCCGCGCTTTCACCTCTTGAATCTCGGACAGAATCAACGTCAGCTTGTCATCCTGATTCAATGGTTTGGTCTGGTCTTCATTCATAGGCCGCAGTATAGCACGAAGGCGGCGCGAACCGATTACCCAAGTTGACCCACCTTTCGCCCGTCAGTATCCTTAGTCCGGCTTAATCAAGGCCATCTCGCAACTGCACGTTTTGCGCTTCACGAAATGCGCAGTTGACTGGTACGTGAGGCTGTCCCCATGAAAAAAATCATCTGCATACTGGCTATCGTTCTTCTTCTCCCTGTCGCGTTTACTACCTCCGCGCAGCCCGAGTCGTTCACCAAAACGCCGCTGCTGGCCGATCAAGAGATCAATCTGTTGGCAGGGGAAATCAGCGGCTTGATCGCCAAAGATACGATCACCGAACTCTGCCGTTCGCATCGTGTGCAGGCTTCAACCGGGTTTGCCCGCGCCGCCGAATACATCGCCGCAAAGGCCAAAGAGTACGGACTGGAACAGGTCAAGATCGAGCCGTTCGTCGCCGATGGCGAGAAGACCTATCACACCTTGAAATCAACTCCTGGTTGGGAGGCCGACTTGGGCGAGCTATGGGAGGTTACGCCGCGCAAAACCAAGATCGCCGATTATCAGGAAATGTACGTTGCGTTGGCCGATTATTCGCAAACCGCCAATCTGACCGCTGCGCTCATTGACGTAGGCGCAGGCACAGCAGCGGGCGATTACGAAGGCAAAGACGTAAAGGACAAGATCGTGCTGGCAGGCGGCAATGTCGCAGCCGTTCATCAACTCGCCTGCGAGGAACGCGGCGCAGCAGGCATTTTGAGCTATCAGCAGAATCAAGTGACAGCGTGGTCGGGCGACTATATAGATAACGTGCGATGGGGGCATCTATCGCCCTACAACCCGAAAAACCGATTCGCCTTTATGATCTCCTTACGCCGCGCCCGCGAGTTTCGTGACCGCTTGGCGCAGGGTGAAGCCATCCAATTGCAAGCGACAGTGAAAGCTGAGATGCGCGCGGCCACCTATGACATCGTGAGCGCGGTCATTCCGGGCGCTAACTCTGAAGAAGAGGTCGTCTTCACCTGCCATTTGTGCCATCAAAAACCGGGAGCCAATGACAATGCGTCGGGCGCAGCCGCCATACTTGAAGTCGCGCGCTCTCTCAACGCGCTCATACGACGCGGCGAAATCGCGCGTCCGCGCCGCACGATTCGCTTCATCTGGCCACCGGAGATCAATGGCACGCTCGCCTATTTCGCCGAGCACCCAGACATCGTTCGCCGCATGAAGGCCGCCATACATCTGGATATGGTCGGCGGCGACTACACCATCACGAAATCGGTTTTACACGTTACCCATACGCCCGCGTCGCTGCCGAGCGCGGTCAACACGATTGCCGATATCTTCGCTCGCTATGCCATTGACGGAAGTTTGAAAGCGGCTGCCGGAGGTGGCTTCGAGGATGCGTTGATCTCTCCGGGCGGCGTGAAAGATGCGCTCGTCGCCGACATCACGCCTTATGAGATGGGTTCCGATCACGACGTCTATCAAGAAGGTTCCTTCCGCATACCGACGATCTACTTGCGCGACTGGCCGGATGTTTTCATCCACACCAATAACGACAAACCCGAAAACATTGATGCCACAAAGATGAAACGTTCGACCTTCATTGCCGCCGCTTCGGGCTACTTTCTGGCCAAAGCCGGAGCGAGGGAGGCCGCACGGTTGGCCGATGAAATCTATCTGCGCGCTATGGCTAACGTTCCCAAACAACGCGAGCGCGCCCGCGCATTGGAAGCCAGCGGCGCAGAGGGTGCGGAAGAAGCCAACACGATTATAGCTTTGTCGCTAGAGCGGGATGCCGAAACCCTCAATTCGGCGCTGCAGTTTGCTCCCGATGACAATCGGCTGGCGACCAAAGTCGAATCATTGATCGAGCAAGTGAGCGGTGCATGGTTGCTGCTGACCGGCAAGCTGAGTGAGCAGAAGAAGGGCGGGCGTACGGTCTTCCTTCTCGAACCGCGAGAGCAAGCGAAAGAGACGAAAGAGAACAAATCGAAGAATCCGAAAGATGCCTCGCGTCCGCGCGTTGCCGATCATAACCGCGTGCCAACGCGCCGGGTGGTCGGCCCGATGAGTGTCTACTACTACGATTACCTCGCCGAACGCGCAAGCCTGGAAGATCGCCGTATCGTCGAGCGTATCGGCGCTAAACCGAAAGGGGATGTGATTCTGTTCGAAATTTTGAATCTGGTAGACGGCAGACGCAGCATTCAAGACATCCGCAATTACTTGACGGTTGCTTATGGCAACGTTGCGCTTGCGGATGTCAGCGAGTATTTGCGGGTGTTGGAAAAGATCGGCGTCGTCAGAATGGAAAACTAGGCTGCTACTGCTTCACCGGTTCAGTTGCCACAATTTCAACTAGCAGCGGTTGTCGGCTGCGCAGCAGTTTGAGGGCGACCACCTTTTGCGGAGTGACCAAAAGGGCGCGCAGTTGTGCAGAGTTGGCCACTTCACGGCCTTGCGCTTCAATGATGACATCACCGGCTTTGACGCCTGCGCGTTCGGCGGCACTCGACTTTGCAACCCCAACGACGATCACGCCGGATTTGGCGCCGAAACTTTCGGCCAGTTGAGGACTCAAATCGCGGACGACGAAGCCGAGAGAAAAGCTGGCTTCGCGTACGCCGCGCTCTCCATAGTTGTCGGCGGCGGGAAAGCGGCTGAGAGCATCGAGCAAGAAGCCTATTTCGACTTCGATTTCGCGCAGAGCTTCGCGTTCGGCTGACGAGAGGTCTTTGCGGGCAAGATAGCGACCGCGTTGGTTTTGCAACTCTTGCGCTCGGTTCTTCCACTCTTGCCGTTGCGAATCGGGAGAGTCCCATTGCGCATGGGTTTGCGCCAGTACATTGCGCATCACTTCGAAATCGCGCGCTCCTAACACCGCTTCGAGTTCAACCGCCTGCTGCTTGCGAATCGTCCGCAAGCGAATCTTCTGACCGGCAGGCAGCGACAGCAGGCGGGCCAACAATTCAGCCTCGCCCAGCACATCCAAATCATCAATGCCTATGATTACATCATTGGGCTGCAAACCGCAGCGCGCCGCCGGGCTTTCCGGTCGGACTTCGCGCACAATCACTCCGGCACGACTGCCCAAACCGAGCGTGCCGAATTCGGTGTCCGGCACATTCGTCAGACTATCTCCGGTCACGCCGAGCCATCCGGCAGGCACGCTCCCTTTCTGATCAATCACGCGTTTGGCAATCGTGCTGCGGATCAATTCGATGGGATAGAGATAGGCGCGGCTGTATCCTGCGTATTCGGCAATGCCGATGATGCGATTGTCAAAGGTGGTGATAATGCTGCTGTCATTGCGCGATAACAACCCTGCCGAACGCAAGGTCATCGCGCCGCGCGCCTTCGAATATGGGCTATTGGTCGAGATTTGCCCTTGCGATAGTTTGATGGTCGGCGTGATGTAGACCTCTTGTTGGGCAGGCGTCTGCGTATCTTTGCGAATATAATCGGCGCTAACGATCCTCACCTCTTCACCATTGGTCACGGCGGAAGAAGTCAAGAAGGTCGGCAACTCAATCTTCAATCCTTTCACCTGTAAGATGGCAAAGCCGCTCGCGCCGTCTACCCCAATGAACTGTGCCGCAAAGGTTATTCCGTCAGCCGTGGTGACGGAGAGTTTCTGCTGCTGGTCTGTCGGGTCTAAATAGGGCAAGCGCGTAACGATGTGGCCATCGGCATCAACCGCAAGGCCGGTAGCGACACTGAGGATATAGGGCGGCAACGAACCCGGTACGCCGACGCGCGCTTTGTTTTGGGTACGGAATTTATCGGCGACTTTGTTGGTGTCAACGAGATGTACGACCGAGACGATGCCGGGAGCCGGTTCGTTGAGAGCGAACTTGGCGCGCTCTTCTTGTGCAAAGGTCGCGGTCGTCGCCAGCAACATCATTAGGAGAGTTTTTACTGCCTTGCTCATCATACTTACAACCATCGAGTGATTCGGATTGCTCCGAAACGAACCGATTAAAACGAGGCCTTCACAATGCCGCTTCGCGCCGGTTGACCGCTCACAAAGATGAGTGGCTGCGCGCCGACGCTGATAACGGGCATTGGCACAACGCGCTCGCCCTCGGCTTCTCTGACGATCATCATCTGCGAATCAGCCACGTAGCTACGCCCTCTGGCGGCAATCGCACTGCCTGCCGTGCGCAGGCGCGCCATTCGTCGAGGGGTGACGACGGATTCGACCGACTCCACGATTAGCGGCGGGACCGCTGCAACCGAGCCAGTGTCAGCGCTAAAGGAACCTCCGTTGGTTGGCGACTTCGCGGTGGGAGCCAAAGAATTCTCTGCGGGTGCGGTCGGCGGTTGACTGGTATTGAACCAGCCGCCGGATTGCGCGGCAACGACGGCTAAAACGAGCGCCGCCGTCGCCGCCCCCATCTGCCAATAAGCGGCAGGCGTAAACCATGAAGACCAACGCCGCGATTTCGCCGCTTCCAAGCGTGCTTGCAGCGCCGCCTCAAAATTCGTGGGCGCACTGACACGCGCGCTCGAAGCCAGCAGCAAGCGCAGACTGGCGCGTTGGTCGGCAAAGGCGCGGCACGACGCGCAACCTTCGAGGTGTTGGTCAACTTCGAAGGGGAAGCGGTCGGGGCGCTCGGCTTCATCAATCAGGATTTTGGCTTGATTACATTCGATCATAACGTTTTGTCCTGCTCTAAATATAAGCGGTCAACTTTTCTTTCAGCAGATTGCGGGCGCGATTGATGCGCGATTTGACCGTCCCTTCCGACAGTTCGAGGGTAGCGGCAATCTGCTCGTAACTGAGGCCTTCGACATCGCGCAACACGATGGCAGCGCGGTACTTCTCCGGCAACGAGGTGATGGCGCGGGCGACGGCGCGACGCCGTTCGTCTCCGATCATCACTTCATCTTGCAACGGGTTGGCATCGGGGGGATCAATCTCGATGGCTTCGCCTTCGTCATTGGTGAAGGGCGAAAGGAGCGATACGAATTTGCGCCGCTTGCGGCGGCGGAGTTCGCTGATGGCGAGATTGGTGGCGATGCGGTAGATATAGGTCGAAAAGCTGTAATTGGCTTCATAGCGCGAGGCGCTGGTGTAGACGCGCAAGAAGGTCTCTTGTGAAAGTTCCACTGCCCTGTCGTAATCATCAATCATGCGATAGATGAAATTGGTGATTGGATTGCGATAACGGCGCACGATCTCCTGAAACGCAGGCTCATCGCCGTCGCGAATGGCGGCAAGCAATTCGTGATCGCTGGCTGCTTCTATCGCCCGGCTGCTGCTAATCCCCAACGCATGCGCCTGATGAGTGATGGTTGCCATCGGGCTGTGTCGCCTTCTTCGATAATTTCGGACTCCTCGATTATACCCTTAGCTCTCACGCTCTGGTAAAGCTAAAGTTCCGAAATGTGTGGCGCGCGGCGGTTGCCAGACAACGATTTGGGGGCAAAAGCGCCGCGTTCGAGGCGGTTGACAAACCTGCAAGCGACCATAATAATGACTATCTTTTGCGTTGAGCGGTTTGGGGTCTCCATGTGAGCCAATCGCCCTGTGCAGGGAGTCGAGGCCACTGGCGAAAAGCGATGGTGATTCAGGTCAGTCAGATTCGTGAAGATGAAGGGCTCTCGCTTCATCACTTGTACCCGACAGGCGAGCCGCAAATGAGCGCCGAGGAGGGTCGGCTCGCGGGACGCACCGAACTGAAACTGCTGGCCACGCGCGACCGAGAAGAGGTTCGACTGATCGGCAGCCTCAACGCAACCGTAGAGTTCGCCTGTGATCGCTGTTTGACAACAACTTCGTTACCCATAGAGCAAGATTTCGACTTGCTCTACTTGCCTGTACCTGCCAGCCTGCTCGCCGAAAAAGAATTGGGCGATGACGACCTTTCAATTGCCTATTATGCCGGTCAAACGCTTGACCTTGATGATCTGGTCAGGGAGCAGATTGCGCTGGCTTTGCCCATGACGAAGTTGTGCAGCGAATCCTGTAAGGGGCTGTGTCCGCAGTGCGGAGTCAATTGGAATTTCAGCGAGTGTCGCTGTAATACCCAAGACATTGACCCGCGCTGGGCGGCGCTGAAGAATTTACAATCTGAATAGGTGAAGGAGTCATCATTCCATGCCAAATCCGAAACGCAAACATTCGAAATCTCGTACTGGCAAACGCCGCGCACACGATCATCTATCCACTCCTGCTTTTAGCAATTGCCCGCAATGCGGCGAGCCAACTCGCCCTCATCGTGTCTGCACGAAGTGCGGTTTCTATCGCGGGCGCAAAGTCGAAGGCATCGGTAAAGCGGAAGAGTAATTCCATTTTGGATTGGCGATTCAGCATTGCCGGATGGCAGCGCGCCGATGGTGCAATATCGGGAATCTCTAATCTAAAATCGGTAGGCTTATGTTGAAGATCGCTGTGGATGCAATGGGCGGCGATTTCGCCCCCGCACACGAGGTCGAAGGCGCGATTGAAGCCGTGCAGGAACTCGGCGTCGGCGTCATTTTGGTTGGGCGGTCGGAGCAGATCAAAGCCGAAATCGAACGCCTCAATCAAGAGAAGTTTCACCGCCGCCGATTGGAACGCATCCCACATCTGGAGATCGCCGAAGCCCGCGAGGTCATTACCATGACCGACCCGGTGGCGACGGCTGTACGACGCAAAAAAGACAGTTCCATCCGCGTCGCCGCAGCGTTGGTGCGCGACGGACAGGCGCAGGCCGTCGTCAGCGCTGGCAATACCGGCGCGGTGATGATGACCTCGAAATTGGTGATGGGCATGTTGCCCAAAGTAGATCGCCCGGGGCTGGCCGCCATCTTGCCGACGCTTACGGGCGGCGGAACCGTATTGCTGGATGTTGGAGCCAACGCCGAATGCAAACCGATACACTTGTATGAATTTGCGGTGATGGGATCGCTCTATTCGAGCGTCATCTTCGGCGTGGACAATCCCAAAGTCGGACTGCTCTCCATCGGCGAAGAAGAAGCCAAGGGCAATGATCTGACCAAAGAAGCCTTCAAACTGCTCAAGCACTCGTCTCTGAATTTCATCGGCAATGTCGAAGGGCGCGATATGTATACGGGAGAAGCCGATGTCATCGTTTGCGATGGCTTCACCGGCAACGTCGCATTGAAGACCAGCGAAGGCGTCTTCGAATTGGTCTGGAGAACCCTCAAAGAAGAGTTGACCTCCTCGCTGCAAGCCAAAGCGGGAGCCGTGCTAACCCGACCGGCGTTTCAACGCTTCCGCAAGCGCCTGCATCATTCGGAATTCGGCGGAGCGCCGCTGCTGGGCGTGAAGGGCGTTTCGATCATCTGTCACGGCAGTTCCAGCCCCAAAGCGATTCGCAATGCCATTCGCGTCGCGCGCGATTATTGCACGGGCAGGATCAACGAACGGATCGGCATCGAAATCGGCGTGCCGATTATGGCCAAACCCTAAACAGAAAGCGGCGGCGGCCTACCCGACTGGCAAGAGAGGCGGGGGCGAAAGGCTGCATCACCGAGAGGCCGTACGGCCAACAATGATTGATCGTAGATGATGAAAACAGCGTTTCTATTTCCGGGACAAGGCTCACAATATGCGGGGATGGGTAAAGCCTTAGCCGAGCAATCGGCGGCAGCAGGTCGAGTCTTTGCCGAAGCGGACGAGGCGTTAAGGGAGTCGCTGTCAACTCTGTGCTTTGCCGGTCCCGAAGAAGAGTTGAAATTGACGGCCAACACGCAGCCCGCCATCTTGACGACTTCGATTGCTGTGTTGCGCGCGTTCGAAGAGCAGGGCGGGCGCGCCGATTTCGTTGCCGGTCACTCGCTTGGCGAATACTCGGCGCTGGTCGCCGCGGGCGCGCTGGCTTTTGCCGATGCGGTCGTCACGGTTCGTCAGCGCGGCAGGTTTATGCAAGAGGCCGTGCCCGCAGGCGAAGGGGCGATGGCAGCCTTGCTCGGCAGTGACCGGGAAACCGTCGAAGCGATCTGTCAGGATGCCGCGCAAGTTGAGATTTGCGCTCCGGCCAATCTCAACT
>CAYXVU010000045.1:0-32832 GCA_964468725.1 uncultured Clostridia bacterium
TGACAATGTTCCAGCGCACAGGTCAGTCCTTCGCTCAACATCGAATCCACCAACGTGCCATTGCCCAGGCGATAGCCCCATCGCGCATCGTTGAGCAAGTAGGGCGCGCGGCTCATCGACTCCAGGCCTCCGGCAACGAGGAGGTCGGCATCGCCCGCCAAGATGGCTTGGGCAGCGAGCGCGACAGCTTTGAGGCCAGACCCGCAAACTTTATTGACGGTAAAGGAGGGCGTACTCGCCCCGATGCCCGCAGCCATGGCGGCTTGGCGTGCCAGATTCATTCCGGCACCGGCTTGCAAGACGTTACCCAGGATGACTTCTTCAATTACCGCAGGCTCGAAGCCCGCTCGCGCAATAGCGGCCTCGATGGCGATGCGACCCAGTTCAGCCACCGGAATATCTTTCAAGGAGCCACCGAAGGTGCCGATGGCGGTACGGGCGGCGCTGACAATGACGGCGTTCGACATACGTCCTCCGAATGCAAAGGTATTAAGGCGATCCGCGTTATGATCTTCAAGTTATCATCTGAAATTCCGATTCCTCTGTTTGCCGTTCGACTTTTTCAAGCAACGCGTAGGCCGCTGGCAAGGTGGCGTGCGGGCGAAAGCCATGTGCCGCGCTGACCAATTCCGCACGCTCCAACTCAGCAATCAAATCGGTCGCCTGACGGTAGCTGAGTTCGAGCCTCTGTTGCAGCACCATAATCGAAGCGTAACCGAGTTCAACAATTAGCGACAAGGTTTTACGAAACAGGTCTCCATCGGCAGGCAGCTCTTCCGGTCGGGTGATCTGATCAAAAAAATCGAATCGGTCCGACGTGTCAGGCGGCGGCTCGCCGAGCGGGAGGAGGCGGCTCTCGCCCTCGTTTGCCAGTAGCTGTTTGAGTTCTTCAAGATTTTGGCGAATCGTCTTAATCCGGTGGCGCAGTTGATTGCAGTTCGTACACTCGCTCATAAGTCGTGAAACCTACTCTCAGGAAAATTGATTGGCTTTCCTGCTCTCACTTCTATAGCGAGGGGGACTCATTTTCGTCTCGCTCAATTTGCTTCGCCCTGCATTCTAGCACAGAGCCGAAGCGGGAAACGAACAAAGTTGAAGACCGGCCAGGGTCACACTCTGACAGCCATTCAGTATCGCAACCGTGAAGGCAGTTCTTTCGCGCATCTGCGTACCCAATTTCCCCGCCGCGAACCCGCTCAGGACGATTTCTTGCCTCGAGGTTCGACTTCGAGGCGAAACCGAATGAGGAAGCTGTCAGCAACCCGTTACTCCTTCGCATTTACCTGGCTCGATGCTGCGTCAATTGTGTCCAGGCAGTGCGACTTGCTGAAGAGGTTCGTAACCAATTCGCCAAGGTCATCGCTCTGGCCATCGCTCTCTCACCCGCAGGGCGCTCGCGTTGGAGGTTGCGTTTGCTGGCTGAACAGGCTGTTGAGCGCGGCCTTGTAGAAAGCGTCTCCTATCATAGAGTGAAAGAGATTCTCAAGAAAGTGAGAAGCCGATGACGTTGACCTCACGGCCTGTTCCTGCGCCGGTTTCAGGCTATGTCAGTCCAATTGGCTCAATCATCTGACCCGCATTCCGTCGCCATAACACAGGCCTTTGTAATAAAAATTTTCGTTGACACACGCTGCGGCATTACATAGAATCGCACGCGCATTTCCAATTGGTTTTATCGGTTGACTAAGCTAGAGCGGTTTTTTTAATTACTGTTCTATGCTCTCCATTATCATCTAGGCGAATTCAAGCCGGATATGAATCTCTAAACCGAACTTTGGTTACTGAACCGGATAAGTCTAGATAGACCTCTCCGAATTCAGGCCCAGCCCTTGCAGTTTTGATGGGAATTGGGTCTCGACGTTGGCTAGCTCACCTCAAGTCTCTGCTCGTGAACCGGTCTCAAATATCACGATTGAGGAGAGAACATTATGTGTAGCGAAATAGAAAATAATCCGTCGGAACTTGAGAAGATAGCGCTCGCCATTCAACAAATCAAAGCCGGTGATTCGGAGCAGTTTTGGTCGCTTGTACAACCCTATCAACGCAGCCTGCAAGTCACAGCATATTCTTTGCTCCGTAATGTTGAGGATGCCGCCGATACGGTTCAAGATACGCTGTTGAAAGCCTTCCAAAGCCTCGACCAGTTGCGCAATGAGAAGTCATTCAAAGGCTGGCTGCATACCATCGCGATCAATGAAGCCCGCATGCGGATGCGTAAGGCTCGCGGCGAACTGCGGCAGGACGAGAGCGCGGCAAGCGAAGATACCCCCTACCGCCCGCGCGATTTTGCCGACTGGCGAGATCTTCCCTCCGATGCGCTTGAGAGGAAAGAAATTTGGGAAGCGGTTCAGCGCGCACTGAAGTTGCTAACCCCCCCGCTCCAAGAAGTCTTCACCCTCAGGGACCTGCAACAATTTAGCGTGCCGGAAACGGCAGAGATTCTCGGCATCACGGAAGCACAAGTGAGCGTTCGTCTGCATCGCGCGCGGCTGCATTTGCGTGAGATGTTGGCCCCGCTCTTCCGTAAGGGTCGCCCGCCTTGGATGCCTCTACAGATGATGCCTGATATGCCCGCCATGATGATCCACCGGGTCATCCGATGCAAAAAGGTTATGCAAGAAATTGGCAACTATATAGATGGTATTGTGACAGACACGTTGCGCGCTCAGATTGAAAAGCATCTGAAGTACTGTCGGCGCTGTCACATCCTCCTCGATACTACGAAGAAAATGCTCTACCTGGTGGGCGATGGAATGGTTTTGATACCACCGATCCGGTATACAGGCAGACCCGCACCCATTGATTAGCACCTCCCTGGCAGATGTGCGTCTTTATATCAACCGGAAGACAAGCCTGAGAGCAGCAATTCAGGATTGCCCTCTGGAAACCACCTGTACGCATCTTTTCCTCAGCCAATGATGTTCTGGCAGCGAATGTCTATCATTTCCGCCTGACGGTTAGGCGCTGATTGCCTGTTCGATTGCTTCATCAAAGAGGAACCGCAAAAACTCTTCCGCCACAGGCGAACGCGTGCGGTTTCGGTTGACCACGCTGTAGAATTGCCGTCGCAGGCTCGTCACACCGCTTATTCTCACCGTCCGCAGCAAGCCGCAAGCGATTTCAGAGGTAACGGCAACATTGGAAATAATGGCGGCTCCCAGTCCGGCCTTTACGGCTTCTTTAATCGCATTGGTTGAATTGAAGTAGCCGACGACGTTGAATTCGTTCATCAACCGACCGGTTTTCTGCTCGAAGATCATTCTCGTTCCGGAGCCGACTTCCCGCGCCAAAAACGGTAGTTTTGCAAGCTCTTCGAGATTCACGCAATGAGTCCCTTTCCAGGCTTCAGTATTGGGAACGATGAGCACGAGTTCATCGCTACCCAGCGGATGGTAATCCAAGCCGACGGCATCAACTTTAGCGCCAGCAAACCCGATTTCAACTTTTCCGGCAAGGGTTTCATCATGAACCGTCTTTGAATCCGAGATGCGAAGCTCGATCTTGACGGCAGGAAACTTGGTGTGAAACGCGGAGATGAATCGGGGTAACAGATATTCGCCCGGAATGGTGCTCGCATAGATGGGCAGCGAGCCTTCCATCCGGTTGAGAAATTTTTTCAGCCCCTGAATGGCTGCTCGTTTCTCTTGCAGGATGACGCGACCATGCTGGTAAAGCAGTCTTCCAGCCGGTGTGGGGACCAATGGCCTCGGCAAACGATCAAAGAGTTTGCTTTCGATATAACCCTCCAAATTCTTAATATGCGTACTGATCGTGGGCTGTGAGAGAAAGAGCCGGGAAGCCGCTCTTGAAAAGCTGCTCTCTTCGTACACACAGCAAAATACTTCCACCAGATCCAAATCTAATCGCATGGTGCACCTCGGTGAAGCGGATTTTCGTCTTACGAGTCATCGCCAAGAGGCTGGTAAGAATCATCCGGTTTAAACAGCGGGGGCCGTTTCGCGGGCTCTCATTGCGAGACGGCTCCCCGCACAAAGAACCGATTATAATCGGTTCCAATCCGTATTGTCCGAAAGCCACACGCCGTGTATTGAACCTGTGATTGCTCGCCCACAGACGAACCCCTACGACCGCAGGGTTCCGGCGGCAAGACTAGGTCACGGCTTCTTTCTGGGTACGCCTTCGGAACTCCAATAAATGGGGTCAGCCTGCGCCGCCGCCGCAATCTCCTGATCCGAGTGAATGTGCCAGGGCACGGCTTCAGCCCGCGCTGCCTCATCCTTCTTGAGGTACTCATTGGCCAGGTAGTGGATGCGCCAGTCCTCAAACTTATCAAGATAAATTCGATTCGTCTCGTCTGCCAAACCAGGGGCGCCGGTTTGCCGATAGCCTTCGATCAGGAAATAGAGCGCGGTAATATCATCCGGGTCTAGGGCCAGCACTCGTTCAAATACCGAACAGGCCTCTTGATGCTGACCCATCGCTTGGTAGCATTTTCCTATCTGGTTGAGAATCAGACGATCTCGCGGATAGCGCGACTCAATCTCTTTGAATCGTTCCAGCGCTTCGGCAGGTTGATTCTCCAGGCGCAGCAAAACGCCTTTGTAATAGGTCGCCCGCCCGTTATGAGGGTTGAGGGTTAGCGCTTTATCCAGGAGCTGATGCATCACCGGAAAGTTCTCGCGCCAGAAACTTGCCACGGCTTGATTGACATACCCATCATCGTAGTTCGGGTTGATGCGGACGACTTGTTCGAATGCGCGTTTGGCATCGGCATACAGGAACTGATCAAAGAGCGCAATGCCGAGATTGTTGAAGCGAATCAGATCGTGCTCATCAAGTGTCGTGGTGAGCGGGCGATTTTCACCCACTTGAAGAAGAATGGTCTGCGCGGCCATCTCGACGATGGGGAGATTGACACTTTTACCGAGCGCGTAATCGCTGAAAAACCGATTGAATTTCCGATAGAGGACGCGGGCGCTCACACGCAGGATGCCGCTAGCCCATCGAGGGATGGTGAATTGATACCGGACTAATTCGCTACGCCCGGGCGCGATAAAGTTGTCGTAGGCTTTGCCGCGTGTCTCCCAAATATTGTGATGGCGCACGGCTTCGCCGCGCTCGGTGACCTGGATGGACTGAAATTTATGCGCCCGCTCTTCAACTGCTCCATCCGGTTTGAGGAAGCCGCTGTGATAGATCATCTGACCGCGCTGATCCGCCACCTTGAATTCTACCCAAGGCTCGAAAAAGTCTCGCAGCTCGGTAGGAAAGAAGTGCCCCACTCCTGTATTGGCAATCACCACTCCTACGGTGATCGTTTCGCCGGGAGCGAGCGCGAAAGCACGCTTATTGATCGGCGCAATGAGGCTTTCGTCGGCCTGCTGGTATCCGGGATAGAGAGCCGCATTGATGGAGTTGATCGCGGCAAAGCCTTCGCCGACTTTGATACCAGATGCGCCTTTCCGCAAGGTAATCAGGTCTGTAGCTTCGCGCTGCGTCGGGTAGGCGGCTCCTTTCTTCAAGGTGAAGATGTCGAGGTTCAAATGACCGGCTTTGAGAAAGTCGGTGACAGCTTGCAGTTGCGCTTTGAAACCGTAGAAGTGCGGCAATGCCGTGTTCGAGGCTGGCCACCGATGCGAGGCGATTTTTCCCCCTAGGGCGGCCAAGTCGGTGGTCGCCCTTTCCCGCTGCATGTGACAAGATTGACAAGTATTGCGCGGCTTCTTGTAAAACGGCAGCGGTGATTCGTTGGAATGCGAACTCATTTGCCATTCATCATAAGAAGAAAAGGAGCGCCGCCACTTATAGTTTTCGATTTGCCGCGGCATTGCCGCTTTATGACACACGGCACAAAACTCCGGGGTCTTGTAGAAATCCTTCATCATTGCCCGCTTATGGGCAACCCGGTTGGCGAGAATCATCTGATCGGTAACTTTGCCAGTAACCGGCCTGCCCTGTTCATCTACCAATAACGCGGGCGGCGCAATCCGATAGCTGCCGATGCCTTCCAGATAAGTAATCTTCTCAATTGCGTGGCAGACGGTGCAGGTTACTCCTTCTTCATCAAAGGGCCGAGCGACCTTTGCGCCGGTGGTCAGCGCGCCGGAAACCAACGCGATGGGGTTATGGCAGCTTTCGCAATGTCGCGTGATTTCGACCCCGTAGCGCTTAGTGAAGTCTTCGATATTCTTCTGGTAAAAAGGCCCCCGAAAGCTGTTGCGATGCGGAGACTCTGCCCATTGCTGATGCGCGCTCTTATGACAGCGCGCGCAGTAAGCAGCCGGTATGAATTGCTCAGCTCTGATAAAGGTGTTGGTAGAGGTTTGCACTTCGCCGGGGGCGAAGGGATTAGCGCCATAGGGAAGATGATAGGTTTGCGTTGCATCCGCAGACGCAGCGGTCGGGATCAACGGTGCAACGCCATATGAACAACCCAAGACGAGGACAACAAACCCGAGCAGCACGATGGTCTGCAAACCTCGCTGCCGCGTCTGTGCGCCGGTCAGTTGCTTGGCGAGGGTGCGCGCTAGCCTACGTATCGTTGCCATCTTCAGGGTTACTCTTCCTGCTGACCATAGATTTCTCATTGTTATGCAGCCCTCTGTTAAGCCCCCGAGCGCACGCCAACGCGTAAGGGGTGGAACGGGCGGCAACGACCGCTGTTGAAGGATTCCGCAGGGTCGTTGCCTTTTTCTGCCCGTGCTTCACTGGCGTCTCTGTCCGGACATTGCGTCTGGTTCTCGTGCAGTCACTCTCAACGGCTGTCTGACTCTAGGTCTTTGCGTCGAGCGTTCATCGCTACGCTATGGCGATCCCAGGGCAGGCTTGCCATGCCACCGCCACTGCCAGAACTGGAGCAAAAGCGTCCTGTTTGTTGCAGGCAATTAAAGTTTGCGAGAATCTGCGGCGACTGCTCGGAGCCATCCGGATTCTTTACCGTAACCAGGAAAACATCCTTGCCGGGCTGATCTGGTGCAATACCCCCGTCCCGGGGGTCAGGAATGACCGGTCATATGACCCAGGGAAAACCCTCCGATCCATCCTGTGCACGCTTAGCAATGATGACAAACCCGTCTGCTGCTAGGTTGTCAATTTCGTTGGCCGTTTGCAGAATCGGCGTGCCATCCAAATCTCGGCCATTCACTGCGGCAATCGGATCCAGTCTGGCTCTGCCCTCTGCCGTAAAGGCCTTCGGGGTGTAGACCACGAAAGCCAGAATCCAGTTCCCCAACGGATTGTTTGAGAAGTATCCGTTGCGGGTATCGAAAACATTATCATGTCGCCGATTGGGCGGCGCAGGGCTTTTAATAAACGTCGGGTTGTTGTTCGCATCCCGCGTCGTCTTGGGAAACAGGAAGGCGCGGAAGCTGTTGGCAGTATCTAGCGCGTGTTGACCGCGCGCCGTCAGCGTACCGTTCGGATTGCGCTCGAAAGCGCTCGGCATGAGCGTACCCATAATTGAGTAGTAAATGAGGTTGCCGGAGTTGTTCCATCCACCTGTAGTCTCCAAGATGCGCACGTTGCGGCGGTCGGGATCAGTGTTGGAAGTGTCAAGTGTCCAATGCAACGGGTTGCGGTCAGCATTACCAGCACGCTCCCCGATGTTTTCCGGGACAATCCCATTCTCACGATAGAAATTGTCACTGAAATCAAACGGAGGCGGGTTCTCTTTTACCCGCACAACCGCCGCTGGCTCAGTCGTCGTTGAAGCGGAGTTGCCCGCTACCGGCAAGACTGTAAAGGCTAATAGCAGAGCCACAGTCAGCCAGGCAGGCCATCTCTGTTTTCTTAGCTTTTTCAAGGCTGTATTCTCCTTTCTAAGTTTGGTTACGTTTCTGCCTCCTTGCCAAACCGACCTCGCTTGTCGCTTCTGCGTTATCCGCATACCGGCTAGCGAAGCGTTCCGGCAAACCAGACGCCAGTTTCAAGCTTATAGCCCGAAGGCAGGCTGAGCTATAAACCATTCTGACAGGCGCTGAACCCTACGGCGCACCGCCTGCCAAACTTTCGAAAACGAGAGAATTGTAAAAAAGCGAGGCCAAGCGGTTTCCACCCCCCGTGATTCGCTCGGATGAAATTTACCCTCCTGAAATCGCGCTATCCTCAAAGTTCTTGTGCAATTTCCCTATCGTAAAGAGCGTCTTCGCCTGCTGCATCGTACACAGGAATCTGCCGCCTGATATTAGGGCAGGCTCCCGACCTCCTCCTCCGTCTCGCTTCACTTGGGAGTTCCGGCAGGCTCTTTCGCTGCCAACGCAGCGGTTTGCGCTTCAATATAATCAATCAGGCTAGCAGCATCTGCATGGGTAAGCCGCAGATAGGGCATGCGCACCTCTTTGTACTTTTTGAAGATCGCCAGGGCAATGGGGTCTTTCTCTTCGATCATCTTTTCCGGTGTCATGATAAACCGCATCAACCAGGGTCGTTCCCGCAGCTTGGTCACACCGGCCAAATCCGGCCCGATATGGTCACCTCCTCCGATGGTATGGCAAGCCACGCAGCGTGTCGCAAAGAGATACTCTCCTTGCGTGAACTGAAGCTTGGAGGTGGTAGCAGAGGATTGCCCGGCAGCCTTTCTCGGCACGGAATAGTTTCCTAAAATCTGATTCAGTTTGATCGTCAGAAAGCTGGGGTTATCCAAAGCTGAGTTCCGCATCCACACCCCAGTCGGCTCATTGCCGAGCAGCAAGGTCGGCAAGTGGCCATCCCGATCATTTGGATCCGGCTCCGAATACAGCCCCAATTTCCGGCTTACCAACTCAATATCCTTCTCCTCGCCGGTGAGAAACCACCAGCCCGGCCCAACCTTGTAGTTTTGGGCATAGGCTTTGAGGACTTCGGGGGTATCGCGTTTGGGGTCAATACTGATCGAATAGAAGAAAATATCTTTCCCAACGCGGTCGCCCAACATTTTTTGCAGTTGCAACATGCGCGCCGTCTCCAGTGGGCAATTATCAACACAATGGGTGTAGATCAGCGCGATGGCGACGATCTTGCCTTTGAGCAGATCATCATAGAAACGAACCTTCTTTCCCTCATGAGTGGTCAGGGTCACATTCGGGAAATAGTCCGGCCCCCAGCGCGAGGTTGGAGCCGCTTCCGAGTTGCTAAGGCGCGCGGGTTGTTTGAGTGCCATGCCGCATCTCGAACAACTGCCTGCGGTCTTTGATCGCTCCTGCGGATGCATCGGACAAACGTACTCAGCTTCGCTCTGCGTAGTCGAAGCCCCTTTCTCGCTGCTTTGCGAGAGGCTGTACCACGGCAAGCAAACCATAAACAGAGTCAGCAAACACGCTTTTATGAATCGGCTTTTCACGGCACCCTCCTTTGCTTTCCAACTTTATGCTAAAGAAGGGGCGGCGAACCGGCGCATGACCGAGTTCGCCACCCAGTGTCTCTAGTCGTCTCTAAAGGCGGTTGGGAGAATGTCTGTTGGATCCATAAAGGTTACACCTTGCGGTGTTGGAATGGGTGTCGGCAACGGGTTCAGATGAGCGCCCCCAGCGCCATTGATCTCCCAACGCAACAACATGGCATTGTCCTCATGCACAGTGTTGTGACAATGCTCCATAAACATTCCACCGAAGTCACGGAATTGGAGAGTGATCGTTACACTGCCGCCCGGCAGGAGCCGCCAAACATCCTTGCGTCCGCGCTCCCATGGCGGCACTTGGGCAGCGCTTCCGTTGCGGGCGAGGGTTTGGCCCTCCTCAAAATGAATGTGAATGGGATGGTCCCACCCTGCGCCACCGTTACGTAGAGTCCAAACCTCGCGTGTGCCAAAGCGCGGAGCCGCCGAAATCCGGCCAAAATCCGCTGCCAGCATATCCCCGCCATCAGTCTTTACCCCCCAAGGCCCGAAGAAGCTGGAGACCGGGTCAAAGGTGGTCTGCTTCGCGCCTCGCCCAAACTCGAAGATGCGCTCCTGTGCGACCGGGATATTGGACAAGTCGGGATTGGGAATCAGCGTAGCTGGCACTTGACTAATATCGGGCTGCGCCGGGTTGCGAGCGATACGAAATTCCAGAAACTTCCCGACTGCCGGATCATCGGAGTTCCCTGACAACGCTTCGGCAATTGACAGATTTTTGTGAACCAGCTTCCCATCCTGATGCTCGGCAAGATTCACCATCCAAACCTTCTGGCCAACGCTGTAGCGCGAAAAATCAATGACGATGTCATAGCGTTCAGCAATGCCCTGGTCATCCAACTGGGTTAAGGCTACCGGGTTGGGCAGCAGGTTTCCGTCATTGGCGATCTGGATCATCGGCGATCCGTCACTGAGGGCGAGCTTAAAGAATCGTGAGACGGAACCATTGAGGATGCGGAAACGATACTTGCGCCGCTCCACTTCCATAAAGGGCTTATAGACCAAATTCACGGTCATCACGTCGCCCAGGAAGCCATCAAAGTTGAACAAGTCAAATAAGAGTTGGCCATCCCGATCCCAGGCTTTATCGGCTAACATCAAGTTGACATCATAATCCAGGTTGCCCCATGACTTGCCGGTAACACTGGCGCGTCCGCTGGGCAATCGCAGATTGACTCCGTCATCTATGTCTTCAGCGCCGCGATCCAGTCCGCTATAGATGTTGAACATCCCAGCATTGCCTTTATAGACGTTCTGAGCGGTGAAGCTGAACATGTGATCGTGAAACCAATGCGTGCTCATGGTCTCGCGCCAGTCACCGGGAATCTTATTGAGTCCGCCGTTGTCAGCCGGACCCGAGGCGCGCGGGTCAGTGGCATTAGTGTTAATCGTATTGCGCCCTGCTAACACAATCGGGTAGTGGTAATCGTAAAACTGATTCGGGAAGAAGAAAGCTCCCGTAAAGCCGTCGTTCTCTGCCCCATGATGCCCGTTGTGTTCGTGCGTGGAGATGGTGTGAATCCCGAAGCCGCCATTCTGACTCTGAAAGATCGGCAGTCGGTTGTGGTGACGGAAAAGAATGGGTTCTCCGTAACGCCCAATCAACAGTTTGGGCGGCAAGGTGCCATTGAAGGTCCAAAGTTTGAGTAGGTTCTGATCCGGCAGATTCGGATGAAAGCGTGGCGGGAAGGGGGTTGCCGGATTGATGCCGGAATTGTGCTGCGAAGCAACTCCGGGATTGTAAACCGTATTGGCTTTGGCCCCTTCCTGCGTCACTTCGACACCGACCTGCGGAGGAAGCAAGTTGAATTGCTGATGTGCCCAGACCGGTCCCGGGGGTCGCCCTTCAATGGGGCCAAATCCGCCGCCCAGCGCCGCAGGTACGGCTTGCTGCGTCGTGTTTGCCTCCGCAGTTGGGAAAGGATTCAAGCTAGCGACCGGATTCCTCGGCAGCACATCAAAGCGCGGCATGGGTTGCGTAAAGGCTTGCACCCCGAAAAACGGGCTTGGGGGCGCTCCGGTCGGGATATTGGAGTCGGAAAAGGCGCTTTTGACGAATGGGCTAAGGCCATGCATCGGAACTAAAAGTCCGGTTCCGGAGATAACCCCCCATTTGATCAAGTCACGACGAGTCAACTGCTTTTGAGAGTGAGCCTTGACGATCTCCAAACGATTCCTACGAGCATTCTCTGCTTCTCGCAGCCGAGCCTTCGAGGCTTTCCCTGACAGAAAAAATCTTCGATTACTCATTCTTACCCTCCCTCTTTAGTCAACAAGATTTTTGAGAGCCCCTGCTAAATTCGATTCCCCGTTGCCGTTCGGAAGCCCAGAATTTCGCTCCGCACGAATTGCATCAAGAGCGAATGTTGATCCCCACAAGGCATTGAGGGCACTATTTGAACCACTGTTTGGAAGCTTTGGCTGGGATGTCCGAAATATCGTGATGGTTAGCAAAGAAAACCCTGACGGCAGTAACCAATTCAACGCACACAAAGTCGAACAACATGTGCACGTTGCTCAACCTTTTATGCACTGACTGTTCAGCCGTATCCCAGCAGGGAAATCTTCATCGTCGATTGCCGATAAGGCATCGCGAGTTTTCTTTAGTGAGGTGAAGCCGTTTGTCTAGCTCTTTGCGAACAATAGACGAGGAAAGCAGCCACAAAGGCAACCGATCTCTTACTTCGCCCGCTCTAGGTGGTGGCCAGGCAAAGATTGAGAACATCGAAGTAGGACATAAAAGACCTCAGAATATAGCTGAGGTGATTTATTGATACTTTCAATAGCAGTATTGAAAGCCTGTTATTAAAGATGCAGGCGGGCGAAAAATCTTTCACGATAGAAAAAATTTTTTCCTCCCGCTCAGGTGGAGTGAGAGAGGAAAGATTTTTTACTCTCCCAAATCATGCATCTTGTTGAGGTTTGGTTGATGTGGGGCGCGGCCAGATGACGCAACCGGATGATTCGATAGAACACGGGCAGGCTCCACTAAATGTATGCGAATCTCATTGTGGTGTGGGTCTCGATCAACCGCGAGGCGCTTTACTGGTGACCTGCTTTGAGGTCAACTGCGATGATGCGGAATGCCGATGGGGCAGTGCCGAAAATCATGAGATCAACACTTTCTCAGTTCTCATCTAGAAGATAGGGGTTGTGGCCAAAGCTTTACATCTCGCCTTGGCCGAATTGAGTGAACGGAGGTTGTTTCCCAGAGATTGATGAGTGGCCGCAAGCGGAGGTGAACGGGGCCTGGTGGCTTCCACGGGCTTCAAACCCGGCTGAGAGACGGCGAGAGTCGGCTTTGATGGGTTCGATTCCCATACACCTCCGCCATCTGATTACGGAAGGATAACCTTGATCTCCTCTCCCCATTGGAGGAAACAAAGGAGGTGCATCCCCTCTCGCCCTCTTTGCTCAAAGCTAGTTGCCCACGGCTTCGGGCTGCAAATCGGCAAAACGAAATAACCGCTTCACCTGTTCAACCGGTTTGCCGTCCGCCTCCGCATAGGGATAGATAAAGTAATTGAGCGGTCCGGCCTGCTGTCGAGGTCTGAGCAGAATATCCCGCCCGATAGAAAATTGGACGCGGTTCTCATCGTGCCCGCCAAAGAAATAGTCTCTCTTTTCAGGGTTTTTCCAGGCTTCGCTCGCATCAACCGGAACCCATCCATAGCCCTGCAAATAAAACTCTGCCCAACAGTGATAGCCGCCGATTTCCCCTTCGCCTCGTCTTTCGGGTAAGGGAAAGCCGATAGCAAAGCGTGCTGGGATGCCTATCGCTCGCGCAAAGCCGATAAATACCGCATGAAAATCGGTGCAGTTGCCGCGCTTCTCATCACAAGCATACAGGATGTCGCCCCGCCCCCATCCTTTCCCGCTCTTGTCATATTTCATGGTTGCGAGCGTGTGATCGTAAATCGCCCGCGCCTTTTCCAAATCGCTTCTCTTGCCTTTGGTTACCGCCAATGCCCATTTGCGAACCTGCTCGGTGACGGGGACGAGCGCATCCGGTTGTAAAAATTTCGCTACGTCAGGATCAAGCGGTACAACCGTACTCGGTCTTGCTTTATTGAAGTCCTTATGGAGATTTTCGGCGCGGCGTACTTTGAATCTCATCTCCAACTCTATGAGTCTCGAACCCGGGTTTTCTATGGCAATCGCAAGGATGGCATTGCCAAATCGCGGCTCGGTGTAAATCGTTGCGGCAGACGGACTGGAAACTTTCATGTCCAGTATCTCTTGATTCTCGTCGGTCGTCGGATAGGGCAACCAAACTTGCAATCGTTTGGTGCCCGCAGGAACTTCTGCAATCATCGCTTGATAAACAAATTCGAAGATACGAGTTTTGGGCTCGGCGGTGGGGCTGCCAGTCTCGCCATTTCCAGGTAACGCATCGCCCTGTGAAGGGAGCGCAGAAATTCCAAGCGTGACGATGATCGCCAGGATAAAGTAAGTACTCTTTGGTAATTGCATAACTTTCTCCTTATGGTTCACGGCAACCGGTAGATTGCTGACCGTTATCGTGGGCAACACAGCGTGTAGCCCAAATGCGCGATTGGCTTATGATCCGCCCGGATACGCTCGCGTAAATCGCTCAGTGAAGGAAAGAGGCGATCCCAGCGGACGACCACATCGGGAAAATAAATCGGCTGATTGACATAACGCGCCGCTGTCCTGATGGACAGGGCGCGTAGACTGCTCTTGCTGCCTTCGCGCTCGATCTTTTGCCCATACTGCCGCCCGCAGATGAACCTCAACGAGGCAATGCCTTGACAGAGCAAGTGATTGCGCACACGCCAACCGAGATCATCAACCACCGCTACCCCTATTCCGGTTCGGGAAGTGAGAGCCTCGGCAAGTTTGCGATAGAAGAAGCCCGTCTTGCTGGCTATCAAAGGTACTATCCGAATCGCAGTTGAATTCATCGCTTCCCCGCTTCAAGCGCAGTGTGCACAGGAGAATTTTTCGGTGCGGCGAATTATAGAAAATTAGATTGGAAAACTCGAATAGCTAATTTCAATGCTTGCCGCCTCTTGGCATTAAGAAAAATTTTTTGACGACGGCTTTGCAGATCGCGTACATCGCAGGCGACCTGGTTTGCCCGCGAGAAAAAGTGCGAAAGCAGAGGCATCGGGCAATTGATTCATAGCGCTTCGCCCTCAAACCCCATCCGCTTGCCTAAAAGTTTGTGATAGCGAATCGCCGATTCAATCGGAATTACCTATTTGTTATCTATCTGCCTGTGTGAGTACTATCGCCCGGCAATAAAAAAGCACCCCGAGGAGAGGCAGATTATGAAGCATTCGATTCTGGTGTTTGGCATCAGTATCCATCTATTGGTAGCTCCGGCGTCCGGTTGGGCGACTTCCGATTCCTCGAAACGCGAAAACAAATCGTCTGCCAAGACCAGCTCTTCAATGAGTGGCGAAGCTCGCTTGCGCGAGATCGAAAAGAACCTTGAAGAGATGCAAGAAACCATCCGCAGGCTCACGGCAGAGTTGGCGCGTTTACGCCTTACGTCGGATCAGCAAGCGACCGTTCCAACCAATGAGAAACCGCCTCTGCCTTCTATCCTTGGCGCAGAAACCGCCGCGCCGAACGGCGTTGCGACGCTCATTGAACAGCAACGGGAGGTGATCGAAAGGCAACAAAAACAGCTTGAGGAACTGGAGAAAAGGCTGGCCTCTGTCAAAGCCAACCCCGATGCCACTGCCCTTCCCCCCGCAGCAGCTCCCGCCACACAAGCCCCGCCGCCAGTGACCAACTCGGTCAGCAAGGAAATCACCCGCGAAGGGTTCGGAATTAAATTTTATGGTTTCCTGCGCGGCGATCTGGCGGCCGACACCGACCGCATGTCGTTTGACACACAGCTTCCATTCTTTGTGCTCTCGCCGGTTGACCCATCGCAGGCCATGGAGAGGACGGGCGATTTGACCATTCACCCACGCTTGACGCGTTTCGGCGTGGAGATCAATCCACCGAGTTTGCCCTCAGGCTGGTCAGCTACAGCAAAACTGGAAACCGATTTCTACAATGCCGTTATTGATCGTCCGGCTGCCGACGGCCCCGCCGCCAAAGACCTCGTCAGCAACTCGCGGGCAGCCATTCGGATTCGACTCGCGTACGTGCAATTGAGCAAGGGAGCCTTCAGTCTGCTGGCGGGACAAACCTGGGACACCATTTCTCCCTTGTTTCCCAGTTACAACCCTGAAGTCGTCATGTGGAATGGCGGCAACACCGGCGACCGCCGCCCGCAGTTTCGCCTCAGTTATGAACCCAAAGTGGGAAAAGGGAAATTCTCCATCGCCGGTGAAATCGGTGCGAGCGGAGCGGTTGACGGACAAGACCTTGATGGTGATGGCTTCCGCGATGGCGAGACCGCCATTGCTCCTACGGGGCAACTCCGCATCGGCTATTCCGCTCCTTTGAATGGTCAGACTTGGTCAATCGGCGTCTGGGGACACGGCGCTCAGCAACAGGTCAATCGAAGGATAATCGCCGGACGTGACGAATTTACCAGCAACCTGGTCGGCTTTGACATCAGCCTGCCGCTACACGCCCGGCTTACCGTCAAAGGCGAAGCATGGACGGGCAAAGGCTTGGGGGATGTGCGCGGCGGTATCGGGCAGAGCATCAACACCGCAACCGGACGAGTCATTCATGCCTCCGGCGGGTGGGCAGAGGTCGCCTTTAAGGCGAGTTCCTTTTACACGATTAGCGGCGGCACGGCGCTCGATAGCCCAGATGCTTCGGATATAACGGCAGCCAACGGTCGCGTCCGCAACCGCGTTCACTACATCACCAATCGGTTCAACGCTGGACGGGGGCTGAGTTTCGGCTTCGATTACGGACGATGGGAAACCCGATTCAAAGCGTTGCCGCGTGGCACAAACAACCGATTTAATCTCTACGTGCAGCAAGCATTCTAGCGACCAGAGACTCGACCACCGCTACCCGAACGGAGCCCTGGAGGCGGTTTCCCTTCACCTTTTGGAGGTCTTATGAACCGTGTTCTTTTCCTTCTAATGACTTGCGCTTTGTTCATCGCTTCAACCTACGCGCAGCAGGGAAAAGCGAAATCGGCGCTCTTCGATGCCCGCCATGAATTGAAAGTGATGGTGCCGGAAGACGCCAGAAGAGTCCGCATCTGGTTTGCTATCCCACAAGATGACGCAGCGCAAAAGGTAAGCGACTTCACGGTTGTCTCTCCCTATCCGCATCATATCGAACGCGATAAAACCGAAGGCTCAAAATTTCTCTATGTCGAGGCAACCGCGCCGTTGCCCAAAGAGTTTTCGATTGTGACGACCTTTCGATTGCAACGCCGCGAAGTCCTAAACGATCTAAAGCGCGCCCCACATCAGCCGCTTTCCGCCGCCGAGAAAAAACAGATGGCGCGCTTTCTTGAACCCAATCAATACGTCATCATTGACGACCGTATTCGTCAACTTGCCAAAGAGATTGTCGGGAATGAGAAAGATACGGTCGCGGCAGCAAAGAAAATTTATGACTATGTGCTCAATTTTGCAGACTATTGGGTGATTGACCCGACCAACAAAAAAGCATCTCCCGTAGGCAGCACGGAGTTCTGTTTGACGACGAAAACCGGCAACTGCACGGACTTCCAATCGCTCTGGACTTCGATTGCGCGGGCGGCAGGCATCCCGACACGCATCGTCTACGGCTCCTTCTTTAAGAAAGAACTTGACGGCAAAGATATTGATCAGAGCTATCACTGCTGGACAGAGTTCTATGTCAGCGGTTTGGGGTGGATACCGCAGGATGTCGCCGTCGCCGATCTCTATGCGCAAGACATTAAGCTGACCGAAGCGAATCACACCTTGGTGCAGCGCACAACGCCTGCGGGTTACTTCGGTAAGGATGTCAAACTCGCGGACTTTTATTTCGGCAATCTTGAAGAGCGTCGTGTCGTTTGGTCGGTTGGTCGTGATTTGCAGCTTTCACCGGCTCAGGATGCCGGACGGGTAAACGCCATTCCGAAAGCCTATGTCGAGATTGACGGGCAAGCGGCAAAAGAAGGCGCAAACGCGAATTGGGCGCGCAAGCTCACCTATCGGGAAGTCAATAGCTCGGGAAGCTCCCGTTAAAAGAATCAGACCGCTCGGAGGTGCGAGATGACATTGTGGAAACCTGACCCGACGTTTTACCCTTCGCCGCGTCTAGCGATGCAAGGTCCGCCGGAAGACTTAGCCTATGTTGCTGTCTTCAATCCCAGCGGCGATGGCCGCCCTGACGCCATGACGGTAGTTGATCTTGACCAGCAGTCTTCATCCTTTGGCAAGATCGTCGGCAAAGTCGAAATGCCGCAGGCGGGCGACGAATTACATCACTTCGGCTGGAACGCTTGTAGTTCGGCACTCTGCCCCTATGCGCCGCACCCGCACATCGAACGTCGTTACTTGGTTGTTCCCGGTCTGCGCTCTTCGCGCATCCACATCCTCGATATCAAGCCGAATCCTCGCCAACCGAAGATCGTGAAAGTCATTGAGCCGGAAGAAGTCTTTGCGCGCGCCAACTATTCGCGTCTGCACACCATTCACTGCGGCCCGGAAGGCATCTACATCAGCGCGCTCGGCAAGCCTGATGGCAGTGGCCCCGGCGGCGTCTTTTTGCTCGACCATTTCTCGTTTGAGGTGCTTGGGCAGTGGGAAGTTGATCGGGGTCCTCAACAACTGGCTTACGATTTTTGGTGGCACCTCGGCCACGACACTATGATCAGCAGTGAATGGGGTACGCCCAATATGGTAGAGACCGGCCTGCAACCAGAACTATTACTGAATAGTCAGTATGGTCGGAACATCCACTTTTGGGACTTGCGGCGGCGCAAGCATCTGCAAGCTATCGACCTCGGCGCCGAGCAACAACTGGCGCTGGAGTTACGAGCCGCCCACGATCCCTCAAAAGCCTATGGGTTCATCGGTGTCGTCGTCTCGCTTGCAGACCTGTCCGGCTCGGTCTGGGTTTGGTATCAAGAGAACGGCAAGTGGGCAATCCGCAAAGTGATTGAGATTCCCGCAGAGCCCGCCGACCCGACGCTGTTGCCGCCGCTGCTCAAGGGATTCAAAGCCGTGCCGCCGCTCGTGACCGACATCAATCTTTCACTCGATGATCGGTCTCTTTATGTCGCTTGTTGGGGCACGGGCGAGTTGCGCCAATATGATGTTGCCGACCCCTTCAACCCCAAACTCACCGGCTCGGTGCACATCGGCGGCATGGTGCGTCAAACGCCTCATCCACAAAACCCCGATCAACCTCTGAACGGTGCGCCGCAAATGGTCGAAGTCAGTCGTGACGGGCAGCGGATCTATTTCACCAACTCGCTTTACCATGCCTGGGATGAACAGTTTTATCCGCAAGGGATCAAGAGTTGGATGGTGAAAGTGGACGCCGATTCGTCAGGAGGTCTGCGATTAGACCCGGATTTCTTCGTTGAGTTTGACGGCTATCGCGCGCACCAGATTCGACTCGCAGGCGGCGATTGCTCATCGGATTCTTTCTGCTACTCATGAGCGATTGGGGAACATACATTGCACTGTTCGGCATGGGAGCCTATCACGGGATCAATCCCGCAATGGGTTGGCTCTTCGCCGTCGCCCTGGGGATGCAAGAGAAACGACGGCAAGCCGTTTTCGCGGCCTTGTTGCCAATTGCACTCGGCCATATGATTGCCGTGGCGGTTGTCCTCCTGCTGATCGGGCTGGCGAAGGCTCATATTCCCCTGCAAGCGTTGCGGATCGGCCTGGCGGTCATACTCATTGGCTTTGGCATGTATCGAATCATTCGCTCGCGGCATCCCGCCTGGGTGGGGATGCGTGTGGGATTTCGTGACCTGACGTTATGGTCATTTCTTATGGCTTCCGCGCATGGCGCAGGATTGATGCTCGCGCCGGTTTTGCTAGGCTTCTCTGAAACCGCGCACGCAAATCGAGGGGCGCAAACCGCCCTGCTTGACTCGCACGCGCAACACTTGGTGGTCTCACCATTGGAACCGGCTATCGGCTGGTTGGGCTGGCTCGGAGCCCTCGGAGTCCACACCACAGCGCATCTTCTGGTATCCGCCCTAATCGCTTTTGCGGTTTATGAAAAGCTCGGCTTGGCTCTCCTGCGTCGCGCTTGGCTTAACATGGATCGGCTCTGGGTTATCACGTTAGTCTGTAGCGGCATCCTGTTACTCATCTTTTGAAACCTACTTTTCACCGGCCAGTTGTTCTCATCCCTTTTCGGCTTGTCTATCACACTGGCTTGACGGGCGGCTGTCATCAACGGGACATTTTCGTGCAAAGCCAAAACAAGATGAGAGATCTTCGTTGAGCGGCGGTCTCTGACCGCCGTGCTCGTACGAAAGGTCGGCGGTCAGAGGCCGCCGCTCAACCATCTCAGGTTGATTGCAACTCGGTATTACATCCGCTTCCCGGCTTGAACTGAGCGGGCGGCTGCAAAGAAGATAGGTGATGGTCTTCACTGGCGAAGAGCTTGGCAGACGGCTCTACGATTCTTCGCTACGCTGCACAAAGTTGACCGCTTGACACCATTCACAGGCGACGATACGCGCAGGCTCTCTGTCGTAAAAGATAGTCGCGCTGTATTCGCCACACCGGGCGCAGACCCAACGCACTGCCGGGTATTCGTCATGAATGAGTTTGATGACTTCGCCCGACGTTTTACAATCGTAGTCGTTTTCGCTCACAGCCTGATGCCTTCACCGGTTATTGGGCATCGCGCAAGGGAATCGAGCCTTTGGTAACGATGTCCATGTAGTTTTCGCATTCGCCTTTATCACATTGTTTGAGCAAGTCACTGATGCGTTGCAATAGCTGCGTGCTGAAATGGTCGCCTTCGGCTTGCGGGTGTTTGGGCGCGTAGTAATTGAAATAGCTGCGAATGATCACACTGTTGTTGTCGATGGGGAAGGCCTTCAAATTCTCAATGAACTTGTCGAAAGAGCCCTGTCGCACCAGATAGAACTCGACATTCGAAGCATAGAAGGCGGTGACCTTCTCTTTCATATCAACAATATACTTGGCAACCGCTTTCATCGCCTGTGGGCCGGACAGATCGCCGACGACCGGCACAATCAAATCCTGATCCTGCATCTTCTTGAGAAACTGATACCGATCTTCCGAAGCAAAATAGTTATTCTGCTGGCCGGAAAGATCACGTTCCAACAACAACTCCCGATAGGTCGGATAGATCGAGCGCGGCGGACGGTGATGGCTGGAATAGCGAATGTCTAGTCCATATTGGAAGAACTCCGCGTGAATGTTGTTGATCGTTTGCAAATCGGTGTTGGAGAGGGCAATGCCGAATTTCTGCACATCCTTTTGCAATTCGGCGGCGTTCTTTTCATGTAGCTTCTGATCTGGCGGGGTAGTGTCAATATAGTCGGCCAACTCTTTCAGTGTCTTCTGCTCCCAGTTGCCGGATTTCGGCAGCGGCCTGCCGAACAGATAGCAGAGATGCTCAATGCGATTGCGCGATTTGGCGAAGATGGCTTTGAGCCATAAGTGTTGCAACAAATTGTCCCGACGAATATCAATCATGATCGCCATCTTTGGGCGGATCTCTGCGAGGTAAGTAAAATTTTGATCGGGGCCGACGCCGACATAGACGCCACCCTTCACCCCTAAATCGCGCAACCTGCCGAAGACATGCTGATAGGAGGTCTCATTCGAAATGAGGTTATCAGAATCGAAATAGCCGGGCATCTCCGACAGCTTGGCCGAAAGCGCAGCAAAGGCTTTGTGATCTTTCGAGGCCACTTGTACGGTGCTGGCGCCAGCAGTGATAAAACAGGAGATCAATAAAATGGCGAGCGTCAATCGCCCAACGATTCGCAAGCACACCTGTGGGTGAGCCATCTGCAGTCGGTTCACGGATTCTGAGTTGTTGGTCATTCGCTTACTCCACCTAATGAATTTGAGATTGAAGTTACGGCCAATGGAATAGAAGCATAAAGAAGGCGAAAAAATAAAGAACTTTCTTCGCCTTCCAGGCTTGAGGTTGCGCGTCACGGACGCGGCGTATCGGGCGAACGGGAAGAGAGGCGTCGGTAATAATCTTCGATCACTTTGCGGTAGCGATCCGGCGCATCTCCGTCGCTGAGAGAACCGACGCCGTTGTTGCCGAGCCGCGCTTGCAGTTTGCGCGCCAGATTGAGTTCGAGTTGCCGCAACGGCTCAATCACCTCATTCTTGAGCAACGCAAGTTGCGCGGGGTCGCTAAACGCGTTGGGGTTGATCTTACGCAGTTGTTCGAGGGCTTGATTCAAATCGCGCGCTAGTTCCGGGTCGCGTCCGAGTTGTCGGCGCAACTCTTCTAGCTCACCGATGCGTTGGCGCAATTCGCTTTCGATCTGGCGATCACTGCCGCGCGGTGGCCCGCCGCCGGTTGCTGAGGGGTTCATGGTCGGGTTATTCGAGGTCTGACCCTGTTGACCTTGTTGCCCGCCTTGCTGCTGACCTTGCTGGCTCGACTGTCCGCCCGGCTGCTGGCCGCGTTGCCCGCCTTGCTGTTGACCATTTTGCTGTTGACCTGACGATTGCTGGCCGCCCTGCCCACCCTGCTGTTGGCCGCTCTCTTGGCCTTGCTGACCTTGTTGACCGGATTGTGATTGCTGGCCTTGTTGGCCGGATTGTGATCGTTGACCTTGCCGACCTTGTTGCCCGCCTTGCTGTTGACCTTGCTGGCCTCGTTGGCCGGATTGTGATCGTTGACCTTGTTGATTGGGTTTCTGACCCGCTTGCTGGCCGGGGCGATTTTGCGGCTGCCCCTGTTGACCGCTTTGCTGACCGTTGGCTTGGGAGTTTTGTTGTTGACCGGATTGGCCGCGCTGACCGTTTTGGTTTTGCGGCTGACCTTGTTGACCGTTTTGTTGACCGGACTGATTCGGCTGCTGACCGTTTTGATTATCGCCTTGTTGCGATTCACCGCGCCGCCGCAAGGATTCCAAATTATCGGTAATCTCGCGGGCGCGATTGAGGGCATCAGCAAGCGCATCGCCTTGATTGCGATTCATCGGAGCGCCTTCTGCCGCTTGCAAGTTCTTCACCACATCATCAATGTTGTTTTGAATGATGCGTTCGCGTTCACGGGCTTGATCGAACCAGCCGTTGCGGAGCATCTGATTGCTCTGTTGAATCTTGTCGGTGACGCGATTGCGGCGCAGTGAATTGACCGCCTCGCGCAACTTATCACTCGACGGCTGGCGTTCTTGCCCCATCCCGCGCGCCGTCTGTTCGATGTCGCGTTCGAGGCCTGACAGATTCTCGGCAAGCGTCTCTTTGCTTTCGGCAAGCTGTTGCTTTTGCTCTTCGCTTGCACCTTGCCCGCTGCGAACCAGATCATCCACTTTGCGAGCGATCTCTTCTTGCCGTTTCTTCGCCTCTTCGGCTCGTTGTCTGAGGTTTTGCAAACTCTGTTGATTGCCCGAACTGCGGGAATTATCTAATGACCGTCGCGCTTGTTCCATCCGTTCGATGGCGCGTAAAGATTGGGCCGTCGCTTCGGAACTATTCGACGAGGAAGAAGACGAAGCGGACGATTGCGCGCGTTGCATCTCTTCGGCGGCGCGTTGCATCTGCTGCGCCGCTTCAGCAAGTTTCGGGTCGCGGCGGTCGCGTGCCAATTTTTCCAGTTCGCGCGCCATGCGTTTGGCTTCTTCGATCATCTCTTGCTGTTGACGTTGCGAGCCGCCCCCGCCGCCGCCTTGCTGCTGCTGTTGTGCGCGCATGCGTTGTTCGAGTTGTTGCTGTTGGCGGCGCGCCAACTCCTGTAAGCGCTTTGCGAGTTCGTCTTGCTGCTGGTTCTGTTGTTGCTGCTGCCCCTGTTTCAGGGTCTCGTACTGATTCTTCATCTTGTCGAGTTGGAGTTCGAACAAATCAGCGAGGTCTTGTTCCTGTTGCCCGCCGCCGCCATCGCCTTGTCCGCGTGCTATCTGCACGTCGCGGAAGACCGCTTCGGCGCGCAGGAGTTGTTGCAGCGCGCGTTGTTCAGGCGACATGGCTTCTTTCGATTTACGCGCTTTCAATTCGTTCGTCGCCGCCTCCATCTCTTTGGCGGCTTGCGTCAGATGTTCGACGATTTTGGCAAAGTCGGATTGGCCTTCCATCTGCCCGCCCAATCGGCGACGAATGCGCTCGGCCAGGGTTTCGGTATCAGCTTTGAGCTTCTCTTGACTGAGGGTGACGGTGTTGAAGTTCTCTTCCTTCTCTTCCGTCGCATAGGTCTTCTCGTCGCGTTGCACGCGGAAGGTCGCGGCAATAATTTCGCGTTGTCGCCGAGTCAACGCATTCGAACTTTCTTCGCCGCCGCCGCCGCCGCCCTGTTGTTGCGCTTGTCGGAACTCGCGGTCAAAGGGGCGCACCTCCATGAAATAAATATCGCTCGTCGCTTCGCCGCCGCTGCCGTTATCACGCGCTTTGGCATAGTAGGAGACGAAGTCGCCCGGTTGCAGTCCCAACTCTTCGAGGAAGAACGTATGCGACCCGGACAAGGTCTTCGGAGCATCGCGTTTGAGGTCTTGCAACTGCACCTTCTTCTCTTCGCCGCCGTTGACCGAATAATAAAACTCCAACGCCACGACGCCGTAATCATCTTCGGCGCGCGCCTGCGTGAAGATCTCTTGGATGCTGGTAACCTTCATATCGCGACCGGGCTTATCAAGCGTCACCACAGGCGGATTGTCTTCCAGCATCACGATGTCGTATTCATTCGAGCCGTTGTAGCGTTCGCCGTCTTCGCTGGTCACTTCAATGCGATAGGTGCCGTTTTGCTTGATCGTAAACGCGCCAGTGAATTGATTGTCAGCGTGTTCGGGGTTGGCTGCCATTTCGATCTTAGTGCCATCGCTCAAGACAATGCGCGCCGCTTTGGCTTTCATGCTCAGGTGAGCGATGACGGTGACGGTTGTCCCTTTGAGCGCAGTAATCTCTGCGCCGTTTTCGATCTTTTTGGTCGAGATGCCGGTGTAGGCGGGAAAGTCCAACACCAGATCAATCTGTTTGACATAAGGCAAATCGGCCACGTCGAGCGCATATTCGGGCGAACGCGTGCCGTCGGCTTCGACATAGTAGGTAATCGAATCTTGTATGTTGAAGATGACGAATTGGAACTCGTTTTGATTCTTTGCTGGCTCCATCACCGAGGCGACCCAGTTTTCGGTTCCAAGTTTGCGCATGAAGACCTGCGCCGTCTGTGCGTTGAAACCGTTGAGCGTCGCTTTGATCTTTTGATCCGAGCCGCGTGGCGCGCGCGCTGTACCAGGCGTGACGGCAATATACATCGCGTTGGCCATCGCGTCGCCGCCAATATTGGAATAGAGCGAAGTCAATTTGCCCGACACCGGCGCGAAGGTGAACAGCAAAGCGAGTCCAAGCAAAAGCGCCATTGCGCCTGCGCCATAGGCATAGGCCGGTCGCGGATTGACGATAGTTTTGATCTCTGCGGTTGCGGTGCGCTCGCGTGTGTCGTTGATGAGGCGTTCAACAATGACCGGCGAAGCGTCGCGGGTGGCGTCGGCAAACTCAACAGCCGTCACCAAACGATCTTGCAAGCCGCTCTTCTCTTCAATCAGCCGCGCGATACGCGAATCGGCGATGGGGGCGCGCAACGGACGAACAATAAAAAACCAAGCCGCCAGACTGGTCAGGAGCAAGGGTAGCAACCGCAGCAGAAAGACGATGGCCGTGCGGTTCCAACTCGCCGCCGCATAGGAAGCGGCGATGAAGGAGACAATGGCAACGGCGAGCGTGATGACGACGCCTTTGAGAGCGACGCGCGTTTTGATGTGGCTGCGGACTCGCGCGATGAGATCGTTGAGACTGCTGTGCGGATGATCCATGCTTCAACCTCTCTGACGCTGACGGTATCCACTGACTGGTTCTGAGTATAGAGGGTCGTCACCCGGATGGCGACCCCTTTCTTTATCGAACGAACTTTTCACAACTCTTTTGCAACTCAACAGCGCGAACGGCGGAATCCGACTCTTTAGCCAATCAGTTTGGGCACGCGGATGCGGCGCGCCATCACCGCTTCGACGACAAAGAGCAGCAACGCGACAATCAGCAACGGCAGCCACAAGCGTTGGCGAGATTCGGCGTCTTCTTCGCCCAGTCGCGGCAGCACGGCGTCTGCACTTGGTTCGACATTCTCCGGCGACAGGCTGCTCAAAAACTCTTCCAAGTTGAGCTTTGCCAAATCCGACTCGCGGGTGTCCAGATTCACCGCCACATATTCATCGCGATCACGGTAACGCAAGCGATAAAAGCCCGGTTCGCTTGCTTGCACAGACAATTCGCCGGTCGAACTTTCGCGCCCTTCCAACCGACCGCCACTCGGACTATCAATCGCGGGCAGCGACTTGTCTGCATCCGGCGGCGCGATAATGCTCTGTCCGACCAAATAACGATGATCCCCTGCGCGCCCGCCGAGATACTCCAACATCTGCCGCACCAGTGGCAAAAACATCGGCGTCAGCGGCAAATCATTCCAGGCCGTATCGAAGGTCGTCGTGACTAATAAAACTTTGCCGCGTCCGTATGTGCCTTCGATCAGAACTGGCGTGCCATCATCGAGCGCGGCAATCGTCTGAGCGCCGTCTTTGGGAACCGCGCGGTGATAACCGTAGAGGCGGGTTGAGGCGAGTCGTCCGCCGCTCGCAAAGACGCTAAAGATCGGATGATCGGCTTTGATCTGACTCATCAGCGTGTAGCTCCGCGATTGCACTGCTTCCCCAACTGAAGCGGGCGCAAGCTCGCCAAAGGCTTGATTGAAGTCCGCCGCATCGGTGTGCCGACCGGCAACCAATACGATGCCGCCGCCGCGTTCGACATAACTTTTGATGGCTGTTGCAAGCGCCTCGCTGATGCGCTCCGAGTCATTGACGATGATGCGTTCGTAGGTATCGAGTTCGGTCGGGTTGACGCTGCCCGCGCTCTTCGTAGTCAGTGCGAACTGACTGTTCTCGCCCGCATTCAAGGCTTGTTGCAAAAAGAACGATTCGCTACGCCCGCGCGTCGCCGTGTCAATCGCTAGGGTGCGCGTCTGATTCTTGCGGTGAATGGTGAAGTAATATTTGTTATCGAGCGGGAAGCTGTCGCCGGAGATTTCGACGGTGGCGCGGTTCGAACCTTCTTGCACGTTGAAGCCGACGAAGTCAACGGTTTGGGTAACCGTTGGGTCAAGCTCAACATCGCGGCGTTCGACGGTCAGTTCGTTGAGTTTCAAATCCACTGCGGTTTCGCTGCCCGCGTCCGCGCTGAAGTTGGCGATATTGGAGGTCACTTTGCCGGGATACTTCAAGGCATAGATAAAGGGTTCGGCTTTGACCTGCGAGACAGCGACGTTTTTGCGCTCGCTATCGGCGACATCACGGACGAGCAATTCGACCTCTTTCGGTAATTTCACAGACGTGCCGTAGCGATTCCACCCGGCGGATTGAAAGTCCGAGATTAAGTAGATGCGACGCGCGCCGGTACTAGCCTCTTTAAGCATGGCGTCAGCGGCCTGAATGGCTTGCAAATAATCGGTGGCCGCAAGCCCCGCTTGCAATTGCTCGACAGCGGCCAGCGCCGCAGCGCGGTCGGGTTTGAGCGGGGTGCGAATTTCGTAGCTTTGATCGAAAGAGACAACGGCGATCTGTTCTTGCGGCGTCGCCCCGTTGATCAAATCGCGGGCTACGGTCTTGGCGCGCTCGAAGACGCCGGGGTAGCGCATGCTGTAGGACGCATCCACCAAAATCACACTGCTGGCTTGTCCGGCACTGGCGGCGAGTGGGTTCTTATCGGTGAAGTAGGGTCGCGAAAAAGCCAACGAGAGCAGCAGTATGGCTGCGCAGCGCATCAGTAAGAGCAAAAGGTTGCGGAGCGTGCGCCGCCGAATCGTCTTCTGTTCAATGCGGCGCAGAAACATCAGCGAGGCGAAGGGCACGCGCGTCGCCTGCGTGCGCCGCACCAGATGGACAAGAATCGGCACTGCCGCCGCCAACGCTCCAAGGAGAAAGAAAGGATTGAGAAATGCCATAGACTATTTCTTTGGATGATGGAGTCGTCGGATGATGACCCTTTCGTCGCCCCATCTCAACTCTGCATCAACAGACGCTCTAACAAATCCGCAACGCCTAACTCGTGCGCCCACTTTTTCAGGTACCTAACGTCAAGCTTTTCGGCTTGCATTCTCACAACGCCACGCACGTCCTGCCATTGCTGATCAGACACCTCATTGCCTTTGCGATACCAAACCAATTTGGCAAGGATCGTGTCTTCTGCCGTTGCCACATACACGGCTTCGCGCGCCCGGTCGCCGATAGTTGCTAATTTTCGTCGTTCCAGTTGGACCTCTTCAAACCGACCTCGCACCGGAAAGAAATCAATCTTAAACATGGTATTGAGGTGAATAATGTTGAAATGTTGTTTGGCAGCTACCGCTCGACTGATCGCTTGATCGTCCGCATAAAATTCGACTTGCAACCGCTCAACAAACTCTTTGACTTGAGGAGGCCGAAGGCTGGCGAGTAAATCAATATCTCTTGTTGATCGAGATATTCCATGCGCTGAACTCGCATAAGAGCCGCCAACTAAATACGGAATGCCCATATCGTTGAGGAGATCAACGACCAAAAACATCACCTCCAATTGGTCAATCTCTTCCATTGGCAATCTACTTATTCCGTCTCCCACCCATACACTTTTTTTACAGTCTCCGGATCCAATACGAGCACAGCAAAGCGTCTGCGCAATTCCTCCTCGGAAGCTTCCGGGTAGCGCAGTCGGAGACCTGCCCTTGCGAACGCGCGGGTCATTTTTGTTGCTTCCGCCACTTGCCGGAATTTTTTTCCAATTGGAGTGGCACGAGCAAGCTCAATAAGTATCTGCTCGGTCTCTTCGTCCGTGTCGGCAAACAACGGTTCTCTTGCCATCGCTAAAACCCCGGCTGGCCGATCTGCTTGTTATCCAACTTGGACGCATACTTTTTGGCGACCGGTTGAATCTCTTCGGCTTTGCCAATCAATACGAAGACCAAATTGTCGAGCGGGAAGTACTGCTTGATGATGCGGCTGGCATCGGCAAGCGTCATGGCGTCAATCTTCGCGTAATAGGTATTGATCGTATTTTGATCGAGGCCGTAAAACTCTAATTCGGCGATCAGTTGCGCCAGTTGATCGGAGGTCTCGATGTCGGGTGGAAATTGCCCTTTGATGTAGGTCTTCGCCGATTTCAATTGCGCTTCGGTGATGCCTTTTTCGTGCAGTTGCTTGAGCAGATCGAGCGCGATGTCTATCGCTTGCTCAGTCGTTTGGTTCGGCGTGTAGGTGGAGATGGCGAAGGGGCCGGGCGCTTTGCGCTCGCTAAAATTCGACCGCGCACCATAGGTCAATCCCTTATTGATGCGAAGCTCCGAGTTAAGCATCGAGGTAAAGCGACCGCCAAACAGGGTATTGATGACTTCGACATACACGCGATCCGGGTTGGTGCGTTGGATGCCGAGGTTGCCGATTTGAAAGAAGGTCTGCGTCGAATCCGGCTTATCAACTAAGAGCAGTTTTTTGCCTTGAAAAGCCGTCGGCGTCGGCAGGTTGATTGTGGGAACCGTCTTGGCAGACCAACCGCCGAATCGTTCCGTCAAGGTGCGCTCCATCTCCGCCGCGTTGAAATCTCCGGCGACGGCGAGAATGGTATTCGCAGGTGCGTACCACGTTTGGTAAAACTTCACTACATCTTCGCGGGTGATGGCGGCCAACGACTTTTCATCGCCGCCGGTCGGTCGGCCATAAGGATGCGAGCCATAGAGGTAAGCGGCGAAGTACGACCCGATGACGCCTTGCGCCTGATCTTTGGCAGCCTTGATGCCGTCAATACGTTGGGCGAGTATCTTCTTGACTTCGTCTTCCGGGAAGACAGGGTTGAGCAAGATATCGGCAAAGAGTTCCAACCCTTTGGTCAGGTCTTTCTTTACAAATTCGGCCTCTCCGCCGGTGAAATCGAAGTTCGCGCCGACACCGAGTTGCCCGCCAATGAAATCGAGTTCGGCGGAGAGTTGATCGGCGCTGCGCGTCTTGGTGCCCTTTCTGAGCAGCGAAGCGGTGAGCAAGGCTACCCCTTCTTTGCCCGCCGGGTCAGCGACAGAACCGGCTTTGATGATGGTATTGAAGCTGATGATCGGCACTTCGTGTTGTTCCATCAACAGGAGCGTCAAGCCATTTTTGAGCACAACTTTTTTATATGGCGGCAATTTCAAATCGCCATTTTCAACCGGAGCGGCGAAGGCCAGTGAACCTAACAACAGCAGATTGAGCACCAAAGCGAGTACGCGTTTCTTCATCATGATTTTCTCCAAAACGGTTGCGAATTTCTGATGACAAGTTGAAGTTCAACGATGTTGGATCGAAGGTCGAAGGTATCGAACCTGCCTGCGGCACATAGATGATCGGGTCGCCGCCCCCCCTCTCTTTTACCTGTGCATCCCTTCATCTGCTCACCCCTTCACCGCTTCACCCTGTCTTTCCTCTCCTCCGTTATCGCTCTACCGCTCTCCGGCTTCGGGGATGAGGGTTGCGACGGTGCGATTCTTGTCGGTGAAGTATTGGCGCGCGACGCGTTGCAAATCCTCTTTCGTCACCTTTCCATAGTCGTCGGCAGCCGTGAAGAGTTTGCGATAGTCGCCGAAGAAGACCTCATAGCTGCCCAAGAGATTGGCGCGGCTGTTGATCGTGCGCATCTGCTGATAGAAGCCTGCGAGCAAGATGTTCTTCGCCTTTTCCATCTCTTGATCGCTGACGGCTGCGGACTTCACTTTGTCGAGTTCTTCATAAATTGCTTTCTCAACTTTTTCGGTTGCCACACCGGCTTTCGGTTGCGAGGTGATCTTAAAGAGCATGGGGTCGAAGCTGAATCCCTTGCCGCCTTGCACGAAGAGGGCAAGTTGATCTTTGTCAACCAAGCGTTGGTACATGCGCGAGCTTTGTCCCGAAAAGAGGATTGTACTGAGCACCTGCAAAGCGTAGTAATCTGGATGCGATGAAGCCGGGGTATGATAGCCGATCATCACGATGGGCAGTTGCGCCGGTTTGCGAACAACGACGCGACGTTCGCCGAGTTGTTCCGGCTCCTGCGTGGTAACCTTGGGGGGCGGGTCGTGTGACGGAATCGGCTCGATATGCTTTTGCGCGAGCGCGAAAATCTCTTCCGCGCTGACTGCGCCGACAACGACCATTGTGGCATTGCTCGGCGAATAGCCCATCTCAAAGTGACGTTTGAGATCTGCTAGTTTCCAATTCTCGATATCTACCATCCAGCCGACGACCGGCCACTGATAGGGATGCGCCGTGTAGGCGGTGGCATCGAGTTGCTCATCCAGCAAGCCGAAGTTGTTATTGTCAACGCTGAGCCGCCGCTCATTGGCAACCACGCCGCGTTCCGATTCAATCACTTTGGGATCGAAACTCAGATATTGAATGCGGTCGGCTTCGAGATCGAAGATCAATTCAAGCGAGGTGCGCGGAAACCAATCTTGATAGACCGTCAGGTCGTTGCTCGTATAAGCATTATTGCTGCCCCCGGCATCTTCCATCGTGCGGTCAAACATGCTGGGGCCATACTTCTTCGCGCCGTTGAACATCATATGCTCAAAGAAGTGTGACAACCCGGTCGTGCCGGGGCGCTCGTTGCGCGAGCCGACGCGATAAAAGATATAGAGTGCGATGTTAGGAATCGAACGGTCTTCCTGCACCAGAATTTTCATGCCGTTTTTCAACGTTGTCGTCCTCACCTCGAAGCTCTGCGCGCGGACAGCGGCAGTCATCAGCACACAGAGCAGCAGAGCGGTGGTGGCGGCGGAGAAGCGTCGGTTGAGTCTCTTCATCCAGTCCCTCGCAAATCAATTGATATGGCCGGTTGCGGACAACCAAGCAGGTGAAAAAATCCTAGCCTATGCACACGAGGCGATCAAGCAGGATGCCGGTTAGCGACAGGCTTTGCCCCCTCATCTTGTAAAAAAGTGGTAAAATCACTGCGCCAATTTCAAAAGGTTGACAGCAACGCCTTAAAGTCAGGAGCTAGGCAGATGGTACAAGAGATCAAACCGCCGACCGAAGAGACCTCCCCTCTACCGTCAAAGAAGATGACCTACGAAGAATTCCTCGACTGGGCGGACGAAGACACGTTCGCCGAGTGGGTGGATGGGGAGGTGATCCTGATGAGTCCGGTATCGCATACACATCAAAGCCTAGCCGATTTTCTCACCGCCCTTTTGCGCGCGTTCGCAGAGGCCTACGCACTCGGGCTAGTCTTTTCTGCACCGTTTCTGATGAAGACCGGCGCGAGATTGTCTGGACGAGAACCTGACATTCTTTTCCTCGCTACCGATCATCTTGATCGGCTAAAACCGAACTATCTGGATGGCCCGGCGGACTTGGTGGTGGAGATCATCAGCCCGGAAAGCCGCGCACGGGATCGCGGCGAAAAATTTTATGAGTATGAACAAGGCGGCGTGCGCGAGTATTGGCTGCTCGACCCCATTCGCAAACAAGCGGAGTTTTATCAACTCGGTGAGGATAGCTGTTACCACCTGGTTGCCATCGGCGTAGGCGGCATCTACCGCAGCCGCGTGCTCGAAGGAGTGTGGGTTAAAGTCGAATGGCTATGGCAAGAGCCGCTGCCCGCTCTGCTCGCCGTTCTCAAAGAGTGGAAACTGATCTAATGACCTGCAACCGGCAGAGCAAGGCCATCTGCTGACACGCATCCAACCCGCCCGCCGGATTCGTTTGTCAAAGGCCGGGTCAACATTGGCTCAGCAACAGCCAACTCTTCACATCTGCTCCCTGAAGCGCAGGCTTCAGCGTGGCACTCAGCTTGCTCAATGAGCGATGGATTCGGCAAAGAGCAGTCATGGTGGGGAAAACGACACAAGAGATGGCCAGAAAACCTGCCGACAAGCCGCACGTTGGCCTTTCCAGCGAACAAGCGGAGTCTCGCTTGCAAGCCCATGGTCTGAACCGGCTGCCGGAACCCGCCCAGATTTCTCTTCGGCAGCGATTCTTCCGCCAGTTCCGCAGTCCGTTAATGTATCTTTTAGTCTTTGCCCTCGCTATTGACCTGCTCATTTGGGGGTTGGAAGGAGCGCGCTCCCTGCCCGTCGAAGCGATAGCCATCGCTTTGATCTTGCTGCTCAATGCCCTTCTGGGAGTCTATCAAGAGAACAAAGCGGAAGCGGCGCTTCAGCGATTAAGGGAGATGGCTGCGCCGCTCGTATGGATACTGCGTGATGGACGACTGGCGCATCTTCCAGCAACGGAGATCGTGCCCGATGACATCATCCGCATCGAGGCAGGCGACCGGATTCCCGCCGATGGGAGATTCGTCGAAGCAGAAGGCATCCTGCTCGACGAATCGGTGCTGACCGGAGAATCGCTCCCCATAGACAAATCGCTGGAAGAGGAAGCCTTCAGCGGCTCGTTGCTGGTGCGCGGCAAAGGCTATCTCCACATC
>CAYXVU010000046.1:0-32637 GCA_964468725.1 uncultured Clostridia bacterium
TGCGCGCCGCGCTGACTGAGATTGCCACCCTCTGCGGCGATGGTTGTCAGCATGTCGGTCTGTTGCGCGGCCAGCGGAAATTCGAAATCGGGCGGCAGAATACCGATGATGGTGAAGGGCGTGCCGTTCAAGGTCAGCGTGGTTCCCAAGACGGCTTCGTCGCCGCCTAACCGATGTTGCCAAAATGCGTGGCCGATGATGACCACAGGCGGCGCGCCGCGCTTCTCTTCCGCTTCTTGAAAATCGCGGCCTCGCTGCACCCGCACTTTGACCAGCGACAGGAAGTTGGCGGTTACCCGCATGCCCTGCAAGCGTTCGGCCTGCTCCTCGGATTGCAGAATGAAGCCGTTCGGTTTGTAAGCGGCAATGTCTTCGAAGCTCTGATTCTGTGTGCGCCAATCTTGCCATTCCAGGTAAGAGACAAAGCCTTCGACGCGTTTGTCTTTGCCGGTTCGCCAGAGCGCAGCGACGCGCTCCGCTTCGGCAAGGTTCGGCGGGCTGAGAATCAAGGCATTGATGACGCTGAAGATCGTTGTGTTGGCGCCGATGCCGAGCGCCAGCGTGAAGACCGCAATCAGGGTAAATCCCGGTTGCTTGCCCAATTGTCGCAGGGTAAAGCGTACATCTTGCCAAAGTGTCTGCATGATTTTGTCCTTCGTCCATTGTTAATTGTCCGTTGCTAGCCGGTAAAAGAAGAGCGCCAATGTCAAAGGCTCAACAGCCCACTACCAACGGACAGCAAAGTTATTCATACCGCAGCGCCACCAGCGGATCGGTCTTCATCGCGCGTCGCGCTGGCAGCCAGCAAGCCGCGAGAGCGACCCCCATCAACAACACGGCAACGCTTGCAAAGGTCAGCGGGTCAAAGGTGCTGATGCCATACAACATGGTCTGTAAAAATCGGGTCAGCAACAGCGCGGCGGCCAGACCGAATCCGGTGCCCATCCCGGTCAATTGCAACCCCCGCCGCAAAATCAGTTTGAGAATGTCGCGGGCATCGGCGCCCAACGCCATACGGATACCAATCTCGTGGGTGCGTTGCGCGGTGATGAAACTCATCACGCCGTAAATGCCGATCATTGCCAGCAACAGCGCCAACCCTGCAAAGACGCTCAGGAGCAGCAGACTGAAGCGCCGACCCCGAAGCGACTGGGCAACTAAATTGTCCAATGTATCAACCGCGTAAAGTGGTTGTGCGGAATTGACTTCCCAAAAACGCGCCTTGAGGGTGGAAATCAAGGTGGCCGGATCGACCGAAGTGCGGACGACAAAGATGGTCGAGCCATTCGAGATTTGTGTAAACGGGCGGTAATGCTCGGCGCGTGGTTGCTGATCGAGTCCGTCGTGGCGCACGTCGCTGACGACGCCGATAATCTCCACTGGTTGTGGCGGCGCAGAGCCTCGCTGCCTGCCGCGCACCATCAGCTTACGACCGACCGGGTCTTCATTGGGAAAATAGCGTCGCGCCAGCGTTTCGTTGATGATCGTAACTGGCGGCGCGTCTCTGCGGTCAAATTCGTTGAACGCCCGCCCGCGTTGCAATCTCATGCCCATGGCCGAGAAGTACTCAGGGTTTGCTACCGTCCAGTAAATGGTCGGCTCCTGTCCGGGCGGCGGTGGCGGCTGGCCTTCGATGGTGAAGGGCAGCGAAGCGTCGAGGCTACTTTCCAAAAAGGGCAATGCCGTGGTCAGGCCAACATCGGTCACGCCGGGCACGGTTTTGAGTTTGTCTATGACCTGCTCGGTAAAAGCTACGCGCTGTTCCGGCTTGGGATAGCGATCCCAAATAAAGGCTTGTAAGGCGACAACGCGATCAGCAGCAAAGCCCGGATCGGTCTGCACCAGCCCGAAGAAGCTGCGCAGCAAGAGAGTTGCGCCAATCAACAAGACCAGCGAGAGGGCAATCTCTACCACGACCAGCGCGGAGCGCAAACGCCGCCGCGTTCGGCTGCCGGTCGTCGTCAGCGATGCCTCTTTCAAATAATTGTGCAAATTCGGGCGCGAAAATTGTAATGCCGGAGCGACGCCGAAAATCAGCGCCGTCGCTGCGCTCAGCCCTACCGCAAAGAGCAAGGTCATGCGATCAATCCCCGCTTGATCGAGGCGCGGGATGTTACCGGGGCTGAGCGCGAGAATGGCATCTATGCTCCAAAAGGCAAGCAGGAGTCCGGCTGCACAGCCCATTACCGCCAGCAGCAGACTTTCGGTCAACAGTTGGCGCAGCAACCGCGACCGTTGAGCGCCCACCGCCGCGCGGATGGCAAACTCGCGTTCGCGTTCGCTGCCGCGCGCCAGCAAGAGATTGGCGACATTGGCGCAGGCGATCAACAAGACAAAGCCGACTGCGCCGAAGAGAATCCATAAAGCCGGACGCACCTTGCCGGTCAAATGTTCGGGCAGCGCAACGACCGTCACCCCAAGGCCACCGTTGGTTTGCGGATACTGAGCCTCCAGATGACCGGCAATCGTCTGCATTTCGGCGCGCGCTTGTTCGAGGCTGACGCCGGGCTGCAACCGTCCGAGGACTTTCAAATAGCTGGCGCGCCGCTGCTGTTGCCAGCTTTCATCGGGCGCTTGCGGCAGGTAGACGTGTTTCTCTTCCTCGAAGAGGTTCAATTGAAACTCCGGCGGCAATATGCCGACAACGGTTGCCGTCATCCCGTCAAGCGTGAGCGTCTGTCCGACAAGCGCGGGGTCGCTGCCAAACCGCCGTTGCCACAATCCGTGACTCAGCATCACGGCGACACTATTGATTTTGCGGTTGTCATCGAAATTGATGCCCCCGCGGTATTCTTCGGTAAGGAAGGTTCGCCCCAGATGCGGAGAGAGGGCAAGCAGATCAAAGAAGCCTTCCGAGACGAGTACAGCTTGCCAGGTCTCCGGCTCCGCTTTGCCCACATAATCTACGCTGTAGGGATTGACCGAAGCCATCGCCGCGAAGGATTGGCTGCGTTCGCGCCAGTCGAGAAAATTGGCCGGAGATACGTCATCACGTTCGAGACCGTCTTTGGTATTGTTCTCCCACAAGGTCACAATCTCTTCCGGCTGCTTGAAGGGTAGCGGACGAAGCAGCACGCCATACACGATGCTAAAAATGGCTGTGCTTGCGCCGATGCCTAAAGCCAAGGTTAGGACGGCAATGATCGTAAAGCCGGGCTTCTTCCATAGCACCCGTAGTCCGTAGCGTACATCTTGCCAAAGTGTGTGCATGATTTTGTCCTTCGTCTATTGTCGGGTGTCCGTTGCTAGCTGGTGAAAGGAGAACGTCAACGTCAAAAGGCTCAACAGCCCATTACCAACGGATAACCGACAACGGACAGCAACGTTATTCGTAGCGTAGCGCCGTCATCGGATCGGTCTTCATCGCGCGCCGCGCCGGTAGATAGCAGGCCAGCAATCCGACTCCCGTAAGCAGCAGCGCGATGGCAGCAAAGGTAAGCGGGTCGGTCACGCTCACTTTGAACAATAAATTTTTCAGCAAACGGGTCAGCCCCAGTGCGGTTGCCAGACCGATGCCTGTGCCGATCAACACCAATTTCATGCCTTGCCAAATAATCAAGCGAAAAATGTCGCGTCGCTGCGCGCCTAGTGCCAGTCGCACGCCGATTTCATGGGTGCGTTGCGCCGTCGAGTAGCTGATGAGGCCGTATAATCCGACGCCCGCCAGCAACAAGGCCAACATGGCGAAGGCAGAGAGCAAAAACAGATTGAACCGCCGCGCAGCGATGGATTTGTCTACCAATTGGCTGAGCGTATAGGTGCTGCTGAAGGTCTGATTTTTACTCACCTCACGAATCTTTTCCTTGACCGCCGCCAGCAGCCCATTCGGTTCGACGCTGGTGCGTACCAAAAACGTCATTCCGCCTGCCAGCGATTGCGCATAGGGCGAATAGATTTCAGGGCGCGCCTGGCTATCGAAGCCGCTTGGCAAGACATCGGCGACTACGCCGACAATCTCGGCGGTGATCGTGCCGCCGGGAGTGGCAAAAGAGATCTTTCGGCCTAGCGGGTCTTCGCTAGGCCAATGCCGTTTCGCCAACGATTGATTGATGATGATGACGAGCGCGGAATCGCTTTGATCGAATGGGGTGAAGTAGCGTCCGCTGACAAGGGGCACGCCGAGCGTTTGTAAGTAATCGCTGGTGACGGTGATTCGATAAGCCGTCGGCTCCGTACCGCTGGCGCCGCTTGGTCGGTCGGTCAGAGTAACGGCGACAGGGATGGTCACCTGATTGTCATGAAAAGGAAGCGATGAGGTTGCGGCTACGCCTTGTACTCCCGGCAAGGTGCGCAGAGATTCGAAGGTTTGGTCAAAGAAAGCTGCGCGTTGCGCGGCTGGCCGTCGTCCAAGTTGCACTTCCAGCGCCAGCGCGTTTTCGGTGGAGAAGCCCGGATCAACTTTCATCAAGGTGATGAAACTGCGAACCAGCAGCCCCGCGCTCACGACCAACACCAAGGCCAAAGCGACTTCGCCAACGACTAACAGGTTGCGAAAACGCGCCCGCCCGCGCCCTGTAGTTGATGCGCGCCCGCCTTCTTTGAGAGCCTCTTGCAGATTGGGGCGCGAAGCTTGTAAGGCCGGAACCACACCGAAAGCAAGAGCCGTCAGCAACGAAACCCCTAATGCAAAGAGGAGCACACCGGAACTCAGAGTGATTTGACTGAGGCGCGGCAGATTGCCGGGGCTGAGCGCGAGAATCAGTTCAATCAACCAACTGGCCAGCAGTACGCCGCCAACCCCGCCCAAGAGAGCGAGAATCATCCCTTCGGTCAGCACTTGCCGCAAAAGCCGCCCGCGTCCTGCGCCCAAAGCGGCGCGAATGGAAAACTCGCGCACGCGCTCTATTGCACGCACCAAAAAGAGATTGGCGAGGTTCGCGCAGACGATCAACAAGACGAGGCTGACAGCGCCGAACAGAATCAGCAATGCCGTGCGCACGTGGCCAACCATGTACTCTCGAATCGGCACAACGACGGCGCCAACCCCGGCATTCGATTGCGGGTATTGCTCTTCCAGTTGTGCCGCGACGTTATTCATCTCCGCTTGCGCCTGTGCCAGCGTGTAGCCGCTTTTCAAGCGCGCGACGACGCGGATATAGCTGGCAGCGCGAATTTGGGAATCCCGTTCGCGCGGCGGGCGCGGCACCCAGATTTCGCGGTCTGGCGGATACTGAAAATCCTTCGGCATCACGCCGATGATCGTATGCGGCTGTCCATTGAGCACGTACTGGTGCCCGATGATTGTCGGGTCGCCGCCGAACCGCCGTTGCCACAGGCCGTAACCGAGAACCACGACTTGATCGTTGCCGTCTAGGTATTCTTCCGCTGCAAAGGTTCGGCCATGCAACGGCGTGATTGCCAAAATATCGAAGAAACCTTCCGAAACGACCCACCCGCGAATGGTTTCCGGCTCTCCGTAATCAATCAGTGTGAAGCCGAATGGCTCGGCCATCGCCAGGTCTTCGAAGGCTTGCGTCCGGGCGCGCCAATCGGCGAAGGTTGCGGGCGAAGTCTCTTCGCGTTCCACCCCGCTCTTTATATTGTTTTGCCATAGAGTGACAACGCGCGCTTCATCCGCGTAAGGCAACGGGCGCAATAACACGCCGTTGACAATGCTGAAGATCGCAGTCGTCGTGCCGATGCCGACAATCAGGGTTACGAGCGCGATAACCGTAAAAGTGGGCTTCTTTACCAAGGTGCGAAAGCTATAGCGTACATCTTGCCAAAGTGTTTGCATGCTCTTGTCTTTCGTTCTTCGTCTGTTGCCGGGGTTGTCGTCAATCTGCGTTGCCGTTCGACGGACAACGGACAGCAACGTTATTCGTAGCGTAGCGCCGTCATCGGATCGGTCTTCATCGCGCGCCGCGCCGGTAGCCAACAGGCGAGAAACGCCACTCCCGTTAGGAAGAGGGCAAGCGCGGCAAAGGTCAGCGGATCGTAGGCTCGAACTTCATAGAGCAGACTCGCCATCCAACGTGTCAGAGCAACAGCGCTGAGTAGCCCTAATCCCACACCCGCCAATGTCAGCCGCATCCCTTTTTTTAGCACCAACCCCAGAATGTCGCGCGGTTGTGCGCCGAGCGCCATTCGCACTCCCAATTCTTGCGTGTGCTGGAGGACGAAGTAATAGATCACGCCGTAAATGCCGAGCGATGCCAACAACAACGCCAATCCGGCAAACGTCGTCAGCAAAATCATGCCGATGCGCCGCGCTGCAACCTCTTCTTCCAGCACCTCATCGAGGGTCATCACCGTTGAAATGGGTTGCTCCGCATCAACGGCACGAATCTCATTGCGAATCGCCGCCACCAAACTCATCGGTTCGCCTGCGGTTCGCACCACCATATCGCGGGGCGCAAACCAAGGCTGTGTTCTGACTTGCTGATAGGGCATATACATTTCCGCTTTCACCGGCACATCAACGCCCATCTGCCGGACATCAGCGACGATGCCGACAATCGTCATCCAAGGGGTGGGCGAGTCGGGACCGTTGAGCTTAAAGCGTTTGCCAAGCGCATTTTCATTCGGCCAAAACTGACGCGCCATAGTCTCGTTGATGATGACGACGGGCAGCGATTGCAAGTTATCGCCCGCATCGAAGTGGCGACCTTGTTTGATGGGAATGCCGACGGCCTTGAAATAATCGGCGCTGATTTGCCGATGATTCGCGTCGTACGAAAGGCTTGCATCCGGTTCGGACTGTCCCTCCGGATAGAAGCCGCTGGTTCCGCCTTTCCACGCCAGCGGGACCGACGTCGTATAGGCGACGCTCGTCACGCCGGGCAAGGCGCTGACGCGCGCTAATACTTGATCGTAAAAATTCGTGCGGCGCTGATGATCGGGGTACTTGTTGCGGGGCAGCACCGTGCGCAGCGACAACACGCTTTCCGGTTCCAGCCCGGCATATTGGTTATAGAGTTTCAAAAAGGTCTGAATCAGCAACCCCGCGCCGACCAGCAGCACGAAGGCGAGCGCGACTTCACCGATGACCAAGGCGCTACGCAACCGATGGCTGCGCGCGCTCGTCCCGGCGCGACCGACGCTCTGTTTGAGCATCTCGTTGAGATCAACTTTTGAGGCTTGCAGAGCCGGTATCAGGCCAAACAGAATGCCGGTCGCCAACGCTACAACAAGCGTAAAGCCGAGCGCCTGCCGGTCGAGTTGCAGATTTGATGTCAACGCGATGCCCTGCGGAATCAGCCGTGAGAGGAAATTGAAACTCCACCAAGCCAATACCAGTCCCACGAGGCTACCGGCTCCGGCAAGCAACAGGCTTTCGGTCAACAACTGCCGCGCGATGCGCCAGCGATTGGCTCCCAGCGCCGCCCGCACGGCGATTTCGCGTTGCCGGTTGATGGCGCGAGATAAGAGCAGGCTGGCGATGTTGGCGCAGGCGATTAACAGCACGAAGCCAACCGCGACCAGCAACACGACGAGCAGTTGGGAAACGTCTCCGGTCAGTTGCTCGCGCAGCGATTGCACGACGACACCAAGCCTGCCATTGGCCGTCTCATTCGGATTATCCTGCGCAATGCGCGCCATGACGGTCTTCATATCGGCTTGCGCTTCGGTGAGCGTCACGCCCTTTTTTAAGCGCGCCAGCACCGCCAGATAGTGGCCGCCGCGATTGGCGAGGTCTTCTGCCGTGAAGGCTATCGGAACCCACATGCTGATGAGACGGTCGCGGAACTGAAAGCCCGCAGGCATCACCCCGATGACGGTGAAAGATTGGCCGTTGAGTAGAATGTCCCGATTCAGAATGCTCGGCTCGCCGCCATAGCGCCGCTGCCACAGGCCGTGACTGAGGATGACAACCGGGCTGGCTTCGGGACGATCATCTTCGGTCGTGAAGACGCGACCGAGCGCCGGTTGGACGCCGAGCAAGGGGAAGAAATTCTCCGTCACCCCGTAAGCGGAGACGCGCTCCGGTTCGCCATCGCCCGTGATATTGAAGCTGCGTTCCTCGGTGGCCGCCATGTCTTCGAAGACTTGATTTTGCGCTTTCCAATCGGCGTAGTTGGCAGGGGCAGGCGTATTGAGCGGGAAGTTGGCAAAGGAGGCGTCTTCCCACACCATCACCAACTCGTCCGGGTTGGCGAAGGCCAGCGGCTTGAGCAGCACCGTGTGGACCAGACTGAAGATTGCCGTATTCGCTCCGATGCCTAATCCTAACGTCAACACAGCGATCAGGGTGAAGCCGGGATTCTTCGCCAGCAGGCGTGTGCCGAAACGCAAGTCTTGCCAAAATGTATTCATAATTTATCCTTCTACGGACAGCAGACGACGGACAATGAACAACCAACCTATTCGTAGCGCAACGCCACCATCGGATCTACTCGCAGAGCGCGGCGCGCGGGCAGATAGCAGGCGAGCAGGGCGATGCCGAGCAACCCGAGCGCAACGCTCGCAAAGATCAGCGGGTCGGTCGCTGTCACGCCGTAGAGCAACGCTTTCATCAGGCGCGTGAGCCCCCACGAAGCGGCCAGCCCGATAACGATGCCAATCATCGTCAAGCTAAACCCTTGCCCAATCACCAACCGCAATACGTCTCCGGGCTGCGCGCCAAGCGCCATACGAATGCCGATTTCGCGCCGATTCTGGGTTACCAGATAACTCATCACGCCGTAAATGCCGATGGCCGCCAAGAGCACCGCCAACCCTGCATACCCGGCTAGCAAGAGCAGATTGAATCGCTCTTCGGCCAACGAGTCCGCCAGCACCTGTTCCATAGTGCGCAGGTTGGAGATCGGCTGGTTGGCATCTACAGTTTGAACCGCTTGGCGCAGGCTGGCGGCCAGATTGAGCGGCGCGACTTGGGTTCTGACGACCAGATCGCGTGGCGGAAAGGTCATCACTTGGGTGTAAGAGCGATAGACTTCGGGTCGCGCGACGGCTTGCAATTCGGATTGCCGAACATCTTTGACCACACCGATGACGGTGATTGTCGGAGCCGTCGCATCATAGGGAAATAAGCGTAATCGTTTGCCAACCGCGTCTTGATCGGGCCACGCTTCGCGCGCCAACGCTTCATTGATGACCGCGACGGCTTCGGTTTGCGGATTGTCTTGTGCGCCGAAACTGCGCCCTCTGAGAACCGGAATCTTCATGGTCTGAAAATAGTCCGGGCTGATCGAAGAGGGCAGGGCGCGAACATATTTCCATTCCGGCTCGGCCTCCGCGCGATAGAGGTAATGACCGGGGGTCGCAGAGAGTGGCAAGTGGGTGACGACAGCGGCGGATTCGACACCGGGCAGAGCCTTGACCTGTTCGATGACCTGATCGTAAAAGGTCGCAAGCGCCGCTTGACCGGGGTAGCGCGCGAAGGTCGGGTCTATCTCCATGGTCAGCAAATGATCGGCGGCAAATCCTGTATCTACCTGTCGCAGGCGCAGAAAACTGCTCAGCATCAGCCCCGCTCCCACCATCAACATCAGCGCTAATGCGACTTCGCTCACGACCAGCAGGTTGCGCAACCCGCTGCGCCCGCGCGCCGTATCGCGCCCGCCTTCTTTGAGCGTCTCATTCAGATTGAGCCGCGTCGCTTGCAGGGCGGGGAAGAGGCCGAAGAGGATGCCCGTCAGCATTGCTGCTACAAGCGTGAAGGCGAATACTTTGCCATCCATGCTGACTTCAGTTGCCAAAGCCAAACGTTCGGGCATCTGCGAAGTTAAAAACGAGACGCCCCAAGCGGCGAGCAAGAGACCGAAAGCCGCGCCGCAAACCGCCAACAGCAGACTCTCGGTCAGCAGTTGGCGCAGCAGACGACTGCGCCCTGCGCCGAGCGCCAGCCGCACGGCAATCTCTTTTTGCCGCAACGCGGCGCGAAAGAGCAGCAGATTGGCGACATTGGCACAGGCAACCAACAGGACGAATCCCGCTGCCGCAAACAACACCAACAACGCCGGTCGCAAATTGCCGACCATCTGCTCTTTGAGCGGCACAACCCGCGCTCCGATGACCGCATTCGTCTGCGGATATTGTTCGGCCAGCCGCGCCGCCACCGCGCTCATCTCGGTTTGCGCTTGTGCGGGGGTCACGCCGGATTTGCCCCGCGCCGTGATGCTGAGGTAGTGCGCCGCCACCCGCGCCTGCAAATCTTCTTGGCTCAAAGCCAACGGCAGCCAAACGCTTTGATGGCGTTCGGGAAAGTAGAAGCTTTGCGGCATCACGCCGATGATGGTGTAGTCGGCTGCGTCTAGGGTGAGGCGATTGCCAATTGCTTCAGGCGAACCGCCGAAGCGCCGCTGCCATAACCCATAACTGATAACGACGACCTGAGAGGCTCCCGGCTGATCTTCTTCGGGTGAAAAGGTGCGACCGAGCAGCGGTTCGACGCCAAGCAGAGGGATGAGATTAGCGGTTGCGGTCAGCGCGTCCAACTTCTCCGGTTCGCCGCCGCTTGAAAGGTTGACGGTTTGAGTTGTCCACGCCGCCAGATCGGAGAAGACCTGATTTTGCGTGCGCCAGTCTATATAGTTGCTCGGCATCACATGATTTTCGGGCGAAGCGGGGAATGACTCCCATACCATCATCAACTGTTCCGGTTCGGCGTAGGGTAAGGGGCGCAGCAAGACGGTATTGATGACGCTGAAGATGGCGGTATTCGCGCCAATGCCCAAACCGAGCGTCAGCACAGCGACCAGCGTGAAGCCGGGGTGCTGTGCCAGTATCCGCGCGCCGTAGCGCAAGTCTTGCCACAATGCCTGCATAACCCCTCTAATGAGCCGTCCAGTTGAAGCGATAGTTGCCGCTGGCGTCCATAAGCTTTATCTCTAATTTCCAGACTCCAGAGGTCGGCTTGAATTGATCGGTATCGGTGACGACGCGCCCGCCGTCGCCGAACCCGCGCAAATACACCTCTCCGTCTGGGCTTTTCAACTGCCATTCGGCTTGTCCGCCGTTGACCCTGGCGACGACTTTCAAGCGCGCGGCCTGCATACGCTCGGAGACTTCGAAGGTGTAGATCACCTGATCCGTTTTCTTGTGAAAAGTTTGCGAGATGGACTGTTCGGCGCTGCTTTGCGCAGCCGCCATCACAACGATGCTGATGAACGCCGACCAACAGGTAGTCATGAATGCTTTTTTCATCTTCATCAATCCCTCCTTGGGGGGCGCGGAACCCACTATCTGTTTACTGCTCGCAAAGGCTTACACAATCTCTTATAAGGAGGAATAGCCAAATCTGTGCCACGCGGTTGGCAGACCGTGACGCTGCGCTAAATGATTACACTGTTGAAGGTGCGTCAGGGGAGAGGAGGAAGAGACTCATTGTGGTTGTGCGCTTTTGGGATTCGCATGTCCCAAAAGCGGAGAGCGCAAAACCGTTTGTGCAGCACCAATTGTAAAAGATTTGTGAAGTGGTTATGGAATCGCTGTGAAGCGCAGCGGCACGGCGACGAGTCGCGTCGTTGAAAGTTTCTCTCCCCGCATAAACTCCAACATCACTTCTTTGATTTGCGGTGATGACAGAAACAGCGGGTCGCTATGCACTGCGCCTTCGATAATCAAATGGGCGCTGTTGGGAAAGCCTGATCGCACCTCTTCAGCATTGCTGATCGGCGTGCGCGCATCGAGCGTACCGCTGATGAAGAGCACGGGAAGCTTCGATTTCACGGGGGCGCGAAAGGCTTCGCCGAGGTCGAGGTTGCCCCACGCTTTGCACGCATAGGGGAAGGGAAAATCAATGGCGTTGCCGAGCAGCGAGGCTTTCGCTTCGCGCTCGATGCGCTGCCAACGCGCGGGCGAGACGCCGGAGGCGCAGTCCATCGCATAGATCATAGCCGAGCCGAGTCTACTCTGTCGGTCTCTGGCAAGATTTTGCGCGACCCAGTTGAGCAGTCCGCTTTGCAGGTCGCCTTTGGCAAGGGCGTAATAGAGCAACGGTAAGTTGATGACGCTTTCATTGCCGACCACCGAAGCGGTCAAGCGTTGCAGGTCGAATTTGCTGATGGTCACGCCGACGGTTTGGTTGGTGTTCGGGTTGACGATTTGAATGGTCAGGGGCTGTTTTTCCAGTTGCGCGAATACCTGTTTCATTAACGCGATCAAGTCCGGCACTTTTTGATTGATGGCGGGATCGGCTTTGACGAGCTGACTGACCTTTTCGAGATTGGCTTGAATCTGGCTCGGCAATTTCAGCGTGTGCGCCGGGCCTTCAGTTCCGGCAAGGATGACGCGATGCAGACTGCTTTCGTGCCGACGAATCATGGTCAGCGCCAGATGAGTGCCGTAGCTGATTCCCCATAGGCTGATCTTTTCGGCTCCCAGAGCCTTTCTGAGGTCTTCCAGATCGTCGGCGTTCTCATTGGTGTTATAAGCCGACAGATCAATCCCTTGTTGTTGCAACCGGTCGGCACAGGCACGCGCCTTCTCGGAGAACCGTCGCACATACTCTGTCGGATCTCCGGCTTTGTCGAGCGGATAGTCAAACGTCTCGGTGCAGGCGAGGCTCGGTAAAGAGAGACCCGTCGCGCGTTGATCGAAGGCAATGACATCGCCGATTTCGCGCATCGCCAAAAAGAGCGGAAAGCGCGTGCCGCGCGCCGTCGCAATGCCGGAACCGCCCGGCCCGCCTGCGAGGTAGACAATCGGCGGGGCGGGTTTGGCTGCTGTGCTTTTGAACCGCACGAAGGCGAGTTCGATCAATCGGCTATCGGGCTTGCGGCGATTTTCACGCACTGTCAGTCTGCCCAGTTCGGCTTGCACCTCTTGCCCGTTGTTGGCTCTGAATGTATAGGGAGCAATGGTTAGGTCCCCGTCTCGCTTTTCTTGCGCTACTGTTGTACCGGCCAAAGAAAAGAGGAAGCAGCAAAGAAATAGAAGTGCCCGCCGTGTATATGCCATCTCTTCGGTCTCCACCCTCACTGTCCGGCGCGAACTTTTTGCGCCGGGTAATCGGAACCGTTTTGCCAGACGAGTTGGCTTACCTCACCCTTCTCGTCTTTGACGAAGCGAACAATGCCGCCAAACTGGCGATCCCAAAATGTCCCATCGACCAGCGGAATCAACCCCGAATCAGTCCCTGGCCCCCAATTCAAGATCAGTTGATTGTTGCGCGCGGCAACGGTGAGCGTCGCATTCGGGCGAATGAAATTCATGTCGCCCTGATAGCGCCCTACCAGCGCCTTGGCAAGCTGTGGCGCAATCGTTAATGAACTGGCTATCTGAAGCGCTTCGTATTTTTCGCCCAACACCAGGGCGGCCAGATCACTAATTATCATACTTGCCGTACCCGCATAATTATTGCTCAGAACGATGACACAGACATCGTCCGCGACATAGCGTTGGAACTCGCATTGAAAGCCGGGGCTGCGCCCGGCAAATCGGATGCAGCGGCGATTATGACGCCTGCTGATAAACCAACCATAGCCGACGTTGGGCAGATGCTCGGCAAAGAGTTGGTCTAGGGAACTGCGCTGGAGAAACTTTTCTGTGTAAAGCGCGCGATCCCACCTGTACAAATCTTCGACTGTGGAGTAGAGCGAACCGTTGCCGGTCTTGATCGTCCAATCCAAATAGGGCGCGTTTTCGAGTTCGTCTACGCCGACCGGCACGTAACCCGCTGCGCGATTCGCAAGCAACGCCCCGGCGCGACCATCATGGCCGGTATTCTGCATGCCGAGCGGATCAAAGATGTTGGCTTTCAAAAACTCGCCATAACTCTTTCCCGATACTTTTTCGATGATATAGGCCAACAAGTTGTAATTCGAATTGCTGTAGTTGTAGCGTTCGCCCACTTTCATCACCGCCGGTTTGTTCTTAAACAGGGCGATGAGCGTTTCGGGAGTTTGCGGCGAGCGCGATTGCAGGTTGTAGTCGGGAAAGTCATTCACATTGGGAATGCCCGACGTGTGTACCAGCAGATGATGAAGGGTGATGGCTGCGCCATTCGGATAATCAGGGATATATTTGGTCAGCGGGTCGTTGACCTTCAGCAGGCCGCGTTCTTGGAGGATCAGAATCGCCGCAGCCGTAAAGGCTTTCGAAAGCGAGGCAATATGAAATTTGGTCTGCGGCGTGTTGGGCACGTTCAATTCATAATTAGCTAGACCGTACCCTTTGTTGACCAGAATCTTTCCGCCCTTCGCAATCAGCACCGCGCCGCTGAAGGCTTTGGCGGTTGCAAACGGTTTGATGTACTCATCAACTTGCTTCTCTAATGACGCGCCCCCTTGTGACTGCACCGGAGAGGTGACTCCTAGGAGTGTCGTAATGGTGAAGCTGGCCAATAAGCGGAAAGAGAATGGAATGGACTTTCTCATCAGCGAATAACCGCCTGTGTACTACCTGCTTTTGAGACTAGCACGCCGATGCGCTACTGTCTTGAACGAGATTAGCCTCACTAGGATGAGACAAACCCCAACAAAAAAGAAAGGCCGCTTCTTGAAAGCCGTTTCAAGAAGCGGCCTGGAGGGAAAGAAATCGTCGGGCGGAAAGCAAACCCTTTCCTAGCGGTTGGCAGCGCGAGTGTCCTGACCGGCTAGCAACATCTCTCGTAGTTTATTGTTCACCGGCCCCATGCCACTGCCGTAATTTGACATAATGGCGACCGTATAGCCGCTGGCCAGATACATTTCCAGAATGGAACTAATACCCGGAAAACCGCCGCTGTGGCCGACCACCTGATTCTCGGTATCCACGCCGAAGCCGTAACCATATTCCGGCGAGTTGACTTCGGGTTTGGCGGAAGTCAACAGCTTGACGGAGTCCGCGCCGACCAGTTTATTAGAGCGCAAAGCAATATCAAATTTCAGCAAGTCTTCGACCGTCGAATAGCCGCCGCCCGCCGGGCCGCCACGCATCACGTGCAGGAAGATGTTATTGCGGAATTGATAGCCGTTGTCGGTGAACTCTTTGTCATAACCGACCGCCAGATTCGCATTGATGCGATCCAGTTCATAGCAATCCGAGTTGGTCATACCGGCAGGCTTGTAAATGTTTTCGCGGATATAGTCAAAATAGGATTGCCCCGTGACTTTTTCAATCACCGCGCCGAGTACGAGCATGCCGGTGTTGCTGTATGACCAGCGGCTGCCCGGCTCGAATTGCAGCTTTTCATCCTTCGCCAACTTCATCATATCATCCACAGTGCGAAAGTTGGCGCGCGAGGATTCAAAGAATTTGTCGTTGAAATAGCTGCCCAGCCCCGACGTGTGGGTAAGCAAATGTTTGATCTTGATCTTCTCCGCCGCTTCTTTGCTGGGAAATTCGGGCAGGAATTTCGCCAGCGGGTCATCGAATGAAAGTTTGCCGCGTTCAACTAGTTGTGCGATAGCGACAGAGGTGAACATCTTGTTCATCGAGCCGAGATTGAATTTGGTGTCTACGCGATTCGGCACGTTGAAATCTTTATTGGCAATGCCGAAGGCTTTTTTGTAGAGCACGCGCCCGTCTTTGGCGAGCAGCACCGAGCCGGAGAAGACATCGGCCTCGGTCAGCTTGTTCAAAAAGGCGTCGAGTTCTTGAGCGATTTGCGTATCGGTCAACCGCTTCGTGGCCTTCGCTTCGGCAGGCGGTTTGGGTGGCCGACGACCGATGCCCGTGATTTTATAGGGCTCGGCAGATTCGACCCGCACGATCAGCGCGACCCACGCGCCCGTCAATTTGCTTTTGAAAAGCGCCGTCACCTCCGCCGCTTTGCTCTCTTGCAGGCTGTGAAATTCCAACCCCCGCGTTACATCGTGCAAATTCGATATGAAGTTAAGATGATTGTCGAGCGGAATCCGCATAAAGCTTTGCGCATAATTATCGGCAATGTACTTTTTGGCCTCGGTGCGATTGCCGGAGTTGATCAGATTGGCAAGCTCTTTGGCACGTTGCGCGGCAGCCGCCTCACTGGCGGCTGCCAGGGTCTGCGCCTGCGCTTTGGGCACGGCTGCCATCACGACGATGAAGAGCAGAAATAACGATGCAAACTTTTTCATGATGTTTCTCCGATGTGAATTCAAACCTTGAGTCTCCTGCCTCTCTCCCCTGAATCTCAGTTATACGCCACTTCCGGTCATTAGTTTTATGGATTATAGTAATGCCCGGTATTCACGATATGAATCTACAAGCCTTTGATCTGAACCTGCTCTTGGTGTTTGAAGCAATGATTGCCGAGCGCCATGTAACCCGCGCTGCGCGCCGCATTGGATTGAGCCAACCGGCGATGAGCAATGCCTTAGCGCGCTTGCGGCGCACCTTTGACGACCCGCTCTTTTTACGCACTACTGAAGGCATGTCACCGACGCCGAAAGCGCAAACCTTAATCGAGCCGGTGCGCGCTGCGCTCGCCCAATTGCGCGACATTTTCGAAGAGAAGCCCGCCTTCAATCCGGCGGCCTCAGTCCGTTTGTTTCATCTGCTGGTCAATGATTACACGGAATTGATGTTGCTAGCGCCACTGGCCGGAGCTTTACGTCAGAGCGCCAGCGGCATACGCTGGCGCGCCGGACGGGTGCAAAACGTTTTCGAGCCGCCGCCGCCGAATTCGCTGGCCGAAGCTTTCGACTTCGCCATCGGTTTTTTCCCCGATGCTTTTGTTCTCGATGCCCGCGTGCGGTCGCACCTCTTGTGGACTGAGCCGAATGTCTGCATCGTCAGCCTCGATCACCCGACCATTCGCGGCAAACTCTCATTACACCAGTTTGTCGAAGCTGAGCACGTCGCCGTCTTTTATAAGAAGCAAGGGCTTGGCGTCGTTGATACATTACTTGCGCAGAGAGGCTACGCGCGCAAAACGGCTATCGTTGTGCCGCATTTTGTGAGCGTGCCGTTTCTGGTCGCCGGAACGCAGTTCATTGCTACCATGCCGCAGCGACTGGCCGAGAAATTCAGCCGACAACTGCGCCTGCAAATGTTACCGATGCCGTTAGAGATTCCCGACTTACGGTTGACCTTGATGTGGCACGAACGATTTCACGGGGATGATGCCCACGCTTGGTTTCGAGAGTTTATCATTGAGACAGCAACGACTCTCTCGACAGGGTGAGCCTTTCTTGCGCTGCCAACTGGCAGAAAGGTTGCTCTTGCCCCAATGCCTTATTTCCCCGCCCGCAAAGAGTCTTCCATAAAGGCACGGATGGCAGCAAAGGTGGGGTTCCCCGGCTGTTTCAGATTGGTGATGCTGCTCATATGCGTGCCGGGCACAATCACCAAGTTTGCTGGTACGCGCGCTTCGAGCAAACGACGAACAAAACGCGCCCCCTGCTCTAATACCGGCGGCATAAACCGTTCATCCTCTGCGACAACGACGAGCGTCGGAGGCATATGCGACCCCAGATGGCGCGAAGGATTTGCGCCGAGCAGATCTTCGGCTGTCGCATAGCGAGAAGTTTCCAGCGAATCTTGTGCGAATTGTGCGCGGATGTTTTCTACGGTTACTCGCCGTTGTACGGCATCCCAACGATCCAGCACACACCCCATAGGAATGACGCCGCCGAGATTGCGCGAGGTGAGTCCGACTGCTTTGAGGTAGGTCTGATCTGCGCCAACAATGGCTGCCAGTTGACAGCCCGAACTATGACCGAAGAGGAAGAGACGATCCGGTTCTCCGCCGCGCGCCGCCACCAGTTGTCTGAGCGTTACGATTGCCGATGCCACATCTTGCGGCATGGCAGGCCATTTGTGAGTCGGAGCCAAACGGTAATCCATCGTAGCGCAACCGAAGCCCGCTGCGACAAACGGTTGGCAAACATCCCGATAAGCCGCCGCAGTGCGCCGTTCGCCGCTTTCCATTAAACTGCCACCATGAATAAACAGGACTGTTGCGGTCGGCTTTCCCGTCGGCCAGTAGAAATCCAGGGTTTGATCTGGCAGGCCATCCTTCACATAGGGCACGTTAAGACGCGAATCAGCGTCTCCTGCGGCGATCAGGGTTGTGGCCAAGAGCAGCAGCAAGAGCGAAGGTCGTAGCCATCTGGTTATTAGCATAAGGTTATCTCCTATCCCACCGTCTCTGTACGGATGCCGTCATTGATCTGTGGTTCACTCATATCGGAGGGCGACCATCGGATCAACTTTCGTCGCCCGCCGCGCCGGAGCATAGCAGGCGAGAAAGGCAATCGCGTTTAGTACTAATGCGACACCTACAAAGGTCATCGGATCGGTCGCGCTGATGCCAAAGAGCAGATGGCTGAAAAAGCGGGTCAGCCAGAAAGCGGAGAGCAAACCCAAAGCAAGGCCTGCCGTCGTGAGTCGCAGACCTTGCCCGATGACGAGTTTGAATATGTCGCGGGGTTGCGCGCCAAGAGCTAATCGGATGCCGATCTCCTGTGTGCGTTGGGCAACCGCATGGGCCAAAATGCCATAGACCCCTAAACTGGCAAGGAAGAGCGCTACGCTGCCATAGATCGTCATCAACGTGGCAATTGCCTGTGGCGTCTCGCTCTGTTGTCGCAAGCGTTCGTTTACCGTCATCGCCTCGTACACCGTCATATCCCTATCGAGCGACCGCACAAGGTCACGAAATGCCGCCATCACATTGGTATTTTCGTTGTGCAATCGCAACGCGACGACCAGTTGCGAGTTTGGAAGTTGCGCATACGGAAGGTAGACATCGAGTTGTGGCTGAAATGCCCAATTTGCCCCTTGACTGGGCAGATACCGAGTGCGGTGGCGCGCATCGGTTGTCACTCCAATCACCGTTATTGCCAGTATCCCGTTTGCCGTTTGCCGCATGAGCCGTTTGCCGATGGGGTCTTGATCCGGCCAGAATTGTTCGGCCACACTTGTGCTGACAATTGCGACAAGCGGCGTATCGGCTTTGTCCTGCCAACTAAAATCCCGCCCGCGCAAAATGGGCAACCCCAGATTCTGCAAGCCGCCGGGATTGGTGCTGTGCCGCCACATCGTTTTCCAATCTGCTTGGCCGTTGATGGGCTTGCCTTCTGGTGCAGCGAACATTACCCATGTAGCGCGACCGAGCGGGGCAGGCCCCCATATGGTTGCCGACTCGACGCCGGGTATGGCTTCGGCTTGTTCGACGAGGCTGCGAGCAAACTGTACGCGCGCCTCCGTTGGAGCGTACCTGGCGGCATTCAAATCCATCCGCACCGTCAATAAATTTTCGGTGTCGAATCCCAATCCGATTTCGGTGAGCTTGTACACGCTTTTCACTATTAGCCCCGTGCCGACTAGCAAGATGACCGACAACGCAACTTCGCCGATGACCAGCAGGCGGCGGCTTGCATGGCGTTCTAAAGCCGCTGATTGTTTGCCCGCTTGATTGAGCACTTCACGAATGTCCGGGCGGGCGCTCTCCCAGGCTGGCACGAGGCCACAGATCAACCCGGTGAGCAACGATAAGCCAAACGAAACGGCTAGCGCCCAACCATTGATTCGAATCTCCACAAAGGCAGGCAATCGTAACGCCTCCCACGAATTGAGTCCGTATGTCGCCCACTGCGCAAACAACAGCCCCAACCCGCCCGCCATCAGCGAGAGCACTAAACACTCGACCACCAATTGACTGAGCAGGCGACGGCGCGTTGCCCCCAACGCGGCGCGCACCGCCATCTCTTTGCGTCTGCCAACAGCGCGGGCGAGCAAGAGATTGGCAATGTTGGCGCAGCCGATCAATAACACAAACCCGGAAGCGATGAAGAGTAGCGCCATTGGATGATAGAGCCTGCCGAAAAAGCGGTCGCGCAGCGATTCAACATACAAGCCAAAACCTTTTTCGGATGCCGGATACGCTTCTGCCAGACGCAGTGCAATGGTGTCGGCTTCGGCTTTTGCGGCAGCAATATCAACCCCAGGCTTGAGGCGCGCAACGCCCCCAAAGGCGCGCGCGGCGCGGGTATCGAAGGATTGAGCCAGCAGCGGTTGCGTCAACCCAAGCGGCATCCACCCATCAATGGGCGAACGCGATAAATCATCAAGGTCACGAAACCCTTTTTGCATCACTCCGATGATCGTGATGGGCGTTTGATTGATTTCAAGCTGCCGCCCGATGATGTTCGCATCGCCACCGAAGATCGTTTGCCAGCAATCGTAGCTAATCACAATGTACGGGCTACTCGCTGGCACCTGCATCTCTTCGGGTGTGAAGGTGCGGCCGAGTGCTGTCGTCGCGTTAAACAAGGCTAAGTAATCTGCGGTGATAAAATTCGCTGTTAAGCGCACCGCTTCCTCGCGTCCGGTTAAATTGACAGCGACCCAATCTTGATAGACGGCCATCTTGTCGAAGGATTGACTCTGCGCTTGCCAATCAGCAAAAGCAGCATACGAAAGATCGTCGCCGCCTTGCGTATTGTTGGGAAATGAACTGGAAAGATAGACCAGGCGATTCGCGTCAGGATAGGGCATCGCTTGCCAAAACAAAGCGTCTGCGGCGCTGAAGATCGCTGTATTCGCTCCGATGCCGCAGGCTAGAGTGAGGACCGCGATGATTGTGAAACTTGGTTTTTTGCGGAGCAGGCGAACGGCGTAGCGCACATCTTGCCAGAGAGTTTGCATAAAACCTCATTAGGAGAACGATGAATGCTGAGTTCAGGATGGGAAGGATGAACCATGAATGCTGATCTCGGAACCGTTCGGACATCCGGGCTCATCCTTCCATACAGATCATTCATATCGGAGGGCGACCATCGGATCAACTTTCGTTGCCCGCCGCGCCGGTATGAAACAGGCGAGGGCGGCGATAGCGGCGAGCAACCCCGCGATGGCGGCAAAGGTCAGCGGATCGGAGGCGCTGATTTCAAAGAGTAAGGTTGCCATCAATCGCGTCAACCCAAAGGCTGCAACCAAACCGATGGCGATACCGACCACCGTCAACGCCATGCCTTGTCGGATGACCATCTTCAGGACATCACTTGCCTTTGCGCCGAGCGCCATGCGAATGCCGATCTCTTGGGTGCGTTGAGCGACCGAATACGACATCACGCCATAGATGCCGACTGCCGACAAGATCAGCGCGATGCCCGCAAAAAGGCCCAACAGCAAGGTGCTAAATTGCGCTCGTTTGAGCGTCGTGCCAATCACGCTCTCCATCGTGCGAATGTCGGAGACCGGCTGATCGCTGTCGAGTCCGGTAATCACATTGCGCGCCCCTTGAGCAATGGTTGAAGCATCGCCTGTGGTGCGCAGGAGCAGGGTCATCGAGTTATAAGTCAATTCCGGGTACGGCCAAAAGACCGTCGGCTCGATGAGAGTATCGAGGCTGGTATGTCTGGCATCGCCGACGACACCGATAATCTCCGACGGCAAATTCTCTTCTTTCATGTAGATCGTGATGCGTTTGCCAATCGGGTCTTCGCCGGGAAAGAAGCGGTCAGCCAGCATCTGATTAATGACCACGACATGGCGCATTTCGGTGGCCTCCTGCTCATTGAAGAGTCGGCCTTTGAGCAATGGCGTCTGTACGGTGCGGAAGTAGGTGGCATCGGTGACCAGAACACGGGTGTTGGGTTGCTCGGCGGATGGCAACGGCGGCTGCCCTTCAATCTCAAACCCCGTACCTGCCGCCGGAGCCGCGAACGGTAGAGCTTGAATTGCGCCCGCCGATTCGACGCCGGGCAGCGATTGCAACTGCGCCAGGGCGCGATTGTAGAACTCGATGCGCTGGCGATCATCCCGATACTTTGCCGTCGGCAATTGTAAGCGCATGGTCAACAGATTTTCGGGATTGAATCCCGGGTCAACTGCTTGCAACCGCATTGAACTGCGAATCAATAGCCCTGCACCGACCAACAAGACGAGCGATAGGGCGACTTCAGCGACGACAAAGGTATTTCGCAAGCGATGGCTGCGCGCGTTGCCGCCGAGATTGCGTCCGCTCTCTTTGAGCGAATCATGAATGTTGGGGTGCGAGGCCTCCAGAGCCGGAACCAAGCCAAAGAGCAGTCCGGTCAACAGCGAAACCGCTAGGGTGAAACTGAGTAATAGCGGGTTCATCTCTACCTTTTCCAGGTTGAGCAGGTTGGGCGGACTGAGCGAAACCAATACCTCTGTACCCCACATCGCCAGCAACAGCCCGACCGCTCCGCTCAAGAGGGAGAGTAAGAGACTCTCGGTCAACAACTGCCGTAAGATGCTCCACCGACTTGCCCCCAAGGCGACCCGGACGGCGATCTCTTTTTGCCGCACGGCGGCGCGCGCCAGCAAGAGATTCGCCACATTGGCGCAGGCAATCAGCAACACGAAAGCGACCGTGCCAAGCAGAACCCACAACGCCGTGCTGATGTCGCCGGTCAGTTGCTTGCGTAACGGCACGACGTTGATTCCCCACCCGCCATTGAAGTCCTTATACTGTTCTTCCAGACGGTTGCCGATCACTTGCATCTCGGCCTGTGCGGCAGTTGGAGGCACTTCCGATTTGAGCCGCGCCACGACGCTGATAAATCGCCCGCGCCGCACGCGAAATTCGTCGCCCATCACATACGGCAGCCACATTTCAGGGGCTTTGCCGGTGATTGAACCCTGTTGGATGAACCATTTGAAGTTGGCTGGCAAGACGCCAACAATCGTCACATCGCGTTGGTTGAGTTTGATATTTTGATTGATAACGCCGGGGTCGCCGCCAAAGCGGCGTTGCCATAGACCGTGACTAATGACGGCGATCAGAGGTTGGTCGGGCGCGCCGTCCCCTGCGCTGAGCGTGCGACCGAGATAGGCGTTGACGCCGAGCAGAGAGAAGAGATTGGGCGTAGCGTATTGCACCGGAACCTCTTCCGGTTCGCCATCGCCTGACAGGTTCGCGCGAACGTCAGCCCATGCGGCCAGGTCTTCGAATACCGAATTCTGCTCTTTCCAGTCGAGGAAGTTGGCTGGCGACACCACGTTTTGCAATCGGTTGCGCGTCCGGTTGTGTTCCCAAACGATGGCCAAACGGTCGGCATCACGGTAGGGCAAATCTTCGAGCAGCACCGCATGGACGACGCTGAAGATGGCCGTATTGGCTCCGATTCCGAGCGCCAAGGCGATGACGGCAATGAGCGTAAAGGTCGGATTCTTGAGAATCATTCGCGCGCCATAGCGCAGGTCTTGAAATAGAGTTTGCATCGTTCACCTCCGGAACTCGCGCCAACCGCTTGGTGGTGCGAACGTTCGTGTAGTCTCTGGCTGCCGGACGGGCATGGCCGGTTCCTGACCCACAACCCTCACTTGAATAGGGCGTTGAGGATTCGCCCGCGTTCATATTCGGAAGATACTTTTTTGGCGGCTTCGATCATGGCGTTACGCAACTCCTCGTCGCCGGAGCCAAGAGCTGCAACTTTGACGAGCACCTGCGCCTTCTCATAGTCGGATGAGATGGCATCGGCAAGCTGAATGATCTGCCGCAGCGTCTCTTTGCTGGCATTTTTCCGGTGCAATGCGGCTTGCAAGACGCGACTCTTCTCATAATCGGATCGCAGGGTGCGCGCGGCTTTCAAATAGGCTGCTTGCGCTGCGTCGTTGCCGACGGAGACTTCGACAGCCTTCAAGAGTAGACGTGACTTTTCGTAATCCGAGCTGACAGTTTGCGCGGCTTCAACCATGGCGTTATAGATATTCGCATCCGAACCGGCAACTGCCGCGACCTTCAGCAACACATTGGTCTTCTCGTAATCGGAAGCGATGCGGCTTGCCGTTTTGACAATCTGCACCAGCGTCTCTTGGCTCAGGTCGCTTTGTCGTAAGAGACTTTGCAAGACGCGACTCTTTTCATAATCGGAATGGATCGAATTGACGCCTTCAAGATAGGCGGCGCGACTCGCCTGATTGCCGAGAAATTGCTCTCCGGCTTTCAGAAGAATTTGCGCCTTTTCATAATCGGAGCCGACTTCGCGTGCCGTCTGTTGCATGAGGCGTTGCGCTTCACTCGTGTTGAGATCGCGTTGCTTCATCAGTTCGACAAAATAAATCTTCTTGGCATAGTCTCCCTTGATTTGCGAGACTTCTGCAAAGACGCCTTCGACGCCCGTTTGTTTGAGCAGGCGCGCGACGCGCCTTTCGGCGTCATAACCGGATTGACGCACCGTTTCCAGCAACAAGCGAGACAGCCAAGCGCGTCCATCCGCATCGAGAGAGCGCGCAACGCCAGCAATTGAATAGGACTGTTTTAGCGTGCCGTCGGCTTGCGAGCGGGCTTCGAAACGGCGCGTGCTGCCGCCTCGTTCATCGAGGATGGTGAACCAGCCGCCTTCGGAGATGCGCACGATGTCACGATAGTCGTCGCTAAATTCGACTTTGCCTTTGATGTGAATTTTGGTGCGGATGCCATTGTCTGAATGACTCCATATCCAGTCGCTCGATTCGGACTCGGCACGGTGTTGGGCAACCGATCTTTGGGTTTGCGCGGCGACCTTCTTGCCGGTGGCGGGCGATAGGGCTACGACGACAAACAAGGTTATGACCAGCAAAGATTTGATGAGTTTGGTGACCATCGAAAAGACCTCCTAGTGGTTTACTTGTCAATGAGATTGCCAGGCGGGCGTTACGGTGAATGGCCTGCTGGTATTTCATTCATAGCGTAGCGCCACTAGCGGATCAACCTTGGCAGCCCGACGCGCAGGCACGAAACAGGCTATCAGAGCCACTCCTGCTAGTAGCAGAAAAACTGCTGTAAAAGTAAGCCAATCGGTTGGCTGAATGCCAAAGAGCAAGCCTTCCATAAAGCGGGTGACGATGAGCGCGCCGCCTAAGCCGATCAGCAAGCCGAGTCCCGCCATCTTCATGCCGTCACTGATGACCAACTGCATCACCGCACGCGGAGTTGCGCCGAGCGCGAGACGCACGCCGATCTCCGGCGTGCGTTGCGCTACCGCATAGGACATCACCCCGTACAGTCCGACGCTTGCCAACACCAGCGCGATCCCGGCAAAGACGGCCAGCAACAGCATGTTGAATCGGCGTTGCACGACCGAATCGGCGAGCCAGTCATTCATGGTGCGGATGGTCGAGATCGTTTGCTCGCGGTCTACCGCCCAAATTTGACTCTTCACTTCGGCGACCACGCTCAACGGGTCGCCCTCGGTGCGAATGACAAGGTTGTTGAAGATTTGCGGGAACTGCGGGTGATTCCAATAAATCATCGGTCGCACGTCCTGTTCCAAGCCGTCGGCTTTGACATCCGAAACGATGCCGACAATTTCGCCGGTCAGCGGCGGCCCCCAATCGCGCATGGTGATGCGTTTGCCGAGCGGGTCTTCATCGCTGAACATCTGTGCGACCATCGCCTCGTTGATGAGCATCACTTGCGGAGTTCCGGCGGCATCTTGACGAGTGAAGGCACGCCCTTTAAGCAAGCGGATGCTCATGGTTTGAAAATAATCAGGGTCAATGACTTGGATATTGGCCAGCCGCTCTTCGCCCTGCGGCGCGCGGCGATTCTCGACCTCGAAAGTCGTTGCGACGGCATTTTGAATCGGCAACACATTGACGACGCTTGCCGACCGCACGCCGGGAACCGCACGCACATTTTCGAGAATGCGGGCGATGGTCTGCGACTGCTGCGCACCCTCGCTATATTTCGTCGGCGATAAAAACAGGAACATGGTCAACAGGTTATTCGGTTCGAAGCCGGGTTGGACTTGTGAAAGGCGTACGAAGCTATTGATGAGCAAACCCGCGCCGACCAGCAAGATGAGCGATAAAGCGACCTCCGCGACGACCAATGCGCGTCGCAGACGATTGCTGCCTTTGCCGCCGCTCTCCGCAGAAGTGCGCCCACCCTCTTTGAGAGCATCAGTCAGTCGCACCTGCGATAGCCGCAGAGCCGGAGCCAAGCCGAAGAGAATTCCGGTCAGCACGGAGATCAGCAAGGTAAAGACAAAGACCCGCCCGTCGAGGCTGACCTCTTGCAAGCGCGGGATGTTGAGCGGGCTATTGCCGGAGATGTTCAGACTCTTGATGGCATCCAGACTCCACAGCGCCAGCAGCAAGCCGACTGCCCCGCTGATGATTGCCAACAGCAAACTCTCGGTCAGTGTTTGCCGCGCTAATCGCCAGCGACCGGAGCCGAGCGCTGCGCGAATGGCCATCTCTTTTTCGCGCGTCGCTGCGCGTGACAGTAAGAGATTCGCTACGTTGGCGCAGGCGATCAATAAGAGCAAACCGACTGCAATCAGCAAAATCAGCAACGCCGGACGAATGGGCGCAACCAGTCGTTGTTGCAGGCTGGCGGCTTGAAACGTCAGGTCAGGGTCAATACCTGCATATTGTTCGGAGATGCGCCCGGCGACGGCAGCGACTTCAGCCTCGGCTTGTTCCGGCGTTGCGCCGTCGCGCAAACGCCCGATGACCGTAAGCAGGTGGGCGCGACGATTATCTTGCAACGCTCCTCTGGCCGTAAGCGGCGTCCAGACTTGACTGGCGCGGGGGTAAGAAAATCCTTGCGGCAGCACGCCAATCACTGTGCGGCTGATGTCGCTGACACGGATGGTTTTGCCAACGATGTCGGGGTCGCCGCCGAAGCGTCGTTGCCATAGGCCGTAGCTGAGCAGGATGACCGGCTCGCCATTGGGCTGATCTTCGCTGGCATTGAAGCTGCGCCCCAAAAGGGGAGCGACGCGCAAGACATCCAAGAAGTGCTGCGAGACTTGTGCGCCCGTGACTTGCTCCGGTTCGCTGCCTTCCGTCAAGTTAAATGACCAGGGTCGCGCCGCCGCGAGCGCGGACAGCGCCCCTTCTCCCGCTCCCAATGCCGCGTTGAGATCATTGAAGTTGGCATAAGTGAAGTTGCCGCCGCTTGCGAACTCGCTATGGCGTTCGTCAATCTTCAAGATGCGGTCGGCTTGCGGAAAGGTGAGGGGGCGCAGCAAGACGCCATTGATGACACTGAAGATGGCGGTCGTCGCGCCGATGCCGAGCGCTAACGAGAGAATTGCGACCAGCGTGAAGCCGGGTCTTTGCACGCAGAGGCGAAGGCCAAAGCGCAGGTCTTGTAGAATAGATTGCATACGCCCTCCCAGCAATGGCATAAGATTGCACTTCGAATGTAAGATTGCCCCGTTGGTTATTGACCAAATCTCGTGCCACATTTCGATTGAAGGGGACAAACGAGCGAACTGCTTGATTCCGAACGAACTGAGCTTGTCGTCACTGTGCGCAAGTGTTCGGTTATGGGAAAGGCGCTTTTCAAAAGTGGAACAGGCAAGCGGGTCTCAGTCGGAACAGACGATTAGCCATTTAGGCGGTTGCTTGGCGAGTTTGTCGATGGTTGAAGAGGATGGAAGACCGCGATTTGACGCGAGTGCAGTTCGGCCTTTTTGAGTTCGATCTTCGCAGCGGGGAACTAAAAAAAGCGGGTCACACTGTCAAACTACAGTCCCAACCCGCCAAAGTTCTGGCTGTCCTGATCCGACAAGCCGGTCAGATTGTTACCCGCAAAGAATTGCAGCAAGCTGTATGGGGCGAGCATTACGTTGATTTCGATCAAGGGCTAAATTATTGCATTACCCAGATTCGCTACGCGCTGTCGGATCGCGCCGAAGCGCCGATCTTTATCGAGACCGTTCCGCGACGCGGATACCGATTCATCGCGCCGGTCGGATGCCTGTCGCCCTCTAACCAGCAGCCTCTTGCCCACCCCTTGCCAGAGACTGAGCCATCGAATTCAACGCGGAGGCGGCTTGGTAAGAGAAGGCTAGCGGCAATGCTGATAGGGATTGTAGCGCTGATCACCGCTATACTCTTTTGGCCAAGCCGTAGACCGCCTGCGCCCGCCGCGCACAAACGGCTCGCCGTGCTGCCCTTTAGCACTTTCAATGGTGACCCCGACCACGACTATTTTAGCGACAGCCTGACCGAAGAGATGATTACCACCCTCTCGCGGCTCAGTCCGCAGCACCTCAGCATTATCGCGCGCACCTCTGCGATGCGCTACAAAGGGCTGCCCAAACGTGTGGCCGAGATCGGGCGCGAGTTGGAGGTTGAGTACATACTGACCGGCAGTGTGCAAAACGAGCAAGGACAGCTTCGCATCCAGGTGCAATTGATTCGCACGGGCGACGAAAGCCACGTTTGGGCGCAAAGTTATGATCGTCCGGTGGATGATTTGTTGGGCGTGCAGCGCGATGTGGCGCAAGCCGTCGCCCGCTCGCTTTCGGTTACCCTGTTGCCGGAAGCCTTGCCAGCCGAGTCATCTGTCCTTTCTGCCTCCGCACGCGAAGCTTATCTCAAAGCGCGGTACTGGCTGGCAAGGAAATCAAAAGAAGGGGGCGAAAAAGCGATTGCCGAATTGTCGCTCGTCATCGCGCAAGCGCCCGATTATGCGCCCGCCCACGTCGCACTCGCGCTGGCCTATTTACAACAGAATCTGCCGATGGTGGAGAGATTGAGACAGATTAAACCGGTGCTCGAAACGGCTTTGCGATTGGATGACACATCGGCGGAAGCGCATCTGGTGATGGGATATCTGGCGCTGATGGGGGAGTGGAACCCGCAAACTGCCTGTCAGCATATCGAGCGCGCGATCACGCTTGAGCCGGGACGCGCCGAAATTTATCACCTCTACGCCACCTACTTTTCGATATTGGGGCAACACGATGAGGCGATCCGTCAGTTACAACGTGCCAAAGAGCTAGACCCTGTGTCACCAATTATCGTCGGCGATATGGGATGGCTCTATTTCGCGGCTGGTCGCTATGCAGAAGCCGTCGAAGAAGGGCTGCACACCCTCGAATTGGAGCCTGAGAATGTCGGGGCGCGCGATTGTCTGGTGCATAGTTATCGCCAACTGAATCAGACGGCGGCGGCGCTCGAACAGGCGCAGGCCGTCATGAAGTTGTGGCAGGCCCCGCCGGAGCGCATTGCCCGCGTAGCTCAGAGCGGCGGGCCGGAAGGCTTGCGTGATTACTGGCAATGGAGCCGCGACTACCTGCGCGTCGTTGCCGCGCAAGAGTATGTTGACCCCTGTATCTTCGCGTTATTGGAAGCCAGCCTCGACGACCGGGATGCGGCTTTCCGTTCTTTAGAAGCGGCACTGCATCAGCGTTCCGAACTCTTGATCTATCTGAATGTTGAGCCACGTTACGAGCGATTGCGCGCCGACCCGCGCTTTGCCGACCTGCAACGACGAATGGGCGACTGGCAAATCGCCCGGCCAACAGACGGCAAACCCCCCGCCAATCGCTTTCGGCAAACCGGCTAACTGACTGTCTCAACACGTCTTCCGGCCTCATCGAAAACTTATACGAAATTCAGTCAGGCAAAATAGATCGAACCTCCTCTGTCCGGTACTGTCATGTGGTCGGGATAACCACGCGGACGATTCGTTATGTCGGTCGGCCTTAAAATCGCTATGGACATGGCGTCAAGAGGGTAGCTTGGTTCTCTCTCAGTCAGAAAGATCGAAATCGCAATGGTAGATAATAAAGCTGTGGTTGACGAAGCGTAGAGCGAAGCCGCTTGCTCGTAAGCGGTTTCACTAATTGTCAGCCGACAGGTGAAGGAGGAATTGGTGAGAAAAATTTCTATCTCGTTTCTTTTAATCTGTTTGAGTCTGGCGACGGTGGGCAAAGCGCAAACGGTTTCGGACAAAACCGATGCGATGGCCATCGCCATCGGGCAATTGCAACACGCCATCGGCAAGTGGTCTGTGACGACGGAGTTCCTGAACCCGGATGGCAGCATCGCACGCACGGTGAAAGGAGCCTACCAGTTTTCATGGGTGATTACAGACCGCGTCGTGCGCGGCGAGTCGGAGATTCCCGAACTCAAATTGCGTTCGGCGATTCTCTTTTATGTGAATGAAAAGCGGCAGGTGATCGAAATGGTTTCGGTTGGCGGCGACGGCTTTTTATGGGTGATGACGGGCGCAGCAGGCAGCGAAGCCAGAACGACACAACCCTTTCCCACCGCCGATGGCAAGACCTCGCAATTGCGCTTCACCCGCTATAATGTCAAACCCGATAGCTTCGAATCGCGCATGGAGTACACGACCGACGGCGGCAAGACCTGGCTGCCGGGCAATCATCAACAGTTCAACCGTAGCTCTCCCTGAGACGGCGTGCAGGCGGGTACGATTCTCTTTGCGGAGGGGTGAACCGATAAATGATGAGGGGGATTATTCGCCCCCCCCGTTTATCGTTCATCACCTCATCACTCGTAGCGCAATGCTTCCATTGGATCCACCTTCGTAGCGCGACGCGCCGGAATGAAACAGGCTACCAGAGCCACAAGCGTCAGGAAGAGGGCAATCACGCCGTAGGTTAGCGGGTCGTTCACCTTGACGTTGTAAAGCATGCTGTTCAACCCCAGTTGGCTCTCCAGATACTTCGTCAGGACATAAGCGCCTGCCAGTCCAAGTCCGACGCCGATCAACGTCAAGGTCATCCCTTGCCGCAAGATCATCCTTAAGACAGATGTGCGGCTAGCGCCAAGCGCCATGCGAATGCCGATTTCGCGCGTCCGTTGCGCCACCGAATAGGCCATCACCCCGTACAAGCCAATGGCTGCCAGTTGTTGAGCCAACAGCCCGAACAGGCTGAGGAGTTTGGCAAAGAGCCGCTCCATCGCCAGTGTCGAATCGGCTTGCTCGACCTGGGTGCGGAAATTATTGAGCGGCAGATTAGCATCCACTTCGCTAGCGGCTTGCCGAATGGCGGTAATCAAGGTTGTCGGATCGCCCCCGGTGCGCACCTCAAAGGTCGCGCCAGTGATTGAGCGGAGTTCTTGCAGGTAGTTGAGGTAAGCCGTCGGCGGCACGTCGTCACGTTGCCGTGCGTATTTGGTATCTTGTGCAAGGCCGATGATTTCGATCTCATTCGGTTTGTCGGGGTCAAATCCGAAACGCTTGCCAACCGGGTTCTCACCGGAAAGGTAGAGGTTGGCAAAGGTTTGATTGACGATGGCCACGCGCGAGGCTTTCTGGTGGTCTTGCGCGGTGAAGCGCCGCCCGGATAAGAGCGGAATCTGCATGGTGTCAAGAAAATTTTCGCGCACGTGGTGGATATAGACTGATCCCGATGAGTCTCTGCGACCGTCCGCGCCGATTGCCGCATCTGGCAACGTAAACGAACGACTGCTCGAACTCAGTGACAGCAACGCGGTGTGGGAGAACGAAACCGCTTGAACATCAGGGAGGGTTTCAAAACGCTCGCTCATCTGTTGGTAAAGCTGCGCCAACCGCTCATCTTTATAACCGACCAGCCCCGGTTCAACGCCGAAAATCAGCAGGTTATTCGGATTGAACCCCGGATCAATGCGTTGCAGGTTGAGCAAGGTGCGAAGGAACAGCCCCGCACCGATCAACAATAACAATGATACGGAGACTTGCAGCACCACCAGACCTTTGCTGAGCACCGAACGCGAGGCCAGACTAGGGCTCCGCACGCTGTCTTTGAGCGTCGGCGTCAAATCCACTTTGGTTGCGCGCCATGCCGGTACGAGTCCGAAGACGATGCCGGTCAATACCGAAAGCGCCAGCGTAAAACCGAGCACGCGCCAATCGAGCCTCGGTTCCAAGGCGCGCATCCAACTGCCGCCCCAACTACTTACTGCCAGTAACCCGTCTTTAATCCAGAGTGCAAAGAGGATGCCGAGTCCGCCGCCTGCAATCGCCAGCAATACGCTTTCGGTCAAGAGCTGCTGCATCAAGCGCCAACGACTTGCGCCGATGGCCAGCCGGATGCCGATCTCTTTTTGTCGCGCTGTCGCCCGCGAGAGCAGGAGGTTGGCGACATTGGCACAGGCGATCAACAGCACCAAGCCGACGACGCCAAGTAAGAGATAGAGCGAACGCGCATAGGATTGTCGCGTATTCATTTCGCCTTGTGCGCCGGAGTCGAGCACCAGATGCGGCAACTGACCGGGCTCCAAATTCGGAATGGACGGATTGCCACGCGCTTGTGCGAGTTGTTGCCGCAGGCTGCGGTGATCGGCAACCGTCTGTTGAAAGACGCCTTCCAACTGCGCCCGTACTTGCTCTGCTGTTGCTTCCGGTTTCAAGCGCCCCATCACACGCAGCCACCATGTACCTGCGCCATACAGACTCGATTGGTCGGGTTCGACGTACAGTTGAGACTCCCAAACGATGGGGATGGTGATGTCGAGCGTCGAGCCGACCTGCATCGTCCCTTCGAACCCCTGCGGCGTGACGCCGACAACTGTGAAGGTCAGATTATTGAGATTGATTTGTTTGCCGATAATGTTGGGGTCGGCATTGAAACGATGTTGCCAATAACGATAGCTGACGACCGCTGCCGGAGCCGCTTGGTTGTTGTCGTCTTCGTCGCGTAGTGTGCGACCGAGCCACGCAGAGACGCCCAGTCCGGCATAGTAATTGCCCGATACGGCTTGCGCTCTGGCGACATCGGCTTGCCCATCGGCATGGACGTTGACTTGCAAGCTGCTAAAAGCAAAGACATCTGACAATTCGCTCTCTTGTTCGCGCAGACGTTGAAAGCTCTGATAAGTGAACGAAGTCATGGTGAGTTGGCCGGTCGTTTCGTCTCGGCGAGAATTGCCCCTATAATTTCCAGGGCTGAATTCGCGCGGCGCAATGGATTTGAAGAGAACCAGTCGCTCGGGCTCTTTGACTGGCAATTTTTTTAGCAACATCGCATCCACGACACTGAAGAGCGCGGTATTGGCTCCGATGCCGAGCGCCAGCGAGAGAATCGCAATGGCCGTAAAGCCGGGCGTCTTTCTGAGTACGCGCAGTCCGTAGCGCAAGTCTTGCCAGAGAGTCTTCATCCTGATTATGCCTCCTGTAAGTAAGGAAAAGGGGTTATA
>CAYXVU010000047.1:0-25717 GCA_964468725.1 uncultured Clostridia bacterium
GCAGTTGCCGGTGGGGTAGCCATCGTGCGCCAGTTCTTTGAACAGGCCACCGAACGCGCGCCGAGTCCGGCGATGCTCAAAGCTTTGTTGCTCAATTCAGCAACCTATCTGACCGGCGTCAATGCCAACGATACGTTGCCGAGCGTGCGACAAGGATGGGGGCTGCTCAATCTCGGCAGAACCTTAGACAATGCGCCGCGACTGATGGACGATCAAGGCCATCTCTTCACCACGAGCGGGCAGGACTTCACTTTGGAAGGCGAAGTCGCCGACCCCAGCAAACCGTTTCGCGTCACCCTCGTATGGACGGATGCGCCGGGTTCGATCATCGGGGATGCGGTCGTCAACAACCTCGATCTGCGCGTCGAGATTGATGGCAAGACCTATCTGGGCAACGTCTTTGGCGGCGGCAGTTCGTTGGCCACCGGCTCACACGATGGGTTGAACAATGTCGAATCGGTGTGGCTGCCCGCAGGCCTGTCGGGCAAGTTCACCATCAAAATCATCGCCGCCTCTATCGCTGGCGATGGCGTGCCCGGCAATAACGACATCAGCGACCAAGACTTTGCTTTGGTGGCCTACAACGCCCAACTCGAAGGCGGTGGGGGCGGCGTGCTTGATGCTCCGCCGCGCGTCAACATCGGCTTTCCGCTTGGCGGCGAGAAATTCACAGCCGGTAATGTGATTCGCGTCACCTGGGATGCGTCGGACGATAAAAAGATTGAGAGTCAGCGCGTTGAGTTCTCCGGCGACGGCGGCTTCGCCTATAACACAATTGCCATCCTCGACGGCAAAGCGCGCACCTTCGATTGGCGCGTTCCGGCAATTCCGACTCCGGCGGGCAGAATCAAGATCACGGCACTGGACGGCGTCAATCTGCCGGTCTCTTCAATCAGCCCGAGCGATTTCGAACTCATCGTCGGCCCGCCCGATGTAACGCCGCCGACTTTGACTGTGGTTTCGCCCACGAAAGACCTGCTGATTGGAGGCGGGCAAGGGCTGACGATCAAATGGAAGGAGCAAGACAATGTCGGCGTCCTGCAACGGGTGATTGAATGGTCTGCCGATAACGGCGATACCTTCCAGCAAATCGCTGTCATTATCGCGCCAAGCAGCGGGCAGGATCAGGAGTATACATGGGCGGTGCCAGCGTCTTTATCAACCAAACGCGGACGCTTACGACTTCGCATCACCGACGGCAACGGCAATTCGGCGCTGGCAACCTTGGTGAGCAAGATCGAAGTCTGGCCGCTGCCCTTCATCACCGACGCCAGCTTCGATAAAGATGCGGGCAAGAATGGACGGCTTGAACTCACGGGCAGGAACTTCCGCGATGGCGAAACCGAAGTCTTTGCCAATGGCCTGAAGGTGAAAAAACTTTCCTTCTCAGGCCACTGCGACGCGCCCGACGGCACCTGTCGAAATATCGTCAGCGAGGATAAGAAGATTCACAAGAGGGTTCCGAAAGACGAGTTCACAACCTTTGTCATCAAGCTGCCGAAGACCGGACAAATCTCGCCGGAGTTTCGTTGGAAACGAAAGAAGTGAGCGGCAAAGAAGAAGGCCTGAGAGATGAAAGATGCGTGCCGATGAAACGGGTTTGGAGGTGATCCTCAACCTCCATTCACCATCTTTCATTTCAGTCCGTCGCGGGCGCCCTCGTTGGCAACTTCGGCTTGGTAGATGGCGGCTTTGAGGGCGGCAAGCTCTTTTTCACTCTTCAATTCACTCTCGAAGGCACGCAAGATCGGCAAGTGACGGTCGGTGCCTTCGAGCAAGCTTTTCAGCGCAACCTTAATGGCCGGGCTTTTCGGATTCCGCTCGTAAGCATCTTCGAGTTTGGCCATCGCTTCTTCGAGGGCGAGTTTATAATGGCGCAGCAAATCGGCGCGATCTAACTTTCCGAGCACGCCCCACTCGCGGGCTTCCTCTTCAGCTTTCTTTTGCGCTTTCTTATCGGTCGGGTCTATCGCAATGGGTTTGAGGGCGGCGATGCGGCGGTCGGCGATCTTCATAAACACCGCCATGCGTTCGTCAGCTTTCTGCGCCTTGCGAACCTGATCGTCTTCTTCTTCGGTCAGATAATCGCCCGCTATCTGTGCCGCAACCCGTCGCACCCTGTCGGCTCGCAGAGGTTGGTACGAGAGCGGCGGATTCTTCACAGCGCCGCTTTTGGGCGGCGGCTCTTTCCTATCCGGTTTTTCCGCATTGGGGTCTTGCAAGATGTCGCCCGCGCCAAAAGATTCATTGAGCGCCTTGACGCGCAATTGCTTGGTCTTGCGATGCGCATCTTGCGCAAAGCCGATGCGGTCGTCAGGGAAGAGGCGTTCGACGAGATCAAGCGTCTTGAGTTGTTTGTACAAGACCTGCTCAAGCTTCTTCGCCATGCTGCGACGGTCGCTGGTCTGCGAGAAGGTGAGTTGCGCCGCTTCAGCTAGCGTCTTATTGTAAATATCGAGGTCGCGTTCGGCACTCTGAGGCTCGCTACTCTGAATCGCTTTGTAGGCGGCGTCGAGATGGGTGTCGGCAATCTTCAGATAAGCGTCTAACAATTTTTTGGGTCGAGTGCGGGTCTCATCGAGCGTTGCTTTCTCTGACGGCGCGAGCAGTTCGATGAGGGGAGTCGGATCAACCGGCAACGGCGGCGGTTCGAGTTGTTGCGGTTGCGCGCTTGACTGAACGCTCAAAAAAAGCAGCCAAACGGCTGTGAGCACGAAGCTGATTGGGCAATCACAGGCGGCGAAAAAACGCAGGCGGCGGGGCGGCATTGCCCCGCTGCGAGTCGCTTCTTGAGACTCTGTTGCGTTGCGTTCGTTCATGGCCGGGTCTGCGTCGCGTCTGTCACACGTCTGTAGAATGCAGGCCGGTGACCGGCTTGCGCTATTGAGACTTCCCTTTCATTACCGTCTTGCACTTTCCTTCTTTGGCCAGCTTCGCCAATAGGCCGAGCCGCAGATTGGCATCTTCGACATCGCTTTTATTGGCCGCCGGATCAGCGCGTTTGACAAACTCCTGATAGGCGCGCGTAGCTTGCTGGCAATCGCCCAGTTTGTCAAAACAGATCGCCAGAAAATAGTAACTGGCAGCGATCTCCGGGCGCGACTGAATCACCCATAGAAATTCGCGCGCCGCTTGCGGGTACTGATTCAGTTTGAAGAGAGCGGTCGCCAGATTGGCATGCGCCGCATGACTATTCGGCTCGCGGCGAATGGCTTCGGCCAGCACCGGCAAAGCGGCTTCGGCTTTCAGCCCGCGCACCAGCGCCGCACCGAGTTGCACGCGCAGGCGATTGTCTTCGCCATTGACTTCCAACGCGCGCGTGTAATAGGAGGCGGCCACCTCCGGCTGCGTCGTGAAAAAGAGATCGCCTGCCAACCCCAGCAATTTGGCATTCTTCGGTTGCGCGGCAACTAGCTTTTCGACCTCTTTGAGCGCCTCTTCGCCCTGCTCATTCTCGGTCATCAAGCGAATCATCTCGGCGCGCACATCGAAGTCTTCGGGCTTCTCTCTGAGCAAACTGCGATAGATTTGTATGGCAGCTTGCCCCTGCCCCGCACGCGCATGCAATTGCGCGAGTTGGAGAGCCAAGTCGCGCGATGGCACGCTACGATACGCAGCCGAGTAATCTTCGATGGCCTTGAGCCATTCGCCGCGCCTTTCAAATAACCGTCCGCGCCCTTCGCGCGCCACCGCATTGCTCCCCTCCAATTCGAGGGCGCGCGAATAACTGGCGAAGGCTTCCTCTCTCTTATTCACCCGTTCAAGGGCGACGCCGAGCAGCGCGTGAGTGGAGGCGTCGGCCTCGCCTTGTACGATGGCAATTTGCAAGGTCTCTGCCGCCTGCGCGTTTTCGCCGGTCTTCAGCAAGGCGCTGGCATAGTACAAGCGCACGCCCGCAAGGCGCGGTTCCAATTCGAGGGCGCGCGCCAACTCGCGTTTTGCCTCTTCGGTCTTGCCCGCATCGAGCAACAATTGACCGAGTCCGCGATGCGCCCGCGCAAAGTCGGGGTTGAGTTCGATGACTTTGCGAAAATCGGCTTCGGCTTCCCCGCCTCTGTTCAACGAAGCGTAAGCGACGGCGCGCTGATAGTAGACTTGAAAAAGCGTGGCATCAGCAGCAATGGCGGTCGTATAGGCGCGCACAGCAGACAGATGATCGCCACGCTCTTGCGCCGCCTGCCCCTCTTCAAAGGCTGCGACGGCACGTTGTCGGGCATCATCGGCGGCAGCGGCTCGCCGCGTCTGCGCGGTCGCCGTGCCGGTCAGTAAGCAAATGATTGTGAGTGCAATAAGCGAGCAGAGACGCATGGCACAACAACTCCGCCTCGCATCATAGCATTTGCTTTCATGGGCTTTCAACGCAGGCTGATGGCCGCAGGTGCAACGGCGGTGCGAGGTAACTGTTTGCGTTCACCGAGGCGGCAGATTGGATGCGGGGGGGTTGGCTTTTAAGGTTTCAATGCGGGCGCGCACCTCTTCTGCATCGCCCGCCTCACCGATGATGGCCAAGTATTTGCGCCACTCGGCGATGGCTTGATCGCGCAAATTCTCTTTTTCATAGACCAATGCTAGCTCCCGATGACAGGGCGGGCAGGGCGCAGCCGAGCGACGAATGGCGCGCAGCAAATTCTTCTGCGCCGTCGCCGTGTCGCCCGCTTTGGCGAGTGCCTGACTGCGCCCGATGATGGCGGTAATCATATCATCGGGCAGCGGCGGTCGCCCGCGCGCATCATCACGCACTTGGATGGCTTCGCTAGTTTCCGGTTTGATCTCCAACGCGCGTTCGGCTTCAGTAAAGGCAGCCTCCTTCTCGCCGAGCGCCAGATAGGCTTTCGCCAATAAGTAATGGGCTTGATAGCTCTGCCCATCCCACTGCGCAGCCGCCCCGGCATATTCGCGCAAGCGTTCATAATCGTTGGCCGTCAACGCCAAATAACCGAGCATGACGTTCATCAACTCCGGCGTCAGGGTGTGCGCTAGCGGTCGTGGCGACAAGGCAACTGCTACTTCGAGAGCCTTATCATGCACGGCGGCGAAAGACTCGGTTGTGGCGATGGACTTACTCTTGGTGCTCGGCGCGATTTGCGCGAGCAGGCTGACGGCTAAAAACTCATGCGCGCCTGTCGGGTCAGGGCTATTGGCCGTTGCTTGCGCATGTTGGACGATGGCATTGAAATTGCCCGCCCGCGCCGCCAGGATGATTTGCCGAACCCGAGTTTCGGCTTCGAACAGACCGGCCACATACAATGTCGAAGCGATGACTGCCACGGCTGCCACTGCCAACCCGACAGTAGCCAGCCATCCCGGCAAAACGAAGGGGCGCGGTTTTGCTTGGCTCTCCGTCGCCGCTGCGCCCGCAACAGTGGGCGCAGCTACCTGCGGCTGGCTTTCATGCACCGTGATATTGGCCATAACTTGAGCGAGCGCCAGAAAGCCGAAGAGATAAAGCCCCGTCGAAATCTGGTTATAAATAAAAAAATTGTGCACCATCACAGCAGCCAGCGCCGCCATCAGCGAGGTGGTGATAATTTGCAAGCGGCGCTCCGGCGCGCGGCGTCGGGCGCGCACCAACCAGGCGAAGGCCGACACGATCATCGCGACGTATAGCACAGCCCCCGGCAAACCGTAAGCGATCAAGGCATCAAGATAGGAGTTATGCGGGTTTTCATTATTAGCCGTCGGTTCAAGGCGCGCCAGTTCCGGCGATTTGTAGGCGAGAAAGGCTTTGCGAAACCCTTCCGGGCCGACGCCGATGAGCGCTACAGAAGGCAACATCTTCAATGAATCGCGCCATAAAATCGTGCGTCCGGCTCCGGTGAAGCCTTCCGTTGCAAACGATTTCGCGCGCGCTACCAGACTGCGCGACGCCGAACTGAGGCTGACGAGCAAACTGACAACGATGAGCGCCGCCACGATGATGGCCGTCCGCCGTAAGAGCTGCGCGGCGCTTGCTCCCCGGATGACCGCCAACCAACTTTGTCTGTCCACCCAGGCAAATGCGCCAATGCCGCAGATGATCCCCACCCACGCGCCGCGTGTGCCGCTAAAGAGGATGGCCAGCAACGAGAGCATCGCGCCCATCAAAACCAGCCAACGGGAACGCCCTTCGGTCGTGACGGCAAGCCCTACCGATACGGGCGTCGTGTAGAGCAAGAAGTTGCCCAAATAATTCGAATGACCGAGCGTGCTGACGGCGCGCAACACATTACCTTGTTGATCGCCGGAGGTGTACAGCCCAGCCCACAAAAACGGATCGAAGCCGAAAAATTGCATCACGCCGTAAACCGCAACCAGACTGCCGGTCAGCGCCAGCGCCCACAATGCGCGTTTGAGCCGCGCGCCATCGCGCCCGACGCCAACGATCAGACCGATGAAACAAACCAGATAACAGAGGTGCGTCAGCAACCCCATTTGATTGAATACACTGCCAAAAAAAGAAGAGAGCGGCGCGACGCCGAAGCAGGTCGAGAGCGTCATCGCCGCTAAAAAACCGTAGACCAGCCAGACGTGTTTCGAGTTGAGCAAACTGCCTACCTCAAGATGATTATTTGCGGCTTGCTTCCAATTCACGGCCAGCAACAAGGCGATGACCGATGCGAGAACCAGCAGCAGCGCGTATTTCGGCAGCGAGTAGACGCGATAAACCGAGGTGCTGAAGACCAGCGGCACTAACACAAAGGCAGCAAGGCTCGACCAAAACAAGGCGCGCCGCGCACGCGGCACAGCGACGAAGTGAGACGGTTTTTTCTGCGGTACAGTGATTGGGCGAGACGATTTTTTCTTCGGAGATTTCATAAAGAGAAGGGTTGAGAAGTGGTCAGAGACCGCCGCCCTTTGCACGTTGTACCGGCAGCCAGAGACCGATCATCAACAGTTCACGGTTCATTGAGAATTTTTATAAGACCGCTTCTAGTTGCCTGCGGGCTTTGACTTCTTCGCCGGAGGCGCTTCGAATAGCAGCCCCGGCTTGATTACCCCCCGCAGGGCTGCGCCTTCGGCATTGGCCAACCGCAAGCCGAGCAAACCCGCGATGGTCGGCGCAATATCAATCATGCGCGCCACCGCCATCTTCGCTCCTGTGCGCGCTCCCGCGCCATAGACAATCAGAGAGGCGCGCAGTTCGGCGCGCGTCGGCAGATGCCCATGAGTGCCGCGATAATCCTTCGCTTCCGCGATCTCGTCGCCGGTCAGCTTTTCATCGAAAGTGAAGCCGATAGTCGCATCGAGCATCAACTCGGCTTGCGGGATCCCGCCGAGTCGTTGCATCTCATTCTTTGTGAGGATGCGATACAGAGGTCGTCCCTTGCCGGTGAGGTAGGGTTGAAAAATTTCGGAGACGCGTTTGGCCGTCTCTTTATCATTGGGGTCGCGCAAGACGATAGCGCAGGCGCCGCCTGCTGGCCAGGCAGCGGCTTTCCAGTCCGTCGCCGCACCCGTGGCATCGAGGGTGATGAGCCTTTCTTTGGCCAACACGACATTCGGATAGAACCGCTTCTCGACCTTTGCGAAGCCGTGATCGGAGACTAAAAAGAAGGTGGTCTTCTCAAAGATGCCCGCCGCTTTGGTCGCTTCGATGATGCGTCCGACATAACCATCCAGCCGTTCAGTGATTTCCAACGCCTGCGGTGTGCGCGTGCCGAAACGATGGTGCGCGCCATCGAGTTCAATCAGATGAATCAACATCAAGTTGGGCTTGTACTCTTTGATGATGAACTCGCTGGCGGCCAGACGACGCCCGTCCACGCTGTTGTCGTGCGAGGTGGTTGCAGCGGCAATCTTTGCCAGCAAGCCAGGAGTCGAGTATTGAATCGTGCGTTTCGACGTGCGCGGATTCTCTTTGGGGTCGAAAATCTCCGGCACGTTGTAATCAATCTCCGCCCCAGCGGTGACTGGCCAGCCGACCGCGCCGGTGGTCAGTCCGTTCTTCTTCGCCAGCATCCACAGCGTTTCAGCGGTCAGGTCTTTTGAATACCAGTACCACTCCAACGTCTGCGCCTCGGTCGGCGCTTCGAAGATGCGGTTTTGCACAATGCCATGTAGCGCCGGTCGCACGCCGGTGATGAGCGAGGTGTGCGCCGGATAAGTCACAGAGGGATAGACGCCTTCAACGCCATCGGCATAAGCGCCCTCCAACTTCATTTTGGTCAAGGTCGGCACTTTCAACCCGACAGCAGCAGAAGCCGTATAGTATTCCGGCACCAACCCGTCAATTGAAATCATGACCACATGCGCGTCCCGGCGCGGTTGCTGCACGGCGGGAGCGGTTGCGGGCGATTGGGTTTGCGAGCGCAGAGTGGAAGCGCCGAGCGCCAACACGAGGAAGGCAATCCATAGAGCGCGTGTGTGCAGGATGGTTTTCATCTCTTTGGTGACCTCGCCAAATAATTCGCAGCCGGTTATCGGCCTACGCCCTCGCCTGCGGTGATGAGCAGCGACGGAGAGCCAATGGTGTGCCAGCCGCTAGAGTTCGAAACTCATTCCATCTCGGCCGATAACGACTTCGCCAGCGTAGTCGCGTTGCAACCCGCGTTGCAACTCCTCTTCGTCAACTTCGAAGTAGAAATGAGTAACCACGAGTCTTTTCACCTGTGCCGCCGACGCCATACGCGCGACATCGCGTACGGCAAGATGGGGCACGCCAGCGCGATGTTCACGAAACGAACATTCCGAAATCAACACATCAGCGCCGTTGAAAAAGTCGGGCAACTCATCGCTCACATCCGTATCGCCGGTGTAGCAGATGACCTTGCCTTGATGCTCGACGCGCACGGCCAGACTCTCTTCCGTGTGCGGCGTTTTGGCAACCCGAAGCTGTGCGTCGGACGACAAGGCAAGGCTTTCGCCCGCTTCCACAACGCGCACGGCGAACGGAAATTTCGGCGTGAAGAGATTCTCCCCGAACGCTTGTTTGAGTCCGGCCATCACGGTTTCGATGCCGCGCGGCGCAACCAGCGTCAACGGCTGGTTGCGCGTCGTTCGCCTGCCGTATTTGAAGGCAAACATCAAAGCGGCCAACTCGCCGCAGTGGTCTACATGAAAATGGCTGATGAAGAGGTGGGTCAGGTTCTCCCAATCCAACCCGTACCGCGCCATTGCCGGGACTGTGCCCGCGCCGCAATCGAGCAGCAGACGCGCATCCGCTATCTCAATGAAGTAGCCCGCCGAATTTCTGTCGCCGTTCGGGACGACCGTGCCCGATCCGAGAATCGTGAGTTTCATGAACGCCTCATGGTTTTTGCCGGTATGCGAACGGGATTCTACCACGCAGCGCCAGACTTGCGCAGAAGCCGTTCGGTCAGCGGGCAACTGTAACATGATGTCTCTGCGGCGCAAGTTCGTTGACAGCGTTGTGTACGGTCTTCTAGCATCGAAATCAGGGTAAACGAATGACTGCTTCGAAGGCTTCTCCCTCCCCACAGCGTGCGCCGTCGCAAGCCGTGCCGCGCGCAAGCACAGTGATGGCAATCCTGTTGCTCATCTTCTTTCTAGGCACTAGCGACAATCAAATGATCTCGCCGCTGCTGCCCTTGATGGCTCGCGATTTCAACCTCGACGTTGGCGAAGTCGGCAGATGGATGGGGCCAGCCTATGCCATCGCCGCCGCGACTGCCGCGTTGTTGATCGGGCCGTTGTCTGACCGATTCGGCAGGCGAAAATTTCTTCTCTACGCATCGTCGTTGTTCGCCGTCTCGCTGGTCGCCGTCGCCTTCATCAACGATGCACATTGGCTGGCGGCGATTCGCCTCTTCACGGGATTAGCAGCCGGAACCTTTTCGACCTGTTCGATTGCTTACGTCGGCGACTATTTCCCTTACGAGCGGCGCGGCGTGGCGATGAGCGTCGTACAGGCGGGCTACTTTGCGGCGCTGGTCATCGGCGTGCCGGTTGCCAATATCGTTGCGCAGCAGCAGAGCTGGCGTTGGAGTTTTACCACTTTCGGCATCATCTCGATGCTGGCCTTCGTGTTGGTTGCGGCGCTCTTGCCAGATGATAGCCAGACCATAGCCGAACACCAACGAGCGAATGAATCGGCTAAACGATTTGATAATCTCAGCCTCGCCTTTGCCAATTCCGAGCGCGTCGCGGCGATCTTTGCGGCGCTCTTCGTTTCGGCAGGCTTCGTCGGTTTCCTCTTTTATCTCGGCTCGTGGTTACGCAAAGACCTCAGTTTGAGTACGCGCGATGTGAATCTGTTTTTTATTGTCGTCGGATTTGCCTCGTTGATCGGAGGGCTGGCGGCGGGGACGGTGGCTGACCGCGTCGGCAAGCGGTTGATCTCCATCATCAGCACGCTGTTGCTGGCGGCGATGTTGTTCGTCATTCCGAGGTTGGGGTGGGGTGCGCTGTTGTTTGCCAGCTTTTTATGCGCCAGTCTGGCTTTTGCCTTTCGGCAAGGGCCGCTGCAAGCATTGGCGACGGAGTTGGTTCCCGCACACGCGCGCGGCACTTTCGTTGCGGTGCGCAATACGGCTTCGCAACTCGGCATTGCGCTCTCTACTTGGATGAGCGGTTGGCTATTCGATCAAAGCGGCTATGGCGCAGTCGGCTTATTGGGCAGCGTGGTGACGCTCGCTGCGGCTGTCTGCATCTTCATCATGCGAGAGCCACAAAAGAGAGAGGTGGGCGTTGATGGCTGATAGGAAAGAAGTGAACGCAGAACCCGCTGCCAAGCCGCGTCGCCGGTGGTGGCGCATCCTCAAACGCGTATTGCTGACGCTCGTCGTTATTCTCTTATTTCTGATCTTCGGCGTCTTTCCTTACTGGGTGGCAGGGGTGGCGACGGGCGCTTCGACACGCCCGCCGGACAGACGGCTGACGGAGACGCCTGCGACCTTTGGCGCAGAGTTCAAAGAGGTAGAGTTTCACACCGCAGACAATGTGAAGATCAGCGCCTGGTGGTTGCCGAGCCGCAGCAAGCAGACAACGATTATCTTCTCGCATGGCCTGTTTCGCTCGCGGCGCGAGTTATTAGAGCGCGCCATTGATCTATGGAAACTCGGCTACGGTGCGCTGCTGTATGATTCGCGCAATCATGGCGAGAGCGGCGCGGCGCGCGTAACGCTCGGTTATAACGAACGGCTCGACGCTAAAGCGGCGGTTGCTTTTCTGCGCGAGGAAGCGCGCACTTCGGATCGCATCGTTTTGTTCGGCATTTCGATGGGAGCAGCAGCCGCTTTGCTGGCAGCCGCCGAAACGCCCGAGGTCGCGGCGGCCATCTCTGACAGTGCGTTTCTCTCCTTCAAAGAGACGATAGACCATCACGTTCGCATGTTTTTGCGCTTACCGGCATTTCCGCTGAGCCACGAGATTCGCTTCTTCATCGAACAGCGTGGCGATTTCGACGGCGCACAGATTGATATGCTCGATGCCGTCAATCGCATCGGCGACCGACCCATTCTGTTTCTCAGCGGCGCTAACGATCAACGCATGCCGCCCGACATTGCGCGCCAGCTCTATGCTGCGGCGGCCAGCGCCAAACGCGACCTGCTCATCATTGATGGCGACGCGACGCGCACGCACGGCCATGCCTATCAGGCCGCACCGCAGGCTTACATCAACAAGATTGACAGCTTTCTCACCGCCGCGCGCGACTGAGCGCGACGCACCTTTGCGGCAATCGCAGGGCTACCTGTTTATTCGCCCCTGCTGGCTTTCGGGCACAGGCTGTCGCGCATATCACGGTCGTTGATGACATAGGTCTTTGCGCGCGCTTTATCCCAGATCAACGCGCTGCCTTGATAGGTGCAAAGGTTGTACTCGATATAGACATAGAGATTCGGTTTTTTCGGATCGCCGCCGATATGAATCGCTTTCCGTTTGCACCCGTTTGGTGTCTCATCAACAGCGCCCTGAAAAAATTCGTCTTTCCCGTAATCCTGAAAACGAAATGACTCTTCGTTCACGCCCAACACGTAATGGGGGATGCGCTCGTCTTGCAGACAAAAAAATTCGAAGCGTGTATTGATGGTGGGCGTAGACTCCACGGGTTTCACGCGCTCATCCGTATCATTATTCGTGGTGTCGCTGTCGCGCAGAGCGAAACTTTCGCCGCTGGCAAAGACTTCGCCAATGACGCTTGCCGTGCGTTCGCATAGATCATAGATGATGTGTAGATTGCGATCCGGGCGCTTCGCTTTTGCGCCGCTGTCTTGCCATTCGATGGTGCAATCGCCCACCGTCAGTTTGCCGCGCCCCGCGAGAAATCTGCGCTTGGCGCGATTGACGAGCAAGTAATCGCCGGTCACGACATTGACAAACGCGCTCTCCCCGGTTGTGTCGTCTTGAATGTGCAGGCTGAAATCGCTGGCCGCAGCGTTGCGGTCAGCCAGCAAGCAAGGTAAGAGCAAGGCCAGCGCCAAAAGCGTAATTGCGAGGCTGCGAGCGCCGCACCACTTTGTTCTCCGCCCCGGCAAGAGATCCGGTTGACTTATCCGAGTTCTGGTTATCCTGTTCATCTTTCATCCTCCTATAATCGGCTGGCTGACTGGTTTGGGCAGCCGTCGCCAGTTCGTTGTCAATCAGTCATGCATGCGAAACCGCGCAGCCGTTTGGCTCATCTTCAGAAAGAGATTCTCGCTTGTCGTCCGGCTGCCTGCGCATTAGGGTTAAGGGCTGACGGGTGACGCGGCGCAGGCATTGCCATACACCGTCTTCAAGCCGTCGAACGCGGCGATGGCGCGCTGATGAAAGTCTCTTCGCATTACGACTGCGTTGCTTCCGTGTGGCGTGCCGGTCGGAACTCCGTACAGACCTAACCCTGACCTGATACTGCCGTCCCAATCGCCGGTGAATGCCCACCAGTTGGTCATCTGCGTATTCAGATAGGGAATGGGGTTATCTCTACCCGGCATGTTTTGCATCCAGTAGATGTACCAATGGGGTTGTGTAACCTCGTCGGGTCGGGTTCCGGCTGGCCAGCGATAGTCTTGATTGCGCCAAGTCGCCGCGCTAACAAGGGTGCGATGGCCTAACCCTTCCGGCGTCCAACTCTCGATGTCGCTCGGCTTAAGAGTCGGATTTGCATAATCATAATGGTCTGTCGTGTTGGGCGGCATATGAGTCCACCCGCACCGCCCGGTAATGAAATTAAAATCATCGTCTCTGCCGACAAATTTTTTCCAGAAGAGATCGTAATTGCCGTCCTGTTGGAAATTGACATAAGAAAGCAGGGCTTCGAGTTGATGTCCGTGATTGTGAACGTCTTCATTCGACCCGCGAGTGAAGTTGTAGTTGTAAAGCGTATAGCTGCGATCATACACCGGCATGTCATCCGTAATACGATAGCTGTTGGAGACATCTCCGGTCAGCGGCGAAGACATATTCGATTCGGTTGGCGCAAGCACGCCATTGTGATGCGTCCATAGCCAGAACTCCTTCACACCAAGAGTCGTGACGAAATGCTTCGCGCCGATACGATTGAGGATCAGGTTGTAGTCGGTGAAATAGACACCCGGTGTGATGGTCGGAAAACCCGGCGGGGCGCTCTCATAAATCGTCAGGCTGGCGACTACGCGATAGCCAATCGCCGGTTGTGCCGAGGGGTCCCGGTAACCGTGAAAGCGGCTGCCTTCTTCCAAAATAAATTTGGTGCGAATGGCGTCTTCGGTAACCTTTGCGTTGAGCGACTCCAACGTGCCGACATAATTGCTCTCTTGGCTGTCTACCATCACGCCATCGCGGGTGGGCAGATACTTAATCATCACGACCGGGATGGTATAGAGGCAGCCGGATGCCGGTTGCTGTAAAAAGTCTGGCGGCGTTTCGAAATCCGGCTCTCTAGCAGGGGCGCGAACCTGTGCGGTAAAGTGCGTGCTGACTGAGTTGCTGAAGACTCTGATGGTCGCGCTGCCAGGAGCGATGGCCAGCAGGCGACCCTCCCGAATGGCGACGGCCTCTGGGTCGTAACTGACGGCGTTTAGGGCGGCGAGTGGTAGCTTGACGACGCCGATTTGCGTTTCGGCCAACAGAGTAGTGGTGATATTCCAATCCCGAAACATCTCGATCAGATCGGTTTGCGGCATCAAACTCGCCACTTGCAAGACGGATGAAAAGCTCATGGCAATCTCTTGCGCTGATCGCTCGCGCTGATAGACTCGCAGATGGTCAAGCATGGCCTGAGCCGGGTAGTTCTCCGCCCAATGCCCAATCGAGAGGGTCGGCGGAAGTTGAGCGTACAAAGAAGGAATCGTGGTATTGCGATAGCGGGCAACGAAACCATCAACATAGAGCAGCACCTTTCCCGGTAACTGCCAAGTAATGGCCAAGTGATGCCACTCTTCGGCTCGCCAGTGTTGGGCAAAGAAATAGGCGATGGAGAACCATCGCTGCTTATCGTAACGCAGATAGCAGTTGATAAAATTTCCCTCGTCTTTGTAAAAAAGGATATTGCTGTCGAGCGCAAAAAAGACGTGATCCAGATTGTCGTCGCTATTCCACTGCGGTTTGATCCAAAATTCTATCGTGCCCTGTGTCAGGCTGATCTTATCGGCGCTGCGGTAATCGAGTCGTGATGACTGGTTCAAACTCGCGCCTTGCTGAGCGATGCCCTCATCAAACTTCACCTCTACGGCGCGCACAGGAGGCTCGCCCTCCGTACTGTGCAAATCACCATTGAAGTTGAGTAGGAAAGGGGAAGGCTCGGTCTGTGCAAAGCTGGCTGAAGTCAGGCAGAAGAGGGTCGCGCAAACCCAAAAGAGATGTTTTTTCATATTCGGTCTCCGAAGCTACAAAAACGGATTAAGAATCGGTCAACCGAACATGCGAAAAGGAGAAGAAAAAAAGCTCAGGTGGGAAAAATTGTTTGCCGAAGATCGGCGAAGTCGAGCACGGCTGGCAGCGCGAGATTGCCCTACCGATAGGCAGCCGCTTTATCGGGTCTCTTCCAGGCTGTATAGAGGCGATAGAGCCGCTTTCGGGCTTGTTCGATGGAGCGGTCGCCCGCCGGGCGTTTTGCTTGCAAAGCGTCATGACTCCTGAGCAGCAACGGTTCGGCTTCGGCGAACCGTTGCAAAGCGGCCAGACAGCCACCCAACACGCTCTCCGCTTCGTTAACCTGCCAGTTGGAGGCAGGTAAATTTTTGCGCCGAATCTCCAATCCTTCGCGGATGAGCGGTTCGGCCTCTATCGGATTGCCTTGCTCACTCATCATGCGCCCGACACTGAGCAGCGACAAAGCGATGTCGGCGTGAGTTGCCGGGAGCAATCGCCGCCGCTTTTCGAGCGCCTGCCGAGCGAGCCTTTGCGCCTCTTCATACTCGCCCTTTTCATAGAGCGCGAGCGCAAGATTGCTTAAGCCGCGCGCCACTTCAAGGGTCTCTTCGCCAGTGGCATGCCGATAAACCGCCAACGATTCGCGCAGCGTCTCGACGGCAGCGGCGTACTCCTTTTTTCTATTGAACAACAAGCCGAGGTTGTTCAAGTCAATGGCGACGGAGAGATGCTGATCGCCCAGTTGCTTGCGATGAATGGCCAAGGCTTGCCGGTAGAGCTTTTCAGCTTCGTCATACTCTTGACGCTCATAGAACAGCAAGCCCAAGTTGTTCAAGCTCAGAGCCACATCAATACTCTCGTCACCGAAATGTTTGCGACGCAGCGCCAGCGATTCGCGGTGTAAGCGTTCGGCTTCATCTTTGCGGTCAGTACTCGTGAGCAGCACGCCCAAGTTATTCATCAGCGTGGCAACGGTCGGATGCTCTGCGCCGAGCGATTTGCGTGCGATGGCGAGCGCGTCGTCGTAGAGTTGTTCAGCCGCCGCCAAATCTCCTTTGCGACGATACAACCCCGCCAAATTGTTTAGGCTGACGCCGACATCCGGGTGGTCTTCGCCGAACAATTTGCGCCGCATGGCCAAGGCTTCTTGAAACAACGCTTCGGCTTCGTCGTATTGGCCGGTGTTGTCCAACAGCATCGCCAGATTGTTGAGCGTACTGGCCAAATCTTCATGCTCATTGCCTTTGACCTTACGATGCATGGCAATGGCTTGGCGATAGAGCGGCTCGGCGGCTTGGCGTTCGCCTCTGAGCGCCAAGACATAGGCCAGATTATTGAGGCTGCGCGCTACTTCGAAATGTTCGTCGCCGAGCACGCGGCGACGAATGTCGAGCACCCGCCGGTCTAAGGATTCCGCCTGCTGGTAATCGGATTTTGCGCTGTACACCATCGCCAGATAACTCAAGCTCTCTGCGTATTCGGCGCTCGTTTCGCCATAGAGGTCGCGCCGAATGGCGAGACTCTTTTCATAGAGCGGTTGGGCTGCGTCATACAGACCGAGCTTCGCATAGACCTGCCCGATGGTATGCATCAAAGTCGCTTGCACGGCGGGTTGATCTGCCAATTCGCGTTCGATGCGAGTTGCACCTTTGTCGAGAATTTCGCGCGCCGTAATCGTGTTGCCACGCGCTTGGCCGGGGTCGGAGACGTTGAACAACTCGATTAAGAATTGCGAGACCTGCTGCGCTTTGGCGCTTTCGCGTTGCGCCCGTATGGATTGGCCGATGATGAGAATGGCCGCCGTTACTGTCAGTACAAAGAAGGCAACGGCGACGGCGACAGCAATTTTGTTGCGCCGGATAAATTTCGAAGTGCGATAGGCGAAGGTGTCGGGTCGCGCGATAACCGGCAAGCCTTCCAAGTGGCGGCGCAGGTCTTCGGAAAGTTGTTCCACCGACGAATAGCGACGTTCCGGCTCTTTGCGTATGGCCATCAACACGATGTTATCCAGATCGCCCGCCAACTTTTTGCGTAACTTTTCGGGTTGCCCCTCGCGGGTTTCGCTCACCCGTTCCGGCGTCAGCGTCGTCGGTGGAGCGCCATCGGGCTTCTCTTCTTCAACGATACGCTTGATGGCAGCGCTCGGTTTTTCGGGAGGCTCTTGACAAATGACGCGCTCAATCTCTTCCTGCCGATAGTCGGTGAAGCGATACGGGCGATGCCCGGTGAGCAGTTCATACAGCATGACGCCAAGCGAATAGATATCGCTGGCAGTGGTGATCTTGCGCCCGCGCACCTGTTCGGGGCTAGCATAATCAGGGGTCATCAGCCTGGTTGACAGGGCAGTAGTCAACAGGGTTTGCGCATAGAGTTCCGGGTTGAGAAGTTTGGCAATGCCGAAATCGAGCAGTTTCGGTTCGCCCTCGGCGGTGACCAAGATATTGCCAGGTTTGAGATCACGATGAACGATTAAATTTTGATGGGCGTATTGAATGGCCGAACAGACTTTGCGAAACAGGTGAAGGCGTTGGCGAATCGAAAATCGGTTTTCGTCACAGTAGCGATCAATGGGCGTGCCTTCGATGTACTCCATCACGAAATAGGGCAGCCCCTCGGCGCTTGTGCCGCCGTCAAGCAAACGGGCGATGTTGGGATGATCGAGGCTAGCGAGAATCTGGCGTTCATGGCGAAAGCGATGAAGAACTTCGTCGCTGTTCAGGCCGCGTTTGACCAGTTTGATAGCGACGCGCTTTTTGTATTCGTCGTCGTCACGCAGGGCTAAAAAGACTACGCCCATGCCGCCGCGCCCAATTTCGCCCATCAGTTTGTAGGGGCCGAGGCGTTGCCCGACTAGCATCTGAGGTTCGGGATCATCCAGTTGTATGGCATCATCAAGAAGCGGCGTGTTTTCTAAAAAATCTCCGGCCTCTTCATAAGACGAGATGAAGGACTGCACCTCTTCCTTGAGTGCCCCATCATCGGCACAGACAGCCTTGACATAGGCAGCGCGCTCGTCAGGAGCCAACTCCAGCGCGGCCTCCAAAATGCTGCGAACCTGTTGCCACCGTTCTGCCTTCATGAGGTTTCTGAGCCGGTCTTCAGTTGATAATGTAGCCAAGCGCGCGCACTCGCCCATGAACGTTTGACGGTGGCGGGCGAGATGGCTAACACCTCGGCCGTCTCTTCAATGGACAGCCCGCCGAAGTAGCGCAATTCGACGACGCGACTCTGTTGCTCATCCAGCGCCGCCAATCGTTCGAGGGCATCATTGAGCGCCAATAGATCGAAATCTGTCGGTTCGACAAGGGTGAGGTTCTCGCTGAGTGAAACTTTATACCCGCCGCCGCGTTTGGCCGCCTGATGGCGACGCGCATGGTCAACTAAGATGTGGCGCATCAAGCGCGCAGCAACCCCGAAAAAGTGGGCGCGATTTTGCCAGTTGAGGCTGGGGCTTTCAATCAATTGTAGGTAGGCTTCATGTACCAGCGCAGTCGGTTGCAGCGTATGGTCGCGGCGTTCGCGTTTCAAGTAACGCGCAGCCAACCGGCGCAGCTCCGTGTAGAGGATGGTCATCAACCGCTCAGCCGCTGCCGCATCGCCGGTATTCCAAGCGAGCAACAACTCGGTGATTTCCGACCTGCGAGATGGCATACGGTTAATCCGGGCTGTAACAAAAGACGGGCGTAGCATAGGCAATCGCCCTCATTGCGTCAATCGGATTCGAGCCATAAGCGTTGACACTGATAAAAATGCGCGGCTATAATCGGGGACTTTCGTCAACAGTGTAATTTTGGAGGGAGATGACTGTGGCATACTCAATCATTCAAACAGGCGGAAAGCAGTTCCGCATCGCGGCGGGCGAAGTCGTTCAAGTCCCGTCGCTCGACGCGGAGGTCGGCGCAACCGTTGAATTCGATGTGTTGCTCAGTGCGGATGGCGAAGCGACGACGATTGGTAGCCCCGTACTCGACGGGGTGCGCGCTTCGGGAACCGTCGTCGAACACGGGCGCGGCGCGAAGATCATCGTCTTTAAGAAGAAACGGCGCAAACAGTACAAGAAGAAACACGGCCACCGACAAGGGTTCACGGCGGTTCGCATTGATTCAATCGGTTAAGCGCGGAGAGTCTCTTTCCGTTGGGTGAAAGCGTTTCGCGTCGTTGGCCGAAAGGCGAGCGACGAATGAAAAGTCAGAGGCGTTATGGCACATAAAAAAGGGGTAGGCAGTTCGCGCAACGGGCGCGATTCGAATGCCCAGCGATTGGGCGTAAAACGATTTGGCGGTCAGTTGGTCAACGGCGGCGAAATCCTGGTGCGCCAACGCGGCACCAAATTTAAAGCGGGCAACAACGTCGGACGCGGCTCCGATGACACGCTCTTTGCCCTCGTCACCGGCTTCGTGAAATTCGAAGAGAAGGGGCGCAAAGGCAAGTTCATCAGCGTCTATCCGCCACAGTAATTGGTCGTCCGTTATCTGCGGCCGGTTATCGGTCAACCACCGGCTACAGACCAGCGGCTTCCGACCATCGCAGCGAGATGCAGTTTTTAGACCGGGCAAGAATCGTAGTAAAAGGCGGCGACGGCGGCAATGGCGTGACGGCTTTCCGGCGGGAAAAGTTCGTCCCGCGTGGTGGCCCGTCGGGAGGTGATGGCGGCAACGGCGGTTCGGTCTATTTTGAAGCCACCGAACAGTTGAACACCTTATTGCAGTTTCGCTTCAACCCGGAGTTCCGCGCCGGTCGCGGCGCGCACGGCGAAGGCAGCAACCGTCATGGCAGAGACGGCGAAGATGTGACGGTGCTCGTGCCGCTCGGCACGCTGGTCAAAGATCACGACACGGGCGAAGTGATTCACGATTTTTCGCAACCGGGCGAGCGTTTGTGCATCGCGCCCGGCGGACGCGGCGGACGCGGCAATGCGCGCTTTGCGACGGCGACCAATCGCGCGCCTCGCTATCATCAAGATGGCAAACCCGGCGTCGTCCGAACTCTCGATCTGGAGTTGAAGCTGATTGCTGACGTAGGGTTGGTCGGGTTTCCCAATGCCGGGAAGTCTACCCTCATCTCTCGCATCTCCGCCGCTCGTCCTAAGATCGCCGATTATCCGTTTACCACTCTCGAACCGCATCTCGGTGTCGTGGCCTATGGAGAGGGTGACTCCTTTGTCGTTGCCGACATTCCCGGATTGATTGAAGGAGCGCATAGAGGCACGGGCTTGGGTCTCGAATTTCTTCGTCACATCGAACGCACTAAGCTGCTTTTACATGTGGTTGATGTTTCGGAGAACGGGCGGGATGCAGTTGATGATTTTCTGACGATCACCCGCGAGTTGGCACTCTACAAAGCCGACTTGCTCGATAAGCCGCAGATGATCGCCGCATCGAAGATTGATGCGCTGGATGATGCGGCAAAGTTGGAACGCTTGCGCGCGGCAGCAAGGGAGCGTCGGCTGCCGCTGTTTGAAATCTCAGCGGTGACCGGTGCGGGGGTGCGCGAGTTGGTGCAGGCATTGGGCGCAGCCCTCGCGCAGCCGCACAGCCTGTCAGCAGCAATAGAGGGCTAGCCGTGCGGGTTGCTGTTTTGTAGACACCTTTTCTGGGTATCGCCAAGCAGGAGCCTTCACCTCTCGACACGATAACTGGCAACGAGAACCCCGTCCCTATGAGTGAGCAAGGCATCGGAATTTTTGGCGGCACCTTCGATCCGATTCACAACGGGCATCTCGAAATCGCGCACGCCATCATCGAGCATTTCGATCTGGAACGATTGCTGCTGATTCCGGCGCACCGCCCGCCGCATAAAGGGAGGCAGGCGATTTCGAGTTCGTATCACCGCTATGCGATGGCAGCGCTGGCAACGGCGGACGAGACGCGCCTGCGGGTCTCCAAAATGGAGCTTGAGGCTCCGGAAAGACCGTATACCTTCGAGACGCTCGCCCGTTTGCGCGAACGTCTCGGGGCAGAGGCGAAATTCTTCTTCGTGATGGGGGCGGATTCGTTCGCAGAGTTTCATACATGGCGCGCGCCGGAACGGATATTAGCCGAAAGCCACTTGATCGTGGTGACGCGCGGCGGCGTTGCCCTTGATCGGGCAGCCATGCCGGAGCCTTTCAAGGCACGATTGATTGATGTCGGAGATCAATCAATCGCGGCGCTCGACCCGACATATCGGCAGCCGCACAGCGGCCTGATCTATTTGACGAGCTATGTAAACCGAGATATATCTTCGACGGAAATTCGTAGACGCGCACGCGCGGGTAAGAGCATCGCCGCGATGGTTCCGGCGCGCGTGCGGCAATACCTTGAGAAATACGAACTGTATAGGCATTGATTGATGAGTAGAAATCCGAACACCCAGTCCATACTGACCTTGGAAACGGAGGCTGCCATTCAAATCGCCGCGCAAGCGGCGAGCGACAAAAAAGCCGTTGATCTGGTGGCACTCGACCTCAAAGAGGTCGCTTCGTTTACCGAATACTTTGTCATCGCCTCCGGCGCTAATCCGCGACAGGTCAAAGCCATCGCCGAAGCCATCGAAGAACAACTCCGCAAAGCTGGCAAGCGCCCCTTGCACAGCGAAGGCTACAGCAGTGCGGAATGGGTGCTGCTCGACTACGGAGATTTTATCGTTCATGTCTTCAGCGAATCCTCACGCCGGTTTTATGATCTGGAACGCTTGTGGCGTGATGCCAAGAGAGTGACGCTGGAAGTGTAGACCGAAGTGTGCAGCCTCTCGCCCAGGCTGCGCCTGCCGATTGACGAAGCTATGAAACTGATTACCAAAGCGCCCGCGATGTTGAAAGTGGCCGATCTCGTTGATCGGGTGGCGGCCACCGATGCCAACATCCTGGTATTGGGCGAATCGGGAACCGGCAAAGACGCGCTGGCTCGCTTTTTGCACGACCGCAGTCTGCGTCGGGATCACCCCTTCATCAAGATTGATTGTGCGGCGCTGCCGGAGGAGTTGCTGGAATCGGAGCTGTTCGGTTACGAGAAAGGCGCTTTCACGGGCGCTTTTGAATCCAAGCCGGGGCGCTTTGAAGCGGCGGAAGGCGGCACGTTAGTACTAGATGAAATTGCCAGTTTGCGCCCATCCTCACAAGCCAAATTGCTGCGCGTCATCGAAGAGCGCAGCTTCGAACGACTAGGCGGTAAACGCTCAATCAATATCGATGTTCGCATCATCGCTTTGGCCAACATCGCGCTGAAAGAGGCGGTGCGCACGCGCGCCTTTCGGGATGACCTCTATTACCGGCTTGCGGTCGTCACCATCGAATTGCCGCGCCTGTTGGAACGGATGGAAGACCTGTCCGAGTTGGCTGAAGAGTTCGTGCGCCTCTTTGCGACGCGCAATGGACGCGCCGGGGTGGTCTTATCGACCGAAGCGTTGACCGCGCTTGCCGGTTACGATTTTCCGGGCAATGTGCGGGAATTGCGTAACATCATCGAAGGAGCGGTGCTGGCGGCAACGCAGAATGTCATCGGCGTAGAGCATCTGCCGGAGTATCTGCGCTCGGCGACGCGGCTGATGCAGTCGCGCACCCATAAGCCTTCGCTTGCTGAGATCGAAGCCGTCTACATCCGTGAGATTTTGGACTATACGCGCGGCAACAAAACCCGCGCGGCGGAGATTTTGGGCATCAGCCGGAAAAATCTCTACGAGAAGATGGAACGCTATAACATCAATGCGATGAAGGTGCGAAGAAATTCGGGGAGTTGATGCGATTCGGCTCGGCGGGGCACAGGCCGCCGCAACCCGGCTGCGAGAAACCGATGTGAAGCTGACTTTCGTATGGGTGGGGAAGACGAAAAACGCTGCGTTGCGAAACCTGATCGAGGAGTACCGCAACCGCGTCAATCGCTTTGCGCACGTTGAGGTGATCGAGATTCGAGAACCGAGCGCCCTTAAGGACACGCGCAAGCTCATTGAAAAAGAGGGAGAGGCCATTTTATCGCGCCTCGTTGACCGAGCCTTTGTGGTCGCTCTCGACGAACACGGGCGGGAGATGACCTCCTTCGAGTTGGCCGATTTCATCGAGCGTCACCGACAAACTGGCAGCAAAGAATTGACCTGGGTGATTGGCGGGTTCGCCGGATTGGCCGCGGCTGTCAAGCACCGCGCCAATCTGACATTGGCTTTGTCACGCCTGACCTTACCCCATGAATTGGCGCGGGCGGTGTTGTTGGAGCAGGTCTATCGCGCTCATACGATCTTGCATGATTTGCCTTACCAAAAATGAAAAGATTTGGATAGAATTAGCAGATTGCGATGGCAGGGCGGTCGCAGACTATATCATTCAATTGGGAGATTAGATGGATAAGAAGAAAGCAAAACATTACGAGTCCGAATTGCTCAAACGGCGCAATGAATTGCTTGGAATGGTTGAGAAGACCGAAGATTACGGACGCGAGGCTGACCGTGAAGTCAGCCAAGACCCGGCTGACAAAGCTTCCAATTCATACACCAAAGAATTACTCTTTTCGCAAAGTACCAATGAGCGCAATAATCTGCGGCTGGTCGAAGAGGCACTGGCGCGGCTGGCCGATGGCGAATACGGGGAGTGCGTCAATTGCGGCAACGAGATTAGTCAAAAACGCCTCGAAGCCATCCCTTGGACGCCCTACTGCATAACCTGTCAAGAGTTGCTAGAGCAAGGACTGCTGGTTGAACAAGAGGCGTGATGACCGCTGGTCATACACGCCTTACCCAACAACGGAAACCTTTTATCTTCCCTCCCCCTTCGGAGCCGACTCTTGTTTGGCTATCTCAAAGCGGTACGCGATGGGTTGCTCTCGGTAGCCTACCCGCAACCTTGCCGTCTCTGCGACGCGCCTATCGAATCGTGGGAGGATGGGGTTGTTTGCCAAACTTGCTGGGAGACGGCGGCGACGACCATTCTCTTTGGCGATCCAGTGTGTTGTCAAAAATGCGGCTTGCCAGAATCGAAGATCGGGCATCTGCCGCATTCCAACAACCGATTGTCGGGTGCCCCAACGGCTCGACCACCAATCGCAAATCTTTCCGCCAACGGACGGCTATGTGGCCATTGTTCTTCACACCCCTATGAAGCGGCGCGCGCCTGCGGTTGGTATGCGGGAGCATTGGAAGCAAATATCCTCTTCTTGAAATCACAGCCTCACATTTGTCGGCGGTTGCAAAAGATCATTGAGCAGACCGTTACTACACAGCAAACAGCTTTGGCCTGCGACGTAGTGATCCCCATTCCATTACACCCGAAACGCCGACGCGAGCGCGGTTTCAATCAGGCAGAGAAGATCGCTGCTTTCCTCTCTTCACAACTTTACATTCCGCTTGATGCAAGCAGTCTGATACGCACCCGACATACAGAGCGCCATCGCGCAGGGATGGATGAAAAGGATCGGCAACAATCAGTGGCGGGCGTTTTTGCAGTCATCCGACCGCGCAAAGTTGCCGGGGCTGCGATTCTGCTGGTTGATGATGTCTATACGACCGGCAGCACCCTGAAAGAGGCTACAAGGTCTTTGCTCGAAGCACAGGCGAAACGCGTTAGCATCCTGACGATTGCGCGCGTGGCTCCTTGAAGAAGTTGCCATTCGCCTCTGGAAGGAAGAGCAAATTCGCATAAAAATCCAAAATTTTGCATGACATTCATTTTTTCGTAAATAATTCATTTTCCGGTGCTTCAAACTACTCTCCTTGTAGCTTCGAACCTCTGCAATTTGAGTGAGATACAAACGATCTGGCCGAAGCCGAAATCAGGCATACGAGTTGCCTGACTTTAGCTCTTGTCTCAAGCTGAAGCTTTCAAACAACTGAGAAGGCAGTCTATCCACGTTTAGCGGTCTGTTCGTATATAAACAGAGGGAAAATGTCTGAATCTCCTGTTCCAAATCGGGCGGTTGCAACACTGGCTTAATCCTTTAGTGGTTACAGCAGTTTCGAACAACGACAACCCCAAGAAAGCCGTGCGGTGTCAGGCGCAAACTGACAGTGGAAATTACCAAGCGGTTTTCCCAAATAATCAAAAAGGAGATTCACCATGAAGAAAGTGTTCCTTGGAAGGAAAGTCTCGGCTTACCTGCTTTCTGCCCTTCTGGCGCTGGGTTCATTCTCTAACTTGATCACGGCGCAGGTGCAAACCACTTCGCGCATCAGCGGCACGGTTGTTGATCAGCAGGGTGCTGTCATCACTGACACTCAGATCGTCATTACGGAAGACGCGACAGGTAAAGAGTATAAACTCAAGGGCGGAGATGATGGGATCTTCGGCATCGCCTCGCTTTCTGTCGGCGTCTATACCGTCACTGTAACGGCGCAAGGCTTTAAGCAGACGATCATTAAAAACGTTAAGACCGAAGCCGGACAAGCGGCATCCGTGAACATCGTTATGGAAGTTGGCGCGGCCAACGAGACGATCACCGTCACCAGCGGTGCGGAGATTCTCCAAAAAGAATCTACCAACATCGGCTCGACAATCACCGGTCGGCAGATCACCGAACTCCCCTTTACCTCGCGTGATGCCCTCGATTTGGTGCTCAATCTGCCGGGCACAGCGACTCCCGGTCGCCCGCGGCAATCCACCGTCAACGGCTTGCCGAAAGGGGCTCTCAATCTGAGCGTAGACGGAATCAACGCGCAAGACCCGTTGCTGCGCTCGTCCGATGGCTTCTTCACCTATATTCGTCCGCGCATTGACGCCATTGAAGAAGTCTCCGTCTCCTCGGCTACGCCGGGTGCAGAGGCCGCCGCTGGCGGCGCTGTCCATATCAACTTCGTGACCAAAGGCGGCACGAACGATTATCACGGCGGCGTCTATTGGTATCACCGCAATCCGGTGCTCAACTCCAACTTCTACTTCAACACCATTCAGCGTGTCCGCAATCCGGAACAGCCGGGCTGCGATCCGGCGCAACCCGGCTGCTTGGTCGAAACACCGCGCGCCCGCGTGCTGCTCAATCAGATCGGCTTCAAAGTCGGCGGCCCGATCATCCGTGATCGCGCCCTCTTCTTCATCTCCTATGAAGAGTAT
>CAYXVU010000047.1:25727-32619 GCA_964468725.1 uncultured Clostridia bacterium
GCACCCTTCTCAGCCCGGATGCTATGGCAGGCACCTTCCGCTACCCCAATGGCCCGGCCAATGGCGTCAATTTGCTGGCGCTGGCGGGAGCCAGGAACTTCCCCAACACCATTGACCCGACCATCGGCGGCATTCTCTCCGCCATGCGCGCTTCGACGGCTGCCGGAGCCTTGCTCAACTCTACCGACCGGAATTTCCAAACCCTAACCTTCACCAATACAGGTGGGCAGACGCGCCGCTTTCCGACGGTGCGCTTTGATATCAATGTCACCAGAAAACACTCGATTGAAGCCATCTACAACTATCAGGACTTCGCTTCGAAAGTGGACTTCCTCAATGGCGCGGATGCAGCCTTTCCGGAACCGGTTCCGCAGATCATCGGCAGTCAGGGATCGGATCGCTTCTCCTTTACCACCGCTCTGCGTTCGCAGTTGACCTCGACGCTAGTCAACGAAGCGCGCTTCGGACTCGTCGGCGGCACAGTCGTCTTCTTCCCCGAAGTCGCGCCTGGTTCGTTCGATGTCTTCGGCGGCTTCGTCCCCGATTTCCCGCTCGGTTCAGACCCCTTCACGGTCACCGCGCCGCAGCGCCGGAATTCACCGTATCAGCAATTCAATGACGATGTGTCATGGATCAAGGGTCGTCACAGCATGCGTTTCGGGATGTCCTATTCACACGTCTCGCTCTTCTCTCAACTGTCGGGCGGAGCGGTTCGTCCGACCGTGCAATTCGGCCTTAACACGGCAGACCCCGCCATTAGTGTCTTCACCAACACCGGAGCTGGCGCGACCCTGCCGGGCGCAGATGCTACCCAGTTGGGACAAGCCCGCGCCCTCTACGCTCTGCTCACCGGCCGGGTCACCAATATCAACTTCAACGGCAAGTTGAACGAAGAGACCAAGACCTACACTCTCGATGGCACGACGATCTCGCGCAATGATCGTTCGGAGTTCGGTTTCTACGGTCAAGATTCGTTCAAATTCCGCCCGAACCTAACGATCAACTTCGGCCTGCGCTGGCAGCCTGTGCTCTCGCCGCATCACAACAATGAGGTGTATATTCGCCCGGGCTTTGAAGGGCTGTTCGGCATCAGCGGCCCCGGCAACCTCTTCGCGCCGGGAACCACCGCCGGCGCGCCGACACAGTACTTCCCGGTCAACAAAGAAGACAAAGTCTTTCAGGATGACTTCAACAACTTCGCGCCGAGCATCGGCTTTGCTTGGTCGCCGCAGTTTAAGAATTCATGGCTCAAGAAAGTCTTCGGCGAAGGCGATCAAAGCGTATTTCGCGGAGCCTATTCGATCTCCTATTTCACCGGCGGCTCGAATGAATTCGACAGCATTCTGGCAACCAACCCCGGCAACACGATCTTTGCAGGCCGCCGCGCCGGTATTGAGTTCACCCCTGGCACGGTGCTGCTGCGCAACGGTCTACCCGAATTGACTGCGCCACCAGCACCGACCTTCCCGCGCGCCGCTTCGACCGGTACCCCAGCGGCAGATTTCGATCCGAACCTGGTTACGCCCTATGTCCAGTCGTGGTCATTCGGATTGCAACGTGAACTCAACCGCGATACCGTCCTCGAAGTCCGCTATGTTGCCAATCACGGCACCAAGCTGGTTCGCACCTTCAACCTCAACGAAGTAAACATCTTCGAGAACGGCTTCCTGCAAGAGTTCCTGGCGGCGCAAAACAATCTGCAAATCGCACTGGCTGCTGGTCGCGCGCCAAACTTCCGCAATCAGGGCTTGCCGGGACAAGTCAGCTTGCCGATCTACACGGCTTCGTTCGGCTCGGCAACCTCCGGTCTGTTCGGCAATGCCACCTTCGTCAATCACCTGTTGCAAGGGCAAGCGGGAGCAGCCGCTGCTCTGCTCGGCAACAGTGCCGCCAACGTGGCCTTCCAGAACAACCGCATTGCGGCGGGGCTGGCAGCAAACCTGTTTACCGTCAATCCGTCGGTCTATGGCGCAGGCTCGTTCATTCAAACCAACGGGGCTGACAGCACCTACAACTCCTTGCAAATCGAAGTGCGTCGCCGTCTGGCGCAAGGCCTGCTCGTTCAAGGCAGTTATGTCTGGAGCAAGGCGCTGACCAACTCCTTCGCCAGCAGTTCGGTATCGCAAGCCGAACCAACGACGATTCGCAACTTCGCCGAAAACAAGGGGCCTTCGCCTTTCGACATCGCCCACGCCTTCAAAGCGAACTACATCTACGAGCTGCCCTTCGGGCCGGGTCGCAAGTTTGGCCCCGGCAGCGGTATCCTCGGCAAGATATTTGAAGGATGGGGCACGGATGGCATTCTGCGTTGGCAATCGGGCGGCGTGCAGTTGCTCACCTGCGGGCGCGCTACCGTCACTCAGAAAGAGTCGGGCTGCCTCTTGGTCGGCATGAGCGCCAGAGAGTTTCAAGAGGCCGTCAAGATTCGCAAAGACCCGGAAGCGGCCAATCGCGGCACTGTCTTCTGGCTGCCGCAAGACATCATTGACAACACGCTGAGAGCGTTCGGAATCGGGGATGGTCAGGCTCCAACCGGGAGGTACATCGCCCCGCCGACCACGCCGGGTCAGCTCGGCAATCAGATTTATTTCTACGGGCCGAGCTTCTTCCGCGCCGACCTCAGTATCCTCAAGAAGACCCGTGTGACGGAGACGGTTAATGTCGAGTTCCGCACGGAATTCCTCAATGCCTTCAACCACACGAACTTCTTGCTTCGCAATCCGGCGGCTGACGTGGCAACGACTGGCATCGGGCTGACCTTCGGGCAGACCTCTTCCGCTTATCAAGACACGTCAACAACCAATGATCCCGGCGGACGACTGATTCAATTCGTTCTCCGCATCAACTTCTAATCGGGTCTTTGACCACAACCCGACAAACGGGAACGCAGATCTCATGCGTTCCCGTTTTCTGATGATCGGCGACCGAACCAGGAGATGCGCATGAAGGCACAGATTTCTCGGCCTGTTTGGGCGATGGCTGCCCTCTTCATTCTGCTCACGTCAATCGCTGTCTTTGCCCAACGCGGCATTCGCGGCCAAGTCTTTTTGCCCAACGGAGCGCCTTTACAACAACAAGTGCGCATCTCGCTTGAAACGGCAAACGGCATGCGCGTCGAATCCTATTACACAGACTCCAACGGTCGCATCCAACTGCCCTCTATCTCCGGTTGGTTCACCATCACCGTTGAATCCGATGGCCAGACCTATGGCACAACATCAGCGAACTTCAATTCGGAAAACTCATCCTACATTACGCTGCACCTGCGCCCGCTGAACAAACCGCCGACCTCGCCCCCGGGGCTGGTCAACATCAATGACGTTGACCGCAACGTTGCGCCTTCCGCGCACGCTGCTTATGAAGACGCCCTCGCTTTCCTCCAACGCGATCAATTCGAACCGGCAGTCGAGGCCTTGAAGCAAGCCATTAAATTCCAACCCGATTATTTTCATGCTCACAATGATCTCGGCGTCGCCTATCTGAAATTGGAAAAATTCGATCTCGCTGTGGAAGCCTTGCAGCAGGCGATCAAGATCAACAACAAAATCTACCTGCCGCAACTCAACCTGGGTATCGTCTACAACAAGCAAGGCAAATATAAAGAAGCGGCTGACCTATTAACCAAAGTGCAGGACGCCAATCCCGATTTGTGGAAGGTGCACGCGCCGTTGATTGAAGCCTTAATCGGGGCACAGATGTGGCAGGCAGCGGAAGAGGCCATCAAAAGAGCGCTGATCCGCAAGGAAGCCGACGCCGTTGACCTTAAAACCAAACTCGGATTGGCGCGCATCAAACAAGGCCATTTCGCCGCCGCCATTCCGCCGCTTCGTGAAGCGATCAAGGAAGAGGCCGATCACGCGCTGGCGCAATTCAACCTAGGCGTAGCACTTATGCAAACCGGCAGTCTGAAAGAGGCCGAAGCCGCTCTGCTGCACGCCTACAAACTGCAAGGAGCGAAGATGGCAGGCGCACAACTCTTGCTCGGTCAGATTTATCATCAACAGCAAGATTATCAAAAAGCCATCGCTGCCTTCGAAGCTTACCTGCGCGACCTGCCCGATGCGCCCAACGCCGCAACCGTAAAACAGGCCATCGAGCGATTACGCGCGGCCCTCAAGAAACCCATTTGATGTACGGTTTGTCTAGTCATCGGCGGCATCCAACCGCCCTGCCAAACCACCCGCTTGCTCCGGGTACACCGACTCCGCCCGATAGCCTCGCTATCCTGCCGACCGGCCTGCCCTCAGGCTCTTTGCCAACCTCTGTTCCTACCCCGCTTGGCCTCCCGGATTTGTGAAAACGCGGAGGGCAAAGGGGGTAAATATGTCCGATTTGTTGAGCGGCAACTGATCGTTTTTTCCATTTTTTTGGAAGGCTATACGTTTTTTTGAAGAACTCTCGCCTGAGACTTCAAAATTCTGTTAAAGCCGTAAAAATGAAGTCCCTGTTTTCAAAGAATTTACATCTGCAAGATGGCAAGCGAGTTATGAGGAACAGCGATTGCTAAGTTTGGGCGAGCATTTCGTTAGGTTTTCCTTCACCCTTATGCTGAATAAACGCCGGCGCAAAACCCAAAGCCTTTCGCACAGCCCTATTCATCAGCACCAGACGTGGGGAGAGTCCGACACGGTTGCGGCACGGGCGGCACAACAGGAGGGGTAGATTTCCGGTTTCCTAGCCTTGTATTTTTTGCGGCAGCGATGTAGATTGCCGCCATCATCTGTGGGAGTCAGGCAGTCTAAGTTTCAGTTCTGGTCTCAATATAATCGGCAGAGTTAGCGATGTCACTCATCAATAGCTTTGCGATCACGCAGTTCGACACTACATTACAACCTGCATAGCAGGCTTTCAGGAGGTCACCTATGGCAAAAGGTTTTATGAGTCGCCTGACGATTTTGCTCCTGATGATGTCTTTGGTTGCCCCTGCGCTCGCGGCGCAAACCACCACTGGACGCATCACCGGCACAATCGTAGACGCACAAGGCGCACGCATCCCCAACGCTCAGATCGTGGCGAAAAACGACCAGACGCAGACCGAATATCGCATCAAAGCGAGCGATGAAGGCGACTGGACGTTGACCGCCATTCCGAGCGGAACCTATACGCTCACCATCTCGGCAGACGGATTTAAGACGACCGTCATCAAAGACCTGAAGGTGGACATCAGCGCCACGGTCACACTCAATCCGACAATGGAAGTCGGCGGCGCAAGTGAAGAGGTCGTCGTCACGGGCGGCGGAGCCGTCATCAATGCCGACAATGCCAACGTCTCGTCCACCATCGTCGGTCGGCAAATCGGCGAACTGCCATGGACGACGCGCGACGCGATGCAGTTGATCCTCACTCTGCCGGGCGTGCAAACGCCGGGAACGCCCCGTACCTCTTCGATCAACGGTCTGCCGAAAGGCTCACTCAACATCACCTTGGACGGAGCGAACATTCAAGACAACTTCTTGAAATCCTCTGACGGTTTCTTCACCAGCACACAGGCCAAGTCCGATGCGGTCGAAGAAGTGACCGTCTCGACCGCTGTGCCCGGATCGGAAGCCGGTGGCGGCGGCGCAGTCGGCATCAAGTTCGTCACCAAATCGGGGTCAAACGATTGGCACGGCGGCGCCTTCTGGCAACATCGCAACACCGCGCTCAATGCTAACTACTACTACAACAACATCAACGGACTGCCGCGCGACTTTATGATTCTCAATCAAGCGGGCGGACGCATTGGTGGCCCGATCTCGATTCCCAAGCTCTTCAACGGGCGCGACAAAGCTTTCTTCTTCGTCAACTACGAAGAGTTTCGCTTGCCGCAAAACTATCCGTCACCGGCGCGCACCGTGTTGACCGATAGCGCCCGCTCAGGCATCTACACCTACCGCGACTCCGGCGGGACGATCCGCAACATCAACGTCTTGCAGCTTGCGGCATCGAGAGGCTTCACTGGCACACCTGACCCTAAAATTGCCGAAGCGCTGGGACTCATTAATGACGCCGCGCAACGTGGTACTTTGGCCAGCCGCGTCGGAACGGCCAACGACTTCAATCGTCTCGACTTGAACTTTCAAGACCCGGGCAGAAACCTGCGGCGCTTCCCGACCATCCGCTTGGATTTCAACATCAACAAAGATCACCATCTGGAGTTCGTCCACAACTATCAACACTACTTCTCCGATCCGGATGGCGTGAACAACCAGCTCAACGTCTATCCGGGAGCCGGTATCGTCGTCGGCCACCCGGGCACGACCGGCAGCATCTATCGCAACAACTTCACCTTCGCGCTGGCCGAACGCTGGACGGTGACCAGCAAACTGGTCAACGAAGTCCGCTTGACCTCATCCGGCAACGGCACCTCCGTCTTTACGCGCGAGTTTTCACCCGGACTGTTCGATTTCTGGGGCGGCTTTGCGGTCAGCAACCCATTCAGCAGCGCGTTCTTCTCGCGCAGCACCCAGTCACGTCGCAATACGCCAGTGAAGACGTTTGAAGACAATGTCAATTATGTGAAGGGTTCGCATGCCATGAACTTTGGCGTGCAATACACCCGCATCGCTTCCTTCACGCAAGCGGTCGGCAGACAGACGGTTCCGGGCATCAATCTCGGTATCGCTACGGGCGATCCGATTGCCACCGGCAGCACCAACATCTTCACTACGGGCAATTTCCCCGGCAGCACCACGACGCAGAGAGGAGAAGCGCAAAACCTCTATGCCTTGCTCACCGGCAGAATTGCTTCGACCACCGGCGCAGCATCTTTCGATGGCGAAGTCTTCGCGCAAGAGCCAGCCACCGAGTTCAATCACATGAATGAACTGGGCATCTTCGCGCAGGATTCATGGAGAGTGAACTCGAACCTGACCTTGAACTACGGCCTGCGCTGGCAATATCAACCGTCGCC
>CAYXVU010000048.1:0-27222 GCA_964468725.1 uncultured Clostridia bacterium
GTCACTTGGTGCACTTCGTTGTTGAATCCGCGCTTGTATTTTACTCGCAAATCTCCTTTAAGCATTCTGTTGTGGTCGTCGTGTTTTCCTAGATATTCGGCAGGTGGCTTTTCAAACCACATCTTTTTGAGGATTGGTTCAGCCACATACCCAAAGAGCATTCCGCGCAAACTGCCGTTATTATCAACCAACTCGGTCAATTCTTGGGCAGTTATTCCCCAGCGTTCAAGTATGGTCTGGCTTCTTGCTTCGGCTGGCACTTCTGGGGCACTCGTTTCATTGGGCGTTTCTTGCTCCGCCGCAATGATTGGGTTTTCGTTCCCGACCATGAGTTACCTCTTTTCTAGTTGCCGGAGGAATTCACAGACATTGATTTCCAGTACCCGCGCCACATCCAAAAATTCGATGACATCTAATCGCCGCTCACCCAGTTCGTATTTCGACACATAGGATTGAGGCTTTTTCAGAGATTGTGCAACTTGGGCTTGAGTTAGATTTTGATTGCGTCTAGCTTCAATTAGCCCTTCTCGCAATCGGTCGTACCTGTCCGTAAACACGGATTTCGGCAAGCTTAGTTCCTCCGGTGAAGGATGGTAAAACCCAATATCGGATAAACCCAAAGCGGGTTTTTGAGAAGGGGATTCTTTGCCAATTGCTAACCACTCACCAGACTTGCTGGACGGCGAAGCTCAACTCGCTACCCTGCTTTCGGTTTCTCGCACACTTCGCCGACCAGCGGCAGAACGTAGCGCACTTCGGTCAATTCGATCAACGGCATCTGCACCGCTTCCGACAAGGTTGAAAAGATGCTGATGTCGAAGAAGACCGCGCCATTCGTCGTTGATGGATTGTTCTCTTCGTTCCAACAGACGACCGCCTGCGCCAGTTGATAGACGAAGCTGGTCGGCTCTGCCGAATTCCAATCGGCAGGCAATTGGAAGTCATAACTCGGAATCAAGAGAATTGGCATGAAGGCGACGAGCGGCAACGCCTCTTGACTAGCTTTCAGTGTTGGCAAGGGCGCGTTGCTGGTCGTTGCCGCAGAGGCTCCGGCCAACTGATAACCATAATTGCAAGCGACGCGAATGGTGCGCGAGGTTGCCGTGTCGCCGGTGAGCAGGTCCTCGAAGAAATGCCCCAGTGCGGTCGCCAACGCAATCGGCGGGCTGCTGTTGATGTCAATCGGCGTATCGTCGTGAATGAAGGGAATCTCGACTGCCGAAAAACCGGTGATTGGCGTTTGATAGATGAAATTCTGATTGGTCGGCACGCCCGGTATCAAATCCGCATTGCGGGTGATCGAAACGCCTGCCCATCCATCTTGCTTGTCAAAGATATTCAGCCCGCTGAATAGGAATTGCTGCTCTAAATTCAATCCGGCCATCACGCCTTGCGGATAATCATAGAGGGCAGAGGTCGCAGTGCTGCTTTGCAAAGTCAACGATTCGAATGTGCCATTGACGTTCACCGCAATCGTCGGCCAGCTATCGGTCGGGTTCTGTCCGTCTACGGTCAGCGTCAAGGTCGTAAACTGACCATCGTTTCGTTCGGGTTGTAAGGTGTAGTTGAAGATTTGCGGCGTGGCCGTAGTTCCAAACTTAGCGGCATTGCCTTGCCCCCAGGCGGTCGCCACCATCTGAACCAGTTGACTGAGGACATTGATGGCGACCAGCGCCGTGTTGTTGCTCTGACCGGGCGTGATGAGCGGCAACAAGGCGAGATCGTTCTTCAACTGCGGATAGACGGCGATGAACTGCGCCAACGCTTGAAAGAGCGCCGAGTTGCCGGTTTGCATCTGTGCAGAAGGGGCGCTGGAATTGAACTGCAATTGAATTTCCGTTGTGTCTTGATCGGCGTCGAGGTGTTGATAGGTGAACGAGTAATCCCACCCGGCCAGTTGATTCGGCGTCTGCTGACTGCTCTGCTCGTTCAAGGTCACGGGCGAAGGATAGGAACGCAACGGAATCGGGATTTCGGTTCCCCCTATCGTTGAAGCTGCCGTGTCAACCGGCAAGATGAAGGTCAGCCAGTTCGAAGGTTGATAGCCGTCAATCGTCATGGCGTTCGATTCCGGCACTTCGATCTCGTTAATCACATAGCGCAATGCCAGATTGGCGCGCGCATTATCGGCGGGCGATTTCACGGTTAGCAGAAAGGTCGCGTTCATCGTGCCGTTGACCAGCGGCACTTTTGCCGTCGAGAGGCTGTAATCATTCAAGCCCGACATGGCAATCGTCACCGTGCCCGTTCCCTCAACATAGGGCGGCGAGCCGCTGCCGGACGAAGTGTCCAGACTGAAGCGGTTTTGATCAATTACCGTGATCGTCCACGTGCCATTGGCCGCCGTATTGCCTTGCACATCGGCGATGGCGACCGCAGCGGCGTTGGGCAGATTGTGATTCGGTGACGTGATGACGATGGGCGTCGCGCTCGTCGCGCCGGTCACGCGCAGCGAAATCACCGGCTTGCCTGACAGGCGCGGCGCAACATCCTCGGTGTTGAATTGCGAGGTGACGACGACCGGCGCTTGTACAAGGCTATTGATCGAATAGGCGGAACCGAGTTCGACCAACAAGGCTTGTAACATCGTGGCCTGCGCGTCGGCCAGCGTCGTGGCATCGGGCGGACTGCCTGCGTTGTTGAGAATGTATTCGACCTTTTGCGAGATCGCATCGGCGAGCGTCTGCTTCTGCGCCAGCACGTTGTCGTAAGCGGCGTGCGCCGGATCGAGTTGATAAGCGGGCACAGCGTAAGCGGGCGAAAGGAAGAGATCAATCGCTTGCAGGAATGTCGCCGCCCATACATCGAGATCAACCGATTGATAATTGGTCGGCTGCGTTGTGCCACTCAACCCTTGCCCGCTGGTGTAGGTTTGAATTGGCGCGGTTCCGGCAATCAGTGATGTCGAAATCGGCGGAATGGCGAAAAATTGCATCTGGCTGCCGTTGCCGAATTGATAGGTCATCTGCTGACCGATGGAGTTGCCCAAATTGACGACCCACAGGCGGCGCGAAGATGAGCTATCGAATTCGCCGATGGCCGAGCCGGTGGCGACAAACAGACCGGGTAGGGCTTCTTGAAACGCGGTCGCAAAATCGGTCAACGACAGCCCCGCGCCGTTTGCGCTATTGCCGTTCGGGTCGGGTTGCGGCGCAAGCGCCGTACTGGCTGCGCTGACGCTGGCGACATCTTTGAAATCAGGATCAATGAAATCGCTGCCCCGACGCATCACCACATCAACGATCAATTCGAATATCGGGGCGCTGAAATCCGCTTCTATGGCCACCTGTGCGGTGGTCGCCACCGGCAAGGGCACGACTCGCGCAGTCGGCGTGAGCAGGCCGTTGACGTTTTGAAACGCTGTCGCCAGCGTTCCGACATCGGTCGTCAGTCCGAGTTGAGCGAAGCGATTGACCAACGAGGTCAACGTATCGTTGGCTTTCGTCACCAACGTTTGCCCTTCAAAGGTCAGCGTCACCCCGCTGGCTAAAAAGCCCTGCACCGAAGCGTTCACCGTAGCCAGTTGGCTTGCATCGAGATTATATTTCGCAGCCAATCCCGCCAGCGTGTTTACCTGTCCGCCTTGGGTGTTTGCCGCCTGCATCGGCGGCGTAATCCAGACGCCGCCGGTCTGCAACAGATCGGTCTGTGCAGCGATAGCGGTCGCCAGTTGATCGAGCGTCAAGGTCACGCCTTGCTCACTGAATCCGGCAAGAATGGAATTGAAAGTATCGCTGCTTTCGGTGATGACGAATTTGCCGCTCGCGTTATCAATGATCTTCTGCCCGATGGCAAAAAGCCCAGTCAAATCTTGATTGAGAGTTGCCAGCAAGGTCGGACTGCCGGTCGCGTATTTGCCCGCGATGTCTTCTAAGCGATCACTCGATTGCGCGGAGTAGACGGCGTACTGCGGCGTCGTGGTGTTGGTGTTGGTGACCAGATAGGGAATCGCCAACGTCGCGCCGACCACGAAGTTCGCCGTCGGGTTGTAGGCTCCGAGTTGATCGGGCGTCACTCTGTTCCGACTGGCAAAATCGGACAGCGTGTCACCGGCGACAGGAGCAACCGCATCGGTGCCGATGAAGATTGCCGTGCTCGGTGCGAAGAGGTTCGGCACATCGGCGTTGCTGACAGCCAATCCGTCAATTGTGAAACCGTTCGCACTGTAAACCGCTTGCAAGCTGCCGAATGAATCGCCCGTTTGTGTCGTTTGCAGCACGACATTCTGCGCGAAGATATTGGCAGATTGATTCATCACCGCCACATTGGCAATGGTGACGGGCTGACCAGCAGCGGTCGTCAACGCGGCGGCGATGGAGTCGAAGGAATCGGTGGCGCTCGCCGATACGGATTTTCCGAACGCTGTAAACGACACGTTGGGTTGAAACAGTCCGGGGATGTTGTGATTGGTGATGGCCAATCCGATGACGCTGCGATTCAACTGCTGGGCGATAGCTTGCAAGCTGAGATCGTCCTGCACGGTATAAGAGGGTTGCGGTCCGTTGTCACCTTGCTGAACAACGATGTCAGTGATGGTGAGCGTAACGCCGTCAATGAAGATTCCCGGCACAGTTTGCGCGATGGCGGCGGCGAGTTCTTCTACCGTGAGCGCGATATTGAACTGATTGGCGAAGATGGCGACGAGGGAATCAAAGGTATCAAGTTGGCCGCTCGATCCTGTGACATAGCTTTTGCCTTCTATGGTGATGGTGTTGCCGGTCTGCAAAATGTTCTGCACATCGTGATTGGCAAGGGCGATTCCGGCGACGGTGCAACGCCACTCTTCGGCAATCTGTTCGAGCGTGTATTTGTCGTGAGTGACATAGGGGCGATTGGGTGCGCTCAGATCAACACCGGGATTCAAGGCGACGGTTGGATTGTTGGTCGCCAGCACGCTCGGACTCAAGTTGTATGGTTGATAGGCAGGGATGGCGCTGATCGAATTCAGCGTGTCGTTTTGCTGCGTCGGGTAGAGGACAGGAACCGCAAGCGACGCGCTGCCAAAGAGCGCGCTGTAGGCTTGACCAGCATTAGCGTTGAAAAGCTGCGCGCCGGTGACGCCGAAATCATCCGTCACTTGGCTGACCGTATCGCCGTTTGCTGTCGCGTATTGGAACTGCGCGAGCGTTTGCAGCGCCGACAAGAAGACATAAGCGGCATTGACGAACGACGAGAACGGCGTGTCAGGCGTGATGGGATAGCGCGGCGGCATGCTGTTGATGGAGCGTTGATCGAGCGACGTTTCGAGCGCGAATTGCAAATCGGATTGTTGAATTTGGTAATAAACCTGCGTGTAGGTTGTCGCATCCCCGTTTGCCGCATTCCATGCAGCGGCAACGGAGAGGGAGGGCGAGGGCACGTATTTGTCGATCTGCAAACTGAGGTCTATCTCGATTTGCGTGGTCGCTCCGCCGGTCACCAGATAACCGGAAGAGACGCCCGGCCATTGACTGATGCCAATGATCTGGTCGTAGTAGCCGACAGGGATAGGGAGGCTATCGTACCCTTCGGGCGCAGCTTGTTGATTGCCGTAGATGTCTTGAAAAACAAAGTTGAGGGTCACGGAGTTATTAGCTGCGACACCGGCATAAGGGTTAGCCGAAGCCGCAGGCAAGGCGGCGCTCAGGCTGCCTTGCGCGGAGGTGGCGAAGGGCGCGATGGCGAGCGTCTGTCTGTAATTCCAATCGGTGAGCGGCACATCATCAAGCGATTGCTGATTGACGCCATCGCTATCGTCTTGATCGCTGTTGGCAGGCCCGGTGGGCAAGCCAACGCCGCTGGCGATGAATCCCGGCGCGGTTTCGGTCGGCGGGGTTGCGGCAATCGAATACCCGAAGAGATGAAAGAGCGAATTGACCATCTGCTGCGCCGTCAGTTGATTGTAGGGCAGATTGTCGGGGTCGGGATTGGTTTGGCTCATTTCGAAGCCGATGTTGCCGGGCGGCACGCTTGCCGTCGGCGAGAGAATGTCGGGCGCGAATTGCATTTGCGCGCCGATGGCGAGAATCGCGGCCTGCGCGTTGTTGCCGGTAGCCGCTAAGGTTTTGACATCGGTATCGAACTCCTTGGCAATCGAAGCCAACGTGTCGCCGTAGACAATCGTATGATTCTGCACTTGGCCGCTGACCGGCACTTGAATGGTTGCGCCGATCTGTAAGAGCAGGGGGACATCAGCGTTGAGGCTGGCAACATCAGCCGCTTGCAGATTGGCTCGGTATTCGGTGGTGTACCAGTTCGCCACTTTGGTCAGCGTGTCGCCCGATTGCACAACGTAAATCACCGGCTGCACGAAGACGTTGGCTTGCGAGGTATCGAGGTTGTCGCCAATCACCGCACAGTTATTGAAACTATAAATCGGCGATTGGGGCGTCAGTTGCGAGTTGAGCAAGACGAACAGGTAGAGCGTCGCCGTGCTGCTTTGCGCGAAGAGTTGCGCGGGCAAGCCGACATTGCCGTTGGTATTGTCATAGTTGAGATAAAACCCGCCGCTGTTCACAACGCTCGCTTCCCATAACAACTTGATGAAATCGGAGGCATCGGCAAGCGGCGCGCTGAAGACGGGCGTTGCAGGAGGCGCAGCGGCTAGCTGCACGGAGAGTTGCAATGCCGTCGGGCCGCTGTGACTGAGTGTAGAGAGGTTGGTCTTTAACAAGAAAGTTTGATTGGGGTCGAGACTATCAGAGTTCAGCCCCGAAGGATTCGCGCTCGTCGGGTTAGGCGAATAGAGCAGATACAGAGTTGCTTGATCGTTGTCATTGGTCAGCCGTTCATAAACGGATTGCAACAGACTGCGCCCATCGTCATCCGTGCCGCCAATGATGTAGGCATTTGCCGTCGAATTGCTGCCGTCGCTCTGCGCGGGCGGCTGCGATATGGTGAATTGCAGCATGGTCGCCCAGTTGTAGCAGTTCACATCGGAGATGGTCATCGGTGTGCTCGCGTTTTCATGCGTGCCGACGACGACCTCATATTGCAACTGGTTGGCGCTGTTATTGGTGAGCGTCGTGATGAGCGCGTCGGGGAACAACCAGATGCTCGGATTCCCGGTCGCTTGCGCGGCGGCGCTGATGCAGGAGGCCGCAGGCAGCGTGGCGGCTTGCCATGTCAAATGTTGTTGCAGCGAGAAGCGGGGCGGCGCGAGTTGAAAGAGTTCGAGTCGTGACAGCGAGAGAATCTGCGGGTCGAAGGGCGTCGTCGCAATCTCATTGAGCATGGTCAACTGGTCGGCGAACAGGCCGAATTGCAACTGATCGGATGGCGGACTGCTCTGTAGGACGAGCCAGCTTGCCGATTCGCTGTCGGTCAGCGTGATGGTGTAGTCGGCGGGCGGCGGATTTTGAATGGGGAATTGCTGCCCGGTTAACCAATACATCGGCTGGGTGGCGATGCCTGCCAAAACGGCGGGGTTTTGTAACTCTTCGACCGTAAGGTCTTCAAAGGTCGGGCTGTTGGGGTCGGGCAAGCGCAGGCCGTTGAGCAGAAAACGCGAGGTCATACCCGCCAGGTTATTCCACTCGCCTTGACCAAGCAGGGTGGTGAGCAATAGCTCGACGCCGACAGTCTCTACTTGATTGACGATGACGGTCGCGTTGCCGAGGAAGAGTTGCGGCGTCGTGCTGATTTCGCTGGCCAGTTGATCGAGCGAGAGGTTGAACTTTTGCGCGATGCTGTTGAGGGTATCGGCGCTTTGAATCGGATAGGTGAGCACCGGCAGGGCAAGTACGACTTGCGGCGCCAGCAGATTGGTGGTTGAGGGTACGGCGAGCAGCGATGTTTGAATCGCGCTCGGCGCGGCAATCAAGGTGACGGCGAGCGAATTGGCTGTGTCACCCGTTTGCAAAGCGCGCGTGAGGAGCGGCAGGTTGATCGGCGTGCCGACGGGTTGTAAAGCGGTCGGGTCGGTCACCGGCAAGGTGTTGTCTTGCAAAATCAGTTCGACGTAGCCGGGGAAGCTGACCGCGCCCTGCACGAGGGCTGAAAAATAAGCGGCGACGAGCGTGAAGGTGTCGCCCTCAACGGTCGTGTAGTCAACAAAAAGCGGTGGCGAAGTGATGTCATCGGCATCTTCACTCGGAATGCTCAACAGCGTGCCGGGTTTGAGAAAGCCTTGATCGTCGGGGGTGATGCCGGGGTTGGCGGCGATGATGTCATTGGCGAACTGCGCGAGGTTGGCAATCTGTGCCAGTCTGGTCACCGGCCCGACGCGCACCAACAGACGCGCAGCGATGAGATTCAAGGTGTCGCCTTCTTGCGTCGTGTAGGTGATACCGTTGAAAGCAACTTGCGTGTCGGGGATGAAAGCCGGGTTGTCGAGGTTAGCCGTGAGCAATTCGGCGGCGCTGAGCGTTTGCCCTTGACCATCGAACGCGCCCTGCTTGGCGAAGCTATCGGCAATCGAAGTAAAACTGTCGCCAAGCCTCACTTGATACTTGACGACGATCTGTGTCGGGTCGCTGTTGAAGGTCAGGGTGGCAGCGGTATTGAGAATGCCGCTTGTGCCTTGATTGGGGGTGACGATTTGCAGCGGCGTCAGGCTGCTGTCATGGATGCCGTTAGCGCCGGAGATAATATCTTGAATGCCGAAAGGCGTGGCCGCCGGATTGGTGTAAGAGAAGGTCGCCATCTCGTCAATCGCAGCTTGCACAGCCGAACTGGCCAGCATGCTGAAATACTGTTCGAAGAGGACAGTCGCCATCGAAACCGAACCGGGGGGCGAGGCGAGCGCGGTGTCGCCGTTACTGCAACTGTTTGCCGTTTGGCTGGCCGTTCCTCTGTCGAATTGCACCTGCAACCACTGGAAGTAGAGGTCAATCTTTTCCTGATACACCGGGTCGGCTTGATTGGGCTGCGGCCAGTTGTCAAAAGGAATGTCAACGTTGTTGCTGTCATTGGTTGTAAGCGTCAGCGCCGGAAAGACCGGAAACAGGGTCACGCCCGTATCGCTGGTCGCATCAATCGGAGGTTGCAAGGTGAATTGATAATTGAGCGCGAAAAACGCTGAGAGGTTCGGATAGTTGAAGGCCGCTTGCGTGACTGCCGATTGCTGCAACTGACATTTGAGATAGGCGAGATCGTCTGCGGTCACGATGTCGGTCGGTTCACCGAGGCTGTTGCGACGCGTGATAATCGCCCATTTCAGCATGCCTTGCAATAAGAGGTTGAACTCGGCGGATTGCGGGTCGTCGCCAAACAGTTGTTGGTGATCGGTGAGCGTGATGGCGCGCGGGTTGATCGAATTTTCGAGACAGAAGAGCAACACGGCGTCGGCGGTTCCGGATGCGGTTTCAGACTTCGTGAAGCCGATCAGGATGTCTACATCGAGGGGTTGAATCTGCCCGTCGAAAACCGCTACGGGCGTCCAGGTCATGGCCGGTTGCACCGCTGCGAGAGCCATCATCCTCTGTTGGCGCAACACGGTCGTTAGTCCCGCATAGCGGATTTGCTGCGGACTGTGAAGCGTGTCTTGGCCGCGCAGTTGCAGCAACGCAGGAGCGGCGGCAACGGATGATGCGGCGACTGCCAATTGTCGCGGCGCGGCTGAATTGTTGGCAGACGAGGACGAGCCAGAGGCCAGTTGCCAAGGCGTCGGAGTGGCCGAACCGATGGTGAACGAGGCGCTGATCGTCGCTTGGAAGCTCAGATGAATGGTGAAGAAGACAATCTTGACGGAGACGCGCACCGAGACGCCCGCCGAGATGGCAATGTAGATGGGTTGATGCGCTTCGATGGTCAGCGTGACGCTGGCATAAGCGGTCACGTCGAGGCTGGCTTTGATGATGACGAAATCAATGGTCGCGTAGAGTTTGCCGACGATAGCAATCGTGCCTTGAATCCAGTAGTACTCCTCTTTGGAGACGGCGCTGCTGTTGGGATTGAACCACGCGATGACGCCTTCGAGGATGCCAATGACGGTGACGGTGATGCCGCCGGAGAGGACGCCAGCGTTGACCGTTTTGCCAACGCCGATGGAGAGCGCGATGCCGAATTCGATGACTGGATTGAAATTGCCATTGGTGATTTTGGGCACGCGGGTTGATGTCTGCCCGTTGAGCAGGGCGAAATAAAATCCGCCGAAGCCGACGAAGGGCAGGACTTGCAACGAAAACGAGTTCGAAAAATCGAGCCCTTTGGGAAAGCCGAAATCTATGCGGAAATTGCCGTTGGTATAGATGTCTACCACGATGACCGGCAAGGTGATGGTGACTTCGCCGAATTGCAGGGTGCGAAAGGCGTCGGGCAATTTGAGTTCGATGTGATAGACACCGATGTCATTGGTGATTTTGCGATAGAGGATTTGAAAGCTCAGACCGGCAAACGATTTCGCGCGCGACCCGGCAAGGCTAATCATCAAGCCGTAGAGGTTCGGGTCATTGAAGATGATCGAAAGCGACACCGTGTCAATAAGGGTAAATTGCGCGCCGATAAGCCAGTTGCTGTCTTTGCTGAAGCTCAACCCGTTTTTGCCGAAGGCGGGCAGCGTGTTGCCGGGCAGCGGGATGACCGAATTGCGCAGGCCGGTCATCACGGCCTGCATATTGGTGAGCTTATCAAGATTGGTGAAGGTGATGTGCTGACCGATGCCGAGATATTGAATGTCGAGATACGAACTGCCGGAGCCGGGCACGGCGGGCGGTTGTTGGTTGATGGCGTCCCAAGCGAGCGGCGCGTTGCCGCCTTTGCCGAATTCCTGACCGAGAAACGACCCGCTGATTTCAATCTGCACGGAACTGGCCGCCGTGTCGCTCTTCGTATAGGTCAAGGCGATGTTGGTAAATTGAATGAAGCCGAGATCGAGGGTGGTCGGATAGCTGAGGCTGACGCTCTTTTTAGTGACGTTGATGCTGAGAACGAAGGCATCAAGGCTAATGTTGAGGAAGCGATCCCAAGGTGCGGGCAAGCTGATGTCGAAGGTCGGGTCTACGAGATGCACAAGGTGATTGAGCATCGAACCGACGGTTTCATTGACCAGATGCATGACGAAGATGGTGTCTTGGGTATTGCTGATCGTGGCGTTAGCGGAGAAGGTAATGGGGCCGAGACTGACGAAGCCATTGAGCGTGACGGTGTAGGTCGTTTGCGCGCCGGAGGTGTTGACGACCACCTGCAAGGCCATGTTTTCGAGGCTGAGAATTTGGGTTCCGAAGAGGTTGAAGCTCAAACCGGCGACCGCGCCGAAACTGTACACCTTATTGGTCACATCAATGCCGACGCTCAAATCTCCGAAGCTGAAGGTCAGGAGTTCATCGGGGATGTTGAAGCTGCTGCCGAAAATCTCTTGGCTGATTTGGCTGAGCGTGAGCGTGGTCGGCGGGCCGTGTTCCGTGCCGGTGATTAACAGATCGGGCAGGATGATCTCGACATCGAAGCTGAGCGTATCGGTCAAGTTAAAGATCGCTTCGATGGTAACCGTCTGTAGCGTATTGCCGGAGGTGAACATCACCAGCCAGTCAATATCGAGCGACATGGATTTCAAGGGCGAAAACAGCGGCCAGTCTTGCAACGTTCCGACGTTGAGAGAAAACGAGATGACCGAAAAGTTGGAGAGCGAAAAGGTAGTGACGAAACTCTTAAACCCGAAGGTATCGAGAAGCTGGCCAATGCTGCTGGCGGAACCGGAGAAGAAGTTGCTCCAACTCTCGCCCCCAATCAAGTTGCCCAGACTTCCGAGACTGGTGTCGAGCGGGTTGACCGGCAAGATCATCAGCGTCATCACCGAAGCTTGACCGTTGATGGGCAACTGCGCGATCAGTTCGAGCGGCAAGACGGGCGGCGTGGTATTACCGATGACGACATCCGTACCCAAATAGAGCATCAACAAGCTCTGGGGCGTGCCGTCGGAATTCGTTACCCATTGCTGGCTGACTCCGGCAAATAGATCGGTGATCTGAAAGAGGGTGCCGATGTTGATCGGCGAAACGCCCAAATCGGCGCGCAGGTCGAAACTCACCCCTTGATCGGATTGCGTCAGCGCACCGGCCAGCACATACGGCGCAGTGCCGGATTGTTGCAACTCGGCGAACGAACGCCCGTCGGTCAATTGGGCTTGGCTGCCCTTCAACAAATCGGTGATCTGTTGAAACAGATTATTGAGCGCGAAGGTGGATTGAAAGTTCAGCCCTTGCGGCGGCGTACCGCCGGTTGCCGTGACCAAGATCATTTGCGGGGCTGGCAGGTTAAGGTTGTCAAAAGGCAATCCGGCCAGTTCGGGATAACTATCGCTCATCACCCAAGAAACCGGCTGTTGATTCGACTGCGTAAGGGAGATGGTCAGAGTGAATTCGATTTGATTGCCGATGCTCACAAAATTTATGGAGATGTCGCGCGCGTCCAGATTCAAAAACGTATCGAGCGGCACGGAGGGCGTCTGCCCGCTGAGAGAAAAGCCGGTCTGCGGCGGATTGACGGGGATCGTGTTGGGATCAACCACCAGAAAAAGCGTGCCGTCCTGACGCAACAGATTGGTTTTGATTAACTGGCTGATGCCGGTTTGCTGAAGCGTCTGATCGCTCAGTTGAATATAGCGATTGGGAGAAGAGGAGGCCTGTTGTTTCAGTAAGGCGGCAAGTTGTTGTAGGGTCATCGCGCTGACTCCGATCTTGATGGCTAGGTTGACAGGTTAAATATCAATGACCAGCGGCAAGTGGTCGCTTGTTCCCGGACGCGGGCCAATATGCCCGAAATTCACCAGATCACGAAAGCTATTAGTTCTGCTGATTGCCGAGGCATTGAACTGGTTGATCTGCGCCAGACTTAAGATCATCGCCGAGTTATATTCATCCGTGCCGGTAACCGGATTGATAATGCGCGGGTTGTTCGGAGCCGGTGCGGCCAAGCCGCCGTCATAGCGCAGGAAGATGTTATCGAGCGCCTGATTGGTCAGATAGCTATCCGGCGTTGCCTGACTGACTTTTTTGAAGCGCGTGATGCCGTTTGTACCAGCATTGGTGGAAGTGATGCGCTGCGAAAATCTCGCCGAATTCTTGAGCGACCAATATCCTTGGCTCTGTGTCGTACTCGTAGATTTCAAGTTGATATTGAAGTCCCCGGCTACGACCACGACTTGAGCTGCTGCGGAGGGTTGAATCTCTACGATGTCAGCCAGACTGTTGACGACTGTCACGGTGTTGGCTCCGGGCGAGGGGTGAACCGATAAAATTTTCAGGACTCTGCCGGTTCCGACTTCGGTGAAGGTGGTCAGAAACGGGCGGCGATAATTACCGCTGATGTAATCAAAGTTGCCGGTTCGATTGCCCGGATTCTTGAAGAACTCCGCCTGTCCGGCAAAATAATTCAGCGCGGGCAGCGCATTGTTCCACGGAGGCGGATAGGCGCCAGCGGTTGCCGCTCCCGGCGGCACGGCAACGCCGCTGTCATCATTTGGCCAGATATAAGGCCCGGTAAAATTGACTCGGTCGTTACGAAAGAAGACCGCGATAGCTTCCGTATAGTTGAGCCGTTCTCCCGTATCAATTGGGCCAACCAGTTTCAACGGCGGCACGACGCACCAATTAACGTTGTAATTCAGCCGCAACCAATCAAGCAGAAACAAAACGCCTTGCCCGCCCTTCCCGGTCACCAGCGAACCCAGATCGCCCCTGCCGCTTTGCACTTCGATCACAACAAAAATATCTGCGGTTGCACCGATGGTTCGGATATACCCGTTGCGCCACGCTGAACTGGCGATGTTCGACAGGCGCTCACCAATGTCTGCGCCTGACGATTTATTGATCGTGTTGATCGAGAAGCGCTCGATGTTCCAGACCACCAATCGGGTTGGCATGGATTAGCCCTCCTTTGTCTGCGCCGCGGCGGCGAGGCTCTTGTTGGTTTGCGATTGCCCTTTGGTATTCGATTGCGGTTTGGCATAAGCCGCATACCAACCGAGCGTCGAGTTATCGCCTTGCGGGTCGGGGTCCCCGAACAAGACGACGTTGAGTTGACCAGGCGGAAAGGTCTTGCTCAGAAAACTCAAGACGATGTTGAAGAAGACGAGGATGTAGGCAGGCGTGCCGCTCGACGTATCCACAACGATGGCCAATGTTTTGAAGGTGAGCTTTAAGACGCCTTCAATCGAGATTTCACGTTTGCCGCCGTTTGACCCCGGCAGACTCAACCCCGTAAAGACTCTGTAGGTGTCGGAGCCGGGCGACCAGGCGGCAACGAAGCTGGCAACGAACCCGACTTCGCCCGCTAGCGCGCCGAGCGTTCCGAGATTGAGGTTAAAGTTGAGCGAGAACCATGGGTAGTTGAGGGAGCTTTGATTGAGCGGGCTTTGCACGCTCATGAATCCGGCTCCGGTCGGCGTTGTACCGACTTTGGCTTGCGTAAGGCCGGTCAAGGTGATCGGGAAACGATTAAAGAAACTCTCCGTGCGCGCATAGCTTCCGGCGAGGTCGAACGAGATTTGGCTGGCGTCAAAAGTAAACGTTTGCTGCGATGGGTCATCGGTCGGAACCGACAGGTCGAGCGCCAGATTGGCAAAGTTCAATCCGGCGGGCGTTGTATTGGGCGGGCTGGTCGTCTCGCGCCCGAAGGAGAAGAGATCGAAGCCTTCGAGTTCGACGAAATCGAGCAAGCCCCAAAAGACGAACCGCGTCTGCGTCTGCGACGACGGCGGCGAAGAGGGCGCAGCGCTCGATTGCGTGATGTATTGCGCTTTGTTGATCTGCACCGCGTTGAGCACCTGACTCTGCATATTGAGGGTGATGCTCGACCCTTGCGCGGTCTGGAAAAAGTAAGAATCTTGGGTGGTGCCATCGGGCAGCACTTGTTGTAGATAGTAACCGAGCAATGTGATGATCGTCGCCGGTTGGTTGGCTGGCGGTATGACTCGCTCGCCGAACATGGCATTGACCATCAGTTGAATGACGCTGGAAAAGCCCGCGACTTGCGAATTGGCAAACAGCACTTTGAGCGAACTGACGCGAAACAGATAGTCCACGCCGCTGTTGACGAGCGGCGTTTGGTCTTCATAGTTAATCAGTCCGAAGAGGGTCGAATTTTGCAGCGTGATGGGCGTCGTCGTTTGATTGATCTTCGAGGCATTGATGCCGATGTGATGGGCAAAGAATTTCGCCGGGTTAATCCCCGAAGCCAGTCCCGCCAGTTCCGCAGGCAATGCCGACAGCGGCGCATTGCCGTTGAGAATCAAAATCCCATTCCAGTTGGCATCCGCAACGATTTGGCAGAAGTAAGCGAAATCGTTGTCACCTTGATTGAGGCTGGCTTCGGCTTGCTCAATGATCTGGCCGATGATGCTGCTGGTGATGGGCGGCGATTGATTGAACTGCCCAGCTTGCACCCAGGTGCCGGGGTCTGCGGCGAGGTCTTTGAGACTCTTGCCGTAAAACTTCAGGATCATAATCGTGCCCTGCGTGCCGGGCAGTCCGGGCTTTGCCCAATCAGCAGGGTCGAGCAAAAAATCCCACGCCGGGTCGCCGATGGAGATCGTTGAGTTGGCCGCCTGCAAATAGGCGTTGATCGCTTTCGGGTCGGAGATGACCAAAAAGAGGTTGTTGGTTTGCAGCGCATTCCACAGCGCAGAATTGTTTTCAATATCAGTGAGTAGGAACTGCTGATTGTTGGGCATCTGCGCGAGAATCAGTTGCAACCAAGCGGAGTAATCGCCCGCGAATTGCGCCAGCAACCCTTGTGGGGTTGTGCCGAAGACCGGCGAGGGCGGAGGTGACGCAACCGGAGCCGGTACGGGTTGCCCTTTCGAAATCGTAATCACCGTCTGGCGTCGCAACGGGCTGATGACTTGCTGTTCGAGTTGCTGAAAAATTCCGAGCACATTCGTCCCGTCGCCATTCGAAGGCGGGAACAGGTCATTCGGCGTGACTCCTTGATAGGGCAACAGGGGAAAGGCCAGATTCGTCGCCGCCGCCGCAGGCAAAGTGTTGGTCGGCACTTCCAAGTAGTAGAGCGGTTGCAGAGCCGCTGCATTACCTTGTGCAGCGGCTTCGGCTTGTTGATAGAGCACGGATTGATTGGGCTGCGCGTAGTAGGTGAGCGAGGCGGGCTGCGAGGACTGCTGCCCGCTCAGATAAGCCCACGAAGTTGTCGGCGCGTCGTCGTCCGCGTATTGACGACTGGCGGTGACGGGATTGCCCGGCGTGAAGCCTTGAATGAACGAGTTCACGCCATTGAAGAATGACAGATAGTTGGTCAGGTCTGGTTGCAAGGCCACATATTCGACGCCGGAAAGCCCGCTCATCAATCGCAGAGGCGGCGGCGAAGCGGTTGATGTTGCTGATGAAGAACAGGAAGGCAGCACGACTTGAAAATCGCCCTTCGGCACAAGATAGAAGGGCGAGTTGTTGGCGGGCAGACTTTGCGGGTTGGGCGCAAAGGCGAGGCGCGCAAAGTTGGTCGGCGCGCTCGCTCCATCCGCGCCGACCAGCGAAAATGGGTTGCCGAGCGATGAGACATAATTCGATTGCAACGTTGTCGGCGTGGCGGGCGGTAATCCCGCGTCGGCAGCGTTGAAGGCGAAGTAGCTGCGCTCGTCATCAATCGAAAGCGGGTCGAGGTTGCCATAAATCTGCACGCCGGTTTGGCTCTCTTCAAAGACCGGATAGCGCAAAGAGGAGAGCCAGAACTCTTCGCCGTCGCTTTCGGCTTGGGCGCTTTGCGAAGGCGTGGGGTAGAAATAGCGCAAGCCGACATCGAGCGAAACATAGTCAGCGACGCCGCCAGTCTGTCCGAGCGTCATCGGAAATTGCAAGCAACCACAGAGCGCACCGCTGAGCGGCAGTCGCGCCGCTGCGCCGATGAGGTAAAGGTTCTGCCCGCCGTATTGCGTCGTCAGGTAGATGGAGGTGTTGGTCGAATCGGCTTGCAGGATGCCGATGCTCTCATCGGCATTGAGTTGCACAGGGCAATTGGCATCAACCAACAGCGAGAGATTTTGATAATCGAAGCTCGTCAGCCGACTGGTCAGAATGTCGGTCGTGCCCGCAGGCGTGTAAACAGCGATAGAAGTGCCAACCAATCCGTTGGCGCTTTGATTGGGATTGCTGAACCATACAAAGCGCACGGCCTTCAGGCTCGGGTTGAGCAAGTAGTTCCATGCGGCTTGCGCGAAATCCGATTGGCTGCTTTCCAGCAAGGCTTCATCGAGAAAGATGTAGACGCCGGTCGGGAAGAGTTGCCAACTGTCCGATACGGAGATGGTCGGCGGCGGATTGGGCGTCCCTTTCGGCAACAGAAACCATGATTGCGGCGTGACGGCGGGCGGCGATGACGGGGTGCCGAGTTCGCCGTAGTAGAGTTCGGGGATAGTGGATTGCGTGAATTGCATAGTCGGTTCCACCTTGGTTCAGCCCTGTGCAGGGCGGCTTGGCTCACCCATCGGTTGAGCAGTCGGTTGCGGCCACAATGCGGTTCGGCAAATCGGTCAGCGAACGAGCCTTGCTGCTGTGCTGACGGTTAGCCCGCAGATGAAGAGAGGCTATTGAAATTGAGCGTCACGTTGTCGCCGCTGATGACCGGGATGTCGAAGTTTTGGAGCGGCTGAATCGGCACGTTGTTGAGCGGCACGGGAAAAGTCACACCTGTGTAGTTGATCTGTTGGTTGCCGGTGCTGCCCGCCTGCCCCGTGCCTTGTGCCGTCAGCAATCGCTGCAACCGAATCACCGGTTGATTGAAGTAGAGCGGCTTCCAAGCAGTGAAGCGCTCCAACACATTGGCGAGGGTAGTGCCGACCGGAACGTAGTGCATAGAGGTCTGCCCTTGATTGCTGATCCAAATCGGGATTTCAGGAATGACAATGGCGCGCCCGCGCAGAATCGTCGTGACCACAGAGGGGCCGCCGGAATTGAGATCGCTGAGGGAATTGGCTCCGACAAATGCGATGTTCTTTGCCGTTGTTGCATCGCCTTGGGTGGTTGCGGCAATCATGTTTTGCGGGTAGACGATTTTGTAATAGCGGCGCGGCGAGGCGTTGCTGGCCAGATCAATGATGCCGCCAGCGAGCAGCGGCGATCCGCTGTTGGGCGGAATGGCGGGCGCTGCAATGTTGCCAAGATACGGGTCGAAGGCAACATAACGCTGGCCATTGGGGCCGGGCACAGAGTTGATGAGGTAATAAAATTGCCCGTTGCTGATATAGCTGTTGTAAGAGGAACTCGGCGATTGATACTGCCAATCGGCGTACTCGATTCGCAATCGCATGCCGGGCGTGAGATTGATCGCAGGCGCAGAGGCTCCGGTCAGCCCGCTGTTGAAGCCATAGCGATAGAACAGCGATTCACCGAGCACCGGCGGTTGCGTGCCGGTTTGTGGCGTAGTGATCGGGGTCGGCAGCATTTCAGCAATCTGTCCGGCGATGATGGCAGTCGCTCCGGCGACGAGGATGGGCGACGAGTTGGTTTCGAACTGAGATTCGATCTGCGTCAGAAAGTCTGTGAAGTTGGCCATCAACTGTTGGCGGGCTGAGAGCGCGCAGTTCCACATATTATTGGGCAACAGGGTGATGGCGACATACACATCGGGCGGGACGTTGCCCTGTCTGACAGCTCCGAGAGCAAACTGAAAATCGGCATTGCTATAACCGACCGCCGGTAGGCTGTTAGGATTGCCGGTGTAGAGAAAGCGAATATAGAGGTTGATGGTATTGGTATTGACATTGGGCGGTATCAGATAAACCGCTCCGCTGCATCCGCCGGGCTGTTTGATATAAGCGGGGAAAAAAGGCAGCACCAAATAGTTATTGGACAGGTTCACTTGAAATGGGAGCGGGGGAGGGGATGCCATAGTTCTCTCCTTACTGGATTCATCGGCGCAACAGATAGCCGATGGCTTGTGAGTTCGACCGATTGCGAATCAACCTATGAGTGAGGTTGGGAAATGGGCTTGCGTGGTTTTGCGTTTGGTAAACGAACCAAACGTATGGGTCTCAGAGACAGCAAAATAATAGGTGATACGAACGGACAGAACTCTGTAACCAGCTTTATCTAAACATGTCAGATGGCTTTCGCAACAGAATTAGCCGTGATCCCCTCAGTCCGGTTTTTAATGCGCCCGGCAAACATAAATGGCAGCCGTCATACTACTCTGCGCCTAATGGGCTGTCAACGATCAGGCCTTTTTCGCACGCCGAAAAATCAATCATTTCACATATTTTCAAGCATGACTCGTTGAGTTGCGACGCGATGGCGACCTGTTCCTGCCTCTGTTGCCCCTGCATCAGTGTATTCTCATCTTTTTGAACGCCCCCGGTCTCAGGTAGTATTGGCTCTTTGGAAACGCATATGAAGCACATCATCGTGGGCACTGCCGGACATATCGATCATGGCAAGACGGCGCTCGTCAAAGCTCTCACGGGCATTGATGCAGACCGTCTCAAAGAAGAGAAACAACGCGGCATCACCATTGACATCGGTTTCGCCGATCTGGCGGTGGGTGAGTATCGCTTCGGCTTCGTAGATGTACCCGGCCATGAACGCTTCGTTAAGAATATGCTGGCGGGCGCGCATGGACTCGATCTGGTCATGCTGGTGATTGCGGCGGACGAATCAGTGATGCCGCAAACCCGCGAGCACTTCGACATCTGTCGCCTGCTGCGCGTCAAAGCGGGGTTGGTCGCGCTCACCAAGTCCGACCTCGTTGACGACGAGTTATTAGAACTCGCGCGCGCCGAAGTCGAAGATTTCGTCAGCGGCTCCTTCCTCGATGGCGCGCCGGTCATCGCCGTCAGTTCGCGCACCGGCGAGGGCATCGCCGAGTTGAAAAACGCCCTGATCGCGCTGGCTGAAACGACGGACGGCAAAACTCTCGCCGCTGTGCCGCGCCTGCCGATTGATCGCGCCTTCTCTATCAAAGGATTCGGTACGGTCTGCACCGGCACGCTCATTGCCGGAGAGATCAAAGTCGGAGACGATCTTGAAGTCTTGCCCGCAGGCGTGCGCGCGCGAGTGCGAAATGTTCAAGTGCATGGGCACGATGCAGAAAAAGCATTGGCAGGGCAACGCACAGCTATCAATCTGCAAGGCGTGGCAGTTGAACACGCAGCGCGCGGTTCCACGCTTGCACCCGCCGGACGGTTGCGCGCCACTTCGATGTTGGACGGCAAATTGGAATTGCTGGCCAGCGCCTCACGTCCGCTCACACAGCGCGCCCGCGTCCGCTTTCATCATGGCACAGCAGAAGTGATGGCGCGCGTTGTCATCCTCAGAGAGCACGCGACGGCAGAGGCGTTGGTGATTGAACCCGGCGCAGGCGGCATCGTGCAATTGCGATTGGAAGAACCGATTCTGGCATTGCCCGGTGACCGCTTCATCATTCGCAGCTACTCGCCGCAGATCACCATCGGCGGCGGCGTCATTCTCGACGCCCTGCCCGATAAACATCGCATACGCGACCACGCAGCGCGTGCTCGGCTCGAAGGCTTGGCCGCAGCCGATGCCATCGAGCAGGCCGAAATCTTCATTGAGATGGCGGGAGCGCACGCCCTGACGGCGGGCGAACTAGCGGCGCGTACTGGCGCAACCGACGCGCAGATTACCGGTCTTGCTGAAATTTTGATCGCGGCTGGCCGTGCCCTCGAAGTCTCGACCTCGCCGCTCATCTTGCTATCTGCCGCCGCCTATGAAGCGCTCGCTGCCGATGTCGTGAATCAACTCGCAGCGCACCACAAACGTGAACCTCTCTCGCTTGGCGTAAGCCGAGAGGAGGTGCGCGAAAGAGTCTTCGGCAACGCCCGCCCGGAAGTCTTTCGCGCCGTGATCGCCCGACTGGCGGAAGTCGGGACAGTTGCCGCCGAACGCGATGCGCTGAGGTTAGCCGCCCATCGCCCGGCGCTTTCCGATGAAGAAGCGCGCGCCAAACAGGCGCTTGAAGCCGCTTTCCGGGCAGCGGGATTGCAGACCAGTACGCTTGAAGAGATGGCGGCAACCCATAAGATTGCCATCCATCTGGCGCGCAAGCTTTTCACACTTCTGGCTGCCGAACAATTACTGATCCGCATCGGCGACCTGGTCTTTCACACCGCTGCATTGGAAGAGTTGAAGATGCGAGTGCGCACACAAAAATTGGTCAGCCCGAAAATGGATGTCGCCGTGTTCAAAGAAATCACTGGCGGCTTGACGCGCAAGTACGCAATTCCGTTGCTCGAATACCTTGACCGCGAGCGCATCACTCGCCGCGTCGGCAACGAGCGTGAGATACTGTGACCGCGTTCACGTCTCCCTGCGAAGCGATCAAAATCTTATGTAAGAGGCGTTCTTCATATGCGACTGCAAAACGGCAAACTCTTCGTTCTCTTTCTCGTCACCCTCGTCTGTGTGAGCGCCATCGTTAGAGGCAGCGCACAGGTCAAGTCGAAATCGGCAAGCCCGGCGGCGGCGATCAATGCGGCGGCGCTCTTTGCGGCAAAGTGCGCGGTCTGTCACGGCAAAGATGGTACGGGGATGGAAAGCATGCCTGAGGTGCCGAACTTCGCCGACAAAGCCTTTCAACGGAGAAAGACCGACCGTCAGCTTATCACTTCGATCATGGTCGGGCGCAATGCGATGCCCGCCTTCAAAGACCGATTGAAACCCGCAGAGATTGCCGCGCTGGTGCGCTATGTCCGCACCTTTCCGGCGCACGCTCCGGTTGTTGGAACCGCGCCGCCTGCGCCGATCATCACGGAAGGATTGCTCGAACGCGCGCTCAAAGGGCAAGCGCAGATTCTCGATCTGACGCAACCGCTCAATACGAAGACGCCGACTTACGGCGGCGAGCGCGATGCCTTTCGCTACGAGAAATTAGGCGATCTGAAAAAAGACGGCTATGCGGCAGGCGCATTTCGCGTGCCCGAACACTTCGGCACCCATGTTGATGCGCCCGGCCACTTCATCGTTTGGAAAGAGACTATTGAGCGCATCAAAGTCAAAAAGTTCATCGCTCCGGCTGTGGTCATTGACGTGCGCGATAAAGTGCGCAGCAACCCGGATTATCAGGCGACGATGGCCGACATCGAAGGGTATGAAAGAGAGGGGGCAATCCCGGAAGGTGCGGCGGTGCTCTTGCTAACCGGATGGAGTCAGTACTACAACGAGCCGGAGAAGTACCGCAATGCAGATGCCAGCGGCGTGATGCACTTTCCCGGGTTTTCCGAAGAGGCAATTCAATACTTGCTGCGGAACCCGAAGCTCGTCGCGCTCGGTATTGACACGCTTTCGATTGATTACGGCATGTCGAAAGATTTCGCGGGACACAGAATTTCGCATGGCAGCGGGCTCTATCACTTGGAAAATTTGACCAATCTCGACAAGTTGCCTGCGCGCGGTGCGGTGCTCTTTGTCGGCGCGTTGCCCATCGAAGGGGGTTCGGGCAGCCCTGCGCGGGTGCTGGCGATTGCGCCGTAAACTTGACTGAAGCGTTGTCGGTCAATATAACTATCAATCCGCGCGTGGGGAATCCACTATGGCCATAAAGCATGATCGCAAGTCAGCGGCGGCGGTTCGCTCAGTGGAAGCCGAAAAAGCCGCATCGTCGCAGCGGTCAGTAGCGCGGCGAGCCCAAACCTTGAAAGATGACCCCATGAGTCTAGCCAGTTCAAAAGCTCTGAACGGAAGCAATGGTTTGCCCAAGTCCGACGCCGCGCTGGCGGCGCGCGAGTTGATTGAAGGCTTTTTCGATACGGCGCTCACCGAGCTAACCGCTCTGCGCGAGCGCGTTGATTTGCAATCCATCGAACGCGCGGCGGCGCTCATTCTCGATTGCGAAGCGCGCGGCGGTCGCGTACACGTCACCGGCATTGGCAAGAGCGAACATGTCGCGCGCTACTTGGCTTCCCTGTTGTCGAGCACTGGCACGCCCGCTTACTTCTTGCACGCGACGGAATGCTCACATGGGTCGGCGGGGCAAGTGCGCGAGTCGGATGTGACCATAGCGATCTCCAACAGCGGCACGACCCCCGAATTGATGTGCGCGGTGGATGCGCTGCATGAATTGGGAACTAAGATCGTCGGCATCTCTAGCAATCGCCAATCCGAGTTGGCCAGCGTCGCCGACGAGTTGATCTGCGTCGGCGTCCATAATGAAGGCGGACAGTTGAATCTGGTTCCGCGAGTAAGCATCCTTGCAAAGATTTATGTGCTATGCGCGCTCACCGTCGTATTGGAATCGAAAAAGGGGTTGACGCGCGAACAGTATGCCAAGTGGCATCCCGGAGGCGCGCTCGGACGGTTGGCGCGCGGCGAGTAGAACAAGTTCCCATCCGTCCGCTGCGAGGGGAGAAAGACGCTGCGATTTGATTGCGCGAAGATTTGCGATGGCTCATCAATGATTGCGATTGGTTCGCAGGATTTGCCGGGAGTCGAAAACTGGACACAATCAAAACGAGGCGTTTAGAATTTCAGAGCCAAAGCAACGAATTTAACCAGGAGGAAAGAATGGATCAGCAAGAAGCACAGGTGGAACAACCCGAAATCAGCTACCACGCGGTGGAGAAAGACGGCGAGGTGACAGCCATCTGGGAGATGCAGGGACGCAAACACCTGCGCACGATTGACCCGCGAAGCAATGAAGGGCGCCATATTCTCGGCTCGCACAGCGTGGATGAAGGCGCAGAAGCTGCTGCCGACGCGCCACAAGCCGAAGGGCAGGCTTCGTAAGTCTGTTGGTCAGTCTTGGTTTTGATGTCAACGGATTCATTCGACAACAAAACCCGGACTGACCACCGCATCACTCTGATAATCGCAACGGTCTCACCGCTTCGATCAACCCGCACTCGCGCGCCAGATCATAGTACAACTGCAAGCCGCGCAAACTCTCTTCATCCAAATCATAGTTGATATTCACGGTGAGGTATTCGATCAGCCGTGCGCGGGGCAGCGCGAGACGTGCGGCATACAGATCAGCCAGTTCGTCAAGGTGCGCCAATCCCTCGCGCTTCGCTGCCAGAAAATTCACTTCTCCCGGCCACGCGGTTGAATCGGCACGCACCGCCCAAAACGCAAAGACGAAGGGCAGCGCCGTATGCTTGCGCCACTCTTCGGCCAGATCGTAGACGTGCAGTCCTGTGCGTTCGATCAACATCGCGGGGTCGCCAATCATCAACGCGGCATCATGGCCAGTCAGCATCTCACCGAGTCGCGGCGGCGCAGCGTCATAGACAGGATGCAGGCCATAGAAGCGATTGAGGATGATCTGAATCAAGGCGGCAGAGGTGCGCGATGATGTATCGAGCGCCACCGAACGAACTTCGTTGATGGGCGTCTTGGCGGCCAGAATAACGCTCCATACGGTGCTTTTCGAGGCAACGCAGGCATCCGGCACAGCTAAGAGATCGGCGATGCGTTGATACTCGATTGCCGGAATCAAGGCGGCGTCGGCGGATTTGTCGCTAAGCATTTCGGCGCAACGGGCAGGCGCTTCATCCGAAAGAAAGAGACAACGACTTTGCTGACTGCCATAAACGAAGCTGTAGCAGAGCGGCGCAGCATTCAAATAACTCGAAGCGGCAATAGCGGGTCTGTTCATAACCGATTGCGATGATACTCCATAGCCGCCGACTCTTTGCAAGCCGATGAAGCCGCAATCGTAGCCGCGTTCAGGGCAGACTCATTCCGTTTCGCACCTTCCCCTTCTCTTCGCCAACCAATTACGGCTTAATGACGCGCGGCTCGCCTTTTCCGCTCTTCAACACGATGCGGGTCGTATTGAGCTTGGCGGATGTGCTGGCGCTTCTGGCGAGCAGGTGAACGGCTGGCTCCGTCGTTTCATCAAGCAATAGTAACCCTGAGCCGTCTTCGCTCGCTCCCAACTTGACGCGAATCGTGCCGTCTTTGTCAAAGAGGCGAAAGACGACTTCGCCGCTCGGCTCGACATTCAACCGCGAGCGCACTTGCCCACGCTCGTTGACCAATTCAATCGCCTGCGCGCGAACGATGGCAGGGGTCTGCGGTGCATCAGCAATGACCGGTTTGTCCCACCCTGAGCGCGACAAAATAAAGCCTACGGCAAGCAGATTGACACAGGTGAGCGCGAGCACGAATTTATGCGCCTTCAGATTCGCACATCGTTGTAGCAGAGATCCTCTGCCATTCTCCATCGGGATTTCATTAGCGGTTTCGATCACGGTTGACTCCTTTCGTTGTGGATGGTTTTCGGGTTGCAAGGATTCGCCTGTTTGCGCACTTACCCTTGTCTGTTTCCGATTCGCTCGTTAGACGCAAGGCAATTCGATTTTCTTCCCTCTCTTGATTTGCAGGTTTCGCAACTTTATTGAAGGGGAAGGCGAGGAAATGCGGCAGGCTTGACTCGCACTATTTTATGAAGGTGTCGGTTTTCTTGGCTGAGTTTTCCACAGCACTTGTGGAAAAGCTTGTGGAAAAGGCTGGTTTTATAACCGCAACTGAAAGAAATAAGCCGACTTGCAGCACTTTGCACACATTTTGTTCAAAATCTATTCACACGCTAATCTTCACTATTTCAACAGTTGCAGCAATAACCTGCGAATTTACTGGATTTTTTCACCATTTTTTCGCGCGTCACGATTTCCCGCCTGTAACCTGTGCAAAACTCCCAATAAAAATCGGGGAAATCCACAGAAAATCGTTAGATTTTCGGGTCTTAAAAGTCCTCCTCTTTGTCCACCTGTTTCTGTTCGAGGCGCTCGCGGAAATCATAGGCTCCTTGCAAAACCTTACGCGGTTTAGCGCCCTCTGCCGGGCCAATGAAGCCTTCGCGTTCCATCACGTCAAGAATCTTTGCCGCGCGCCCGTAGCCAATCGAAAGCCGCCGTTGTAATACCGAAGTCGAAGCTCGGCCCATATCGGTCACGATCATCAACGCTTCGTTATACAATTCGTCTTTCTCGCCGACGAAATCGCCTAAATCTTCAGCCTCCTGTTCGCTCATCGTCACCTGTTCGTTGTATTGCGGCTCGGCCTGCTTACGCGTGTGATCGGTGATCGCCTTAATCTCGTCTTCGTTGACAAACGAGCCGTGTACACGAATCAGGCGCGACGAAGCGGGCGGCAAAAAGAGCATATCGCCTTGGCCAAGCAGCGCCTCTGCGCCGTTGGCATCAATGATGGTGCGCGAGTCCACTTTTTGCGAAACGCGAAAGGCGATGCGCGAGGGGATGTTAGCTTTGATGACGCCGGTGATGATGTCAACCGAAGGGCGTTGGGTAGCCAGTACCAAATGAATGCCGACGGCGCGCGCCATCTGCGCCAGTCGGGCAATCGAAGTTTCGACTTCGCTGCGCGCTACCATCATCAAATCCGCCAATTCGTCAATGGCGATAACGATGTAGGGCAGAGGCTCCGGCGGCTCGCCGTTGTCGTCAGTCGGTTTCGCAACTTTGCCTTCGCGGATGTAGCGATTGAACTGTTCGATATTGCGGACGCCGAGTTCGGCCAATTTGCGATAGCGTGACTCCATTTCGTTGACTGCCCATTTCAAGGCGTTGGCTGCGCGTTTGGGGTCTGTGACGATGGGGGTCAGCAAATGCGGTATGCCTTCGTATAAGCCGAGTTCAACGCGCTTCGGGTCAACCATGATGAACTTCACTTCGTCAGGCGAGGCTTTATAGAGAATCGAACAGACGATGGCATTCAAGGTGACCGATTTGCCCGCACCCGTCGCTCCGGCAATCAGCAAGTGCGGCATCTTCGCCAGATCGGCGATATGCTCTTCGCCATTGATCGTTTTGCCGAGCGCGATGGCAAGTTTCGATTCGGCTTGTTGGAACTTTACAGATTCGATGACATCGCGCAGAAAAATCTTCTCGCGGTAGTGGTTGGGCACTTCGATGCCGACGGTGGACTTCCCGGCGATGCGGTCAATGCGGATACATTCGGCTTTCAGAGCCAGACACAGGTCTTGATCGAGTCCGACGATGCGACTGTATTTAATGCCGGGATCCGGTTTGAATTCGAAGGTGGTAACCACCGGGCCGGGGTTGATGCGATGGATATGGCCGATGACGCCAAACTCTTTGCATTTTTCGGCAAGAATGGTGGCACGCTCGCGCAGCTCCTCTTCGGCCTGTTCACGGTGGCCAAGGGGGGTTTCAAGCAGTTCAATGCTGGGCGGTTGATAATTCGAGCCAGCGGTGAGCACCGTTTTGCGGCGTGCAGGCGGTTCGGGTTTGACGGTCGCCAGGTCGGCTTTTTCGGTCGGCGTCGTGCGTTCGATGTAAGCCGTCGAGGTCATTTCGACGATATCCGGGTCTAAGCCGATCTCCTCCGCCGCCGTGCGCTTGAGCCGTTGCGCACTGCGCTC